>CAZRHT010000021.1:0-29339 GCA_964599895.1 uncultured Holophagae bacterium
GTGTGAACGTGATAAAATGGCGGGAGGAAATGAGACATGGCACCTGAAAACAAGCAAATGAGCAACCACAGACTTTCCACCTATGCGCGGATTGAACGGTTTACCGGCGGCTTGTTGCTGGCTGTTGGAGCGGTTCTATTGATTTTTGACAGCCTGCTGGAGGGATTTAACTCCCTGACGGCCGACGCGTCAGTACCCTTCAGTTACAAATTGGCTGTACTGGGCGTGGCGGTCGGACTGGTGGTATTGCTGATTTCCGTGTTCCGGGAGCAGCTTTTTTTCCGGAATCATGAGCGGTACAAAGACATCGAACGGTAGCGGCGAGATGGAAACATCGTCCCGGACCTGTGCCGGATGGGCGGGGTTCAACCCTCCGATTCGGGTCACAAGAATCAGAAAGGAGTCAAAGCCTTTGCCAGTAGAAGATCGGGAGTGCATCATAGCGGTGCTGGCCGGAGACAAGGAAGCGTTTTCGGGAATTGTTGACCGGTATCGGAAACGGGCATTTCTCACTGCCTATTCCATTGTCCACAACGAGCAGGATGCCTATGACCTGTCCCAGGAAGCCTTTATCCGTGCCTATCGAAATTTGAAAAGATTTGAGCTAAATCGTCCGTTCTTTCCCTGGTTTTACCGGATCCTGAAAAACCGATGCCTGAGTTTTCTAAGGAAGAGAAAGCAGTTGGCCGAGGTTCCCATCGAAGGGGTTTTCGGACTGAATACCACTGAAATTGACCACGACCAGACGCGCCTGATTCGCGAGTGCGTTGCGGCTCTGCCGGATAATGCCCGGGAGATTCTCAACTTGCGGTACTATCAGGGATATTCCTATCAGGAGATAGCTGACATTCTGGAAAAGCCCATTGGGAGTGTAATGTCAGGGCTTTTTTACGCAAGAAAAAAGTTAAAAGAAATGCTGCAGGAGAAGGGATTATGAAACATCAGGAAGTACTGGAAAAAATCCCCCTTTACGTGGCAGGTGAATTGCCGTCAACAGAACTGACGGGGATGGAAGAGCATTTGGAAAAGTGCGAAGCTTGCCGCAGGGAATTGGAAGAATTCAAAAAAATGGAAGGGATGCTGGAACAACTGAGACTCCCGGATCCCCCGGATGAACTCTGGGACGGTTACTGGTCCGGAATTTACAATCGGATGGAACGGGGATTGGGATGGATGCTTTTTTCTCTCGGCGCCATTATGCTGTTGTTTTTTGGTTTTTCCCGTCTCGTGCAAGGAATGCTGTCAGATCCCGGAGTCCCACCTATGATCAAATGGGGCATCCTCTGTATCGGTGGAGGACTGGCCATCTTGCTGGTATCTGTTATACGGGAACAATTATTTTACGGAAAGATTGAACGGTACAGGGAGGTTCGACGATGATTATTGTGACAACTGATTTTATTCCGGGAAAAGAAATTACGGAAGTGCTGGGCATGGCCCGGGGCAACACGGTCCGGGCCAGGGCAGTGGGAAAAGACATTATGGCAATGCTGAGAAACGTTATCGGTGGCGAGGTTACCGAGTACACCAAAATGATTGCCGAATCCCGGGAACAGGCACTGGATCGAATGGCACAAAACGCAAAGGAGATGGGCGCCAACGCGATTCTAAACGTCCGGTTTGGTACCTCGATGGTCATGACTGGGGCTGCTGAAATTCTGGCCTACGGCACCGCCGTCGTTGTTAAATAATTTACGCGGCCATGCATGGCCGCGTAAATAGTGAATGGGTTCGCCATGTAATGAGTGATGGGTGATGAGTGACAAAAGGCAGGGAAAAGCCAACTCCTGATTTTTCTGCCTCGCACTTGCACTTACACTCTCCAGAGGAGATTCTGATGAAATTGACATTGAGTGAACAATTGCTGCTTCTGGCTTTGAAAGATGAAAAGGGAACGGTAGTGTCAAAAGCAAGCATGGCACTGGATTTTGGGCTGGCCGGAGCTCTGCTATTGGAAATGACGGTAGATGGAAGAATTGACATCCAGAATGGAAAGCTCGTGATTCAAAACACTACACCCTCCGGCGACCCGCTCCACGACGAAGTCCTGGCGGTACTGACCGCAAAAGCCGGTAAGTTGAGGCCGATGAAATATTGGGTGCCCCGTCTGGCCTCAAAAATGAGGAAACTCCGCCACAAAATCGCGGACCGGCTGGTGCTCTCCGGAATCCTTTACCGGGAGAAAAAGAGAATACTGGGCATTTTCCCCTCGGTCCGTTATCCGACAGCTAATCCTTTGCCTGAACTTGAAGTCCGGGAACAATTAAAGCGCACTGTTTTAGAAAGCACTTCTCCATCAATGGAAACTCGTATGGTTTTGAATCTGGTCAAGGCCTGTGACCTCTCCGACGAGGTATTCGGGAAAGATAAACGAAAACAGGTGAAAGAACAGTTCAAGGAACTGGGCCGGGAACCGGGCGACGGCGAAGTTGTGGGAAAAGCAATATCTGAAGCTGTCGCAGCTGTTCAGGCAGCCGTAGTCGCTGCTGTAACCGCCGCGGTCATTGCGTCTTCAGCCTCCCACCACTGAACGGCACAATGAGTCGGATATTGAATCATAGATCGTAAGTATTCACTTACAGATAAAGAATGAGAATTTCCATCCAGCGTTCTTTTCTAAACTTAAACCTAACTTAAACTGGGCCTCGACTCTCCTTTCATTTTCTTGACTTACAAAGTAGTTGCTTCGGTTTTGCGTAGATATTTTGCTCGCAAAAGCGTGAAGAGAAAATGGCGGCTATGGTATACTTTCAAGAACATCTGGGAGAGTTAAATGAATAAAGTTGATGACAAGATGAAGCAAACAGTCAGGAAAGGAGTATCACGGAAGCATTCTATCAAACACAAAATTATGTTGCTTATGAGTGCGATTATACTTGTTTTCCTGACCATTCATGTCATAGTACTCAGTTTGTTTCTTCTCCCATCCCTTCGTCAACAGGAGAATATGTTTGCCCGCAAGGTTGTGCTACAGGTAAAAGGCGCACTGGAAAGCAGCCTGAAAGATCTGGTTTCCCTGAACACAGACTGGTCCAACTGGGATGCCATGTACCGGGCTGTCGATAACTGGACACCGGAATTCGCAAAAGAGGCGATACCGGACGATGTTTTCTACTCTTTCCATATAGACTGCGTCGGTGTATATGACGAAAATCACCATCCCATTTTCACCCGGATCAAAACAGGCCCCCCTGAAAAAAGAGAAATAATCAATGGGAATATTGATCCGAATATTCGAAAGACCATTCTCAATTTGAACGTACATCATATCCATGGGTTGTTTCCCTCAAAAAAGGGTCCGGTTTTTATCAGCGCAAACCCAATACACAAGAGCGATGAATCCGGTCCAAGCAATGGATTCCTGATCATGGGCAGACGAATAGATGCCGACATTGTGAATCACATTGGGGAGATGGTACGGGAGAAACTGGAAATGGTAGATGTCAATGCCTTTGATTTCGGGGCTCAGGAAACGAAAGACATGATTGTGACCCGAGAGGGGATGAAATTAAGCGTGGTGTTCCCCGTTAAGGACTACTATCATCGGAACATATTTGCGCTTCGGGTAGAGTTGAAACGGTCTCTTTTTGGGATTTTGTATAAGTCCACTTTCATCTCCATGGCAGTTCTGCTTCTGGCATTCCTGGGACTGGTTGGAACAACATCCATAGGTTTTGAACGAATCGCCGTTGGTCGAATAACCCGGACAGCCGAGGAAATGAGCCGGGCAGTTATGGGCAAACTGCAATTGCAGACAATTCCCGAAGAGGGAAATGATGAGATAACTGTATTACAGCGGAATTTTAATCAACTGGTACGCCGCATTGAGCATGAAAAGCAGATCCAGGAGCAGATGGCATTGGGAGTAAGAAAAATTGAAAAGCTGGCAACGGCGGGGCGGGTCACGGGAAATATTCTCCATGAAATCAACAACCCGATCCGTGTGATCAAGAATTGCCTGTTTGCCATTGAGAAAAATCCGGAAGGGATGGAAGAAACACTGGCCCTCCTGAAAATGGAAGTACGGCAATTGGGAATGATCGCCAACCAATTGCTTGATTTCACACGTGGGGAAAAGATCATTCAACTGAAGAGACTGGATCTTCGGGAGGTATTGAAAGAAACCGTGTTATCCATTGAAACCGCCTTTCCTGAAGAAAGTTATCGGATAGAAGTGGAAAAGGTAAAGACCCCTGTCTGGATTTCAGGTGATTCCACCCGTCTGAAACAGGTATTTTTCAACATTATGAAAAATGGACTGGAGGCAATGGCGTTCTCAGGAAAACTGGGAATAGAAGTCATCATTGAAAAGGGATGGTGTGAAGTTCGAATCATGGACGAAGGGTCCGGGATATCCAAAGAAGAACTTCCCCATATATTTGAACCATTTTACTCCGAACACAAGGAGAGTGGTGTTGGATTGGGATTGTTTGTATCCCACGACATGATAAAACGGCACCGGGGCAACATTCAAGTGGAGTCGGAGTTGTTAAACGGTAGCTGTTTCCGTATTCGGTTACCGCTGGAAGAGGAGGTGATTTCTGATGACTAAGTCAAAGGTCCGCATTCTGGTAGTGGATGATGATCGCAACCTTCTGGAAAGTTACAAGCTGGTTCTTGGAGTTTCAGGGTATGATTATTCGCTGGCAAGTAACAGCAAAGAAGCATTCGATTGCCTTGCCAGATGCCCTCACGAAGCAGCACTTGTTGATTTGCGCATACGAGATGAAAACGGCATCGAGTTGATCGGGCAGTTGAAGGCACAGGATCCTCTTCTGGAATGCATCGTAATTACGGCTTATCCTTCCCATGAAACTGCAGTACAGGCACTGAAATTGGGCGCCTGCGACTACCTTTCAAAAACTGCGGAACCGGAGACCATCCTGGAAACCATAGAAGACGCGTTGAACCAGAGAGAACTAAAGCTGGCAGAACAGGATAGTGAAAAAAAGGACCCCTCTCAGGGCATTTCACTGACAGTTGTTTGTGACAATACGCTGCTTAAGAAAGGGCTTGCGGAAATGGCAAAAGGAAGCTCCCGTTTGTTTATTACGCACTTTTACCACAATATCGCATTATATTTAAAAAAACAGCCTTCTCCACCCTCCAACATTATTCTGATGTGTGGCACCTGCAATTTCCTGGACTACAAGGCCGGTCTGGGAAACCTGGGGAAAATCCGTTTGACGTTTCCCGAAACACGGATTGTCATTTTCAATCACAAGATGTCTCCAGAACGTCAGGTGGAACTGTTGAAGCTCGGCGTCAGTGGATTTCTGAATACCGATCTCCCGGTGCAAAAAACGGAAGAGTTGCTTTGCCTGATCCATAAGGGAGAAATTGTGGCTCCCGGTTCTACAATGATGACTGCTTTGCGGGAACTTGCTGACAATTTCGGTCATCAGGAAGCAATGGATCAGGAACCGGAAGCTCAGAAAGATATTTATTTGACAGGCCGTGAGAAGGAAATTGTCAGATGCATTGCCCGGGGTTTGAAAAATAAGGAAATCGGTGATCAACTCTTTATCAGTGAAAAAACAGTAAAGACGCATATCAATAACATCTTTCGAAAACTCGAAGTGGAAAATCGACTTCAGGCCGTGAATAAGGTATACAAAATGAACCTCTTAATATAAGAAAAGAGGCGCATAGAAAACCGTCCGCCCCTTTGTTCTCCAACCCACATTTGGACCCGGTTTTACACCTTTGGGTGGATTGTGGAAAATCCGGCAGGGACCTAAAATGATGTAGGACTGGAGATTCGGTCGTCGCCACTTGGAATGGTGTCGACGTGCACTAGTCGGCACTCTCCGTTTCATAAAACCCAGGGAGGAAGGCTTGTCCTTCCTCCCACCCCATTTTGGACTTAAAATTTTCCAGCACTCGTGAAAGTTAAGCCCCGCTCCTCGAATAAAAAGCGGCTATCAGAATGAGTAGGAATATGTGATACCGTAAATGAAGTTTGTATCTTCTGTTTCAAATCCAGGCGAATGAATATCCGAATCCGCCAGATTATAATATTCCAAACTGAATGTCAGTTTTCCATGTTTGATGTGTATCGGTAATTCCAGCATCAGTCCATAATCAGATAACCCACCGGACACATTTGGTTGATCGGAATTTTCCTGGTTTGATGCTTTCACCACAGCGTGCAGGCTTGACTTAGCCATGTCGTTTCCCACCTTGAAATAACCGTTTTTGAAATTGGTAGAGCCATAACCTGCCATAGCAGTTAAGGTCAGCCCTTCCGAAAAGTCTTCCGGAAAGATTTGAAACGTATGAGAGAGTGAAAATTCAATAAACGTACCCTCAAACTGGTCCACATCGTGATACACCGTAAATGCAGGACTAAGAGGGGTACCAAAGAGGACACCAGCAAATACCTCGGTGGTTGATTCTTCCTCTGAACCGGGATAAGAATAATGGATGGCTCCCGCAGATAAGGTGAATTTAGAAAATTCCCAATCATAGCCTATGGTGAAATCCACTTCGTTCATATGGTACTGGTCATCATTAACTTTCGTCAGATCCATATTCCCCCATGCCTCTGCCCAGAAACTGCCGGAGGAAAATATAACAGAAGGCTGGAATACCGCGGCGTCATTGATTTTCAATCCCCGCCAGCAGTAGCCGGAACGAATGCTGAGATCTCCTTCCACATCAAAAGCAGTTGCATTGCAGCACATCAGCACAAAGGCTGCAAAGTACATGGACACTTTTTTCATTCTACCCCCCTTGTAACATTTGGATTATTCTAGCATTTTTTGCCAACTGAAAAGGGGGCAACAAGCCCCCCTTCAGCGTTTAAGAGTGTTGGACCAGGATGTTTGCGGCCTCCATTGCCCCATAAAAACATCCCGGACGATCTAATATTCGACCCAGTTTGAGGTCTCATCATCAAGGCGATATGTTTTCATCCATCCTGTGGTTGCAAATGCAAGTGCATAATGGCGTTCTGGCGAAAGATTCCCTTCCATTACATCATTTGCGTGAACACAGAGAACCGCTCCAAATGGCACTTCATTTCCGGCAGCGTCCTGAATTCGAAGAAACCCGTTTGGTTCAACCCGACATTTGAATTGGCTCAGAAAGGGGATCGAAGACACGGTGGTGGTCCCCTCAAAACCCACTGTGAAACCGAGTGACAATGCGGACTGGCCTGTACGGGTCTGCGATGAAAGTATGGTAAGGGGTTCAAACTCATAAAGTTTCAGTACGTTAGCCGGTCGTCCGGGATCTGTTGTGTCCGGTGTAAAAATAAGACAATACAACAACTCATCTGAAGCTGCCTGATAAGAGCCATTTCCATCCTTATCAATGAAAATATCGATTCGCTGATTGCCGTATGAGTGAATGAGGACTGGAACATTTCTCCTGGACGCGATCACTTTTGCCCCTGAAACCATGGCCTTGAAATCCTGAATTCCTTTCTTGGCACGATACGAACGCATTGCAGGAGTATACGAAAAGGTGGCAACCATCAAAACCATGGCAATGATGGTGATGGTGATCAGCAATTCAATTAGTGAAAATCCGTTTTCGATTTTCGTTTTCATTTTACCATCCATGCCCCGGCGCCAAGTTTCCGCGCATCTGAGCCGGAAAATGGGAAATAAAGGGGCACAACGGCAGTGTCCACTCGGTCGTCCGCTGGCATAATTCGAATCGGTCCGTCTTCGGAATTGATCCATACCGTTCCTGTAATTCCAGTTTTAACAGGATTACCAGGCCTTCCTTCTCCCACTGGAGATGCCACATTTCCGTCCAGGTCCGGGTCAGCTATGAAGAGGTCAGCAATTCCGAACATATACATGAAAGAGTTGCCCGTTCCGCAGGTGTCGCCGGACTCAGGGTATTGATAGGTTACAAAAACAGAAACCGCCTGGGTTTGTGTCAGACCTTCGGAATCTTCATAGTAAAACCTGGTTGTCAGCGGATTGGTAAACAAAATTTCGTTTGTGGGCAATTCGTAGCGGTAGCCATCATTGGCTCCCAGTGGAACCACAACGTTTAAGCCGCTTGTTGATGCAACAGAAGCGAGATTTGTAAGTGTCTTGCTTTCCGTACACGTCTCTACCTTGAAAGAATACAGAGTAGATCCGGATGCAAACATATTTCGGGACGGGTCTTCCATTCCCAATTCACCAAAAGCCACCCATTCTACTTTGTTTTCGTCAACGTATACTGCCGGAGTTGATAAAATGCAGGTAGCTGTCGGAGTCTGGTAAACTTTGCAAAGACCATCTCCATAGCCGAAGCGATATAGACCGCCCCGGGTATCCCCGAAGTAAGCACCTTTCAGAAATTGCTGATTCAGATCCAGGATTCCACCAGGTGCACCCATAAGAAAAGCGTCGGAAGCCATCCCAACAGGAGAAGATTTCTCAATAAGGGACCCATCTGATAAATTGATCAAATACATGGCTTTACCTTCTGAACTGTCTGGACTGGGCCCGGAGGTAAAAATTCCGGCAGGTACACCATGAGGTGTATCATTTACACTGTGACCGTCTACGAGAATCTGCCAGAGGGATGGGTAACTCCAGCTTTCCCCCATGTCCTGATAATCCCTTTCCCGGGAGGTATCCCACATGGGGACCGGATTGGTTGTGTCTGTTAAGTTGAGCGCAAAGTATCCGTGTCCTCCAGCCCCGAGCCCGCAAATCAGAATAGTTCCCCAGGTTTCTGTGTCAGAATCGTACCCCAGGTTGATATCAGCAACCTTAGGTGAGCTGGCCACTCCGTAAATGTGTCCTGCCCTTCCAAGGTAATCCGGCATTGCAATGTCAGATTGGCCGGAAGGGTTGGTACCTGAATCATAATTTGCCAGCATGCTCTTTACGCTCTCTTGAACGGATACCGGGATTATGGCCCACAATTCACGTCCTGTATAAGCACTAAAAGCATGGAGCATACCATCATTGGCACCAACGGTAACGATTGGAAGCCGACTGGCCCGCTTGTTGATCTTGAAATTGAAATAGGCTTCGCTCCATTCTTCAAAGCCCATTTCCGGTTCAGCGATAAGTGCAGGTGTGGAATAGGTAATGTCCGCCAGCTGTCGGCTCTGGAGAAATACAATGAACTTTTCTCCCTTTGAAATATCTCCACTGAACAGTCGGTCAGCCACAAGGGAAGCGATTGTGGGATCGGGACGCCATTTCTCAGCAACCTTATCGTATATGAAATGGTTCAAAGATATTGTCGTCTGCGGATTTTCCGGATCGACCATCCGGATGTCCCGCCAGTCTGGACCGTCGGTGGGAAGTGGCAGTGTGTCTGTCAGGTCCATCGCGTCCCGAATACCATTAATGTGGGTCCCATCTGTTCCGGATGTACCGTTTAACCGTTCGGACAGCATGCTGCGGGCGTCCCACAGTTTCGGGTAATCGCCATTCGGGAAATAGTACAAATTACTTTCATCCGTTCCGCTTCCACTGACAATGCGCTTGTACATGGGCTGATAAGCACAGACGGTGCCTTCCCACGTAGGGTAAAACATCATGGTAGTAAACATAATGTTTCCAGACACGGCAGGATACAGGACCGTTGCCGTCCCGGCGCTTGATCCGTCGTCGTTGGATAAAGTAACGGTCTTGGTGCCGAACAGAGGATTATAGTCATCAGCCTTGTCCGGATCAATGGTTCCAAAGATTACATCTGAATTCACAGCCACTTGCTGGGCAGATGCTTCATAAATGGCTTGCGACAGAGCCTGCATCAGGTCCTTTGAATTTTTTGGCATGTAAGCGGTACCACTGCTATTCAATTCACCGTCATCCCCGGCATCCGCCCACATGTCCAGAACATCTCGATTCTCATCCGACATGGAAAGTCCGATCACATAAGTGCGGGTCCCGGCCTCAGAACTTCCAACGGAAATTTCATGGGACCTGTAAATATTTCGGATGGTGTCTCGGATTGTAACATTGTTACAATTTGATTCGGTACAAGCTCCATCCGTAAGAAAAACAACAGCATACTGGCGGCAAGCCTGATAGGGATCTTTTGAATAAGCCAGATTGGACAGGGAACTTTCTGCATTGTTGAGTCCATCAAGAATATCCTTCATGCAGGACTGAATCGGCGTGTAGCCACGGGCCATAATTTCATGGGTTTGATCGCCAGCATCATTGAAGGCGCCCGGTGCCAATTCATCCATGGAAACCCAGTCCAGTAATTCTGCACGGTTATCGTCACAGGACAATTGGTCAGCCGGCCATCCCTGCCAGAGAGAGAAACCGGGACTGGTAGAATCCACCCACCACAGATAGTAACTACCGGCCCAATAAGTACCGGTCGGATCAAACAGGTAATTGTAGTAACTGTATGGTTTTGTCCAATTGGCTTTATAAGTTCCCAATGCAAGACGAACGCCAGCACTCTGATTCATAATTTGTTGCAACACGACTTTCAGAACTGCAATTTTGGATGGGAGTGGATGGTGGGAAAGATAAACCGCATCCAGTGTAATTTCCTGTGTGGCTTGGGAACTGACAGAAATTGTCCAGTTTCCGTTAGGATTAGCTCCCAAAAAATCCGGGAAAGCATACATGATACGGTAACGGCGGCATTTTTCATCGTCGGTGCAATACGCTCTTCCATCGCAGCAGATTTCATCATACGACTTTGGGTCTCCATCGGATTTCCTGAATGTAAACCACTGAGTTTCGGGATGAATGACGGCTGAAGTACCGTCATGACTGAGGGTAATGGTAATGTCTGCATTCCGGCTGTCCAGTGTGACGGGAATCCACACATCAACGGCGATGGCAGCATATTCAACTTCATCGCTGGCTCCTGCTACGGTCAATGTTACGGAACGTGGCAATGAAGTTATATTCTGCCCAATGGACTCAGAACGAACATCAAACAGCTCACCCGCAGGAACATGATCCCATGCAGGTTGACCAGGCAGATTGTAATGCCAGAAATCGCCTGTTCCCGGCCACACAGACCTCACGGACTTGAAATCCATTATCAGTTGGTTGTTTGTATCCTGGTTCATGGACCCGGAATTATCAACTGCAACAAGGATGTTAGGTGGGACAGTTTTGTTCAGGGGTTCCAGAGGATCATATGTTTTTGGATGGATTGCGGCTGAGGCACATATCGAAACAAGTAGTATCAATGTAAACAATAAATATTTCAGTAGCTTCATAAATCCTCCTATTGCCTGACCAGCCAGGGCTGTTTGCAGAAAGCCGGTGTCAGATTGACATTGGCAGCGGATTGACTGACCTGGGAACCCGATGCCTCCGGTATAGAGCAAAAACGGGCCGTTACCAGTTTGGTTGCGATGATGGTATTTCCCTTGCGGATAATAGCTCTGCATTGAATCAGGAGATTGTGATCACGATCAATTGTGAAGTTGGGTTGGATGATATTGTTGTAGTAATCACCGTCTTCATCCTCATATCGATTGTAGTAATTACCGTCTTCCAGTGTCAGCACGTCATTGTCAATGATGCGCACATAGTAGGTACCTGAAAGGCCGATTTCCTCATCAATTTGTACCACTCCTGTGAATTGGGGAAATTGTGAATAATAAGTCGCGTAGTAAGAGCCATTGGCACCGGTATTGAAAATCAATGCTTCAAGGTCCCCAAAATTGGGGTCAGGAAGTTGTGTAATGTCTGACCGGTTTGCAAAAAGGTAATTGATGGCAGCATAATAGTTTGTAATATAGTTTCGCCCCACCAGTTCCAGTCCCGCTTCTGCCACATTAAAAGCCTGCTCTGAGGACTGATATCCACCCGCACTTTGCATATTGGCCGTCGACATGTGCAGTAGACCAATTCCCAGCACGGTCAGTAACAGCAGAACAACCAGGGTTGTAATCAGCGTTGCGCCACCTTTTTGTCTCTGTTTCGTCAAATTGTCATTTATCATCTTTTTCTCCCGTTTACACGGAGGGATAAATATTTCGAAAATTGATTTCCAACAGGTATTGTCTGACGAGTCCGGTGTAATTGCCCTCATCATCTTTTACATCGGTATCTGTGCCATTTTCTTCCGGTCTGTAATCATCTACACCGTCCGGCGGTATCGTTTCAACAGTGCGAGCCTCCCGTATGCCTGTCACCGATGTAACGGTGTAGAGATAGAGGCGCAGCGCTTTGAGTTGCATCTTTTCCAGTGAGGATGGCTTGAACGTCCATATGTCAACTGAACCGTTCCCATCCGTATCCAGCCCGCAAGCCATCTGCATATTGAGCACATTGTCGAGTAATGGCAGTGATGAATCCGGCGTCAGGATTCGCAGCGTTCTCCGGGTATCCACATAAAGGGTGTTGGCGGAATTCATGGCATCTCCAAGGAAAACGGCACTTCCTCCTGTGAAATCGCACCCAAGTCCAGTATTGGAATTGTAATCTCCACCCCAACCTGGATTGAATACGACCAACGTGCCGTGAGGATTGGATGAATTGGAGTTCAACTGCGTAATTTGTACAACCAGCGAACCGCAATCTTCGCTGTATACAAGCATAAGTCCCCCGACAAAGGGATCGTGCGCATTTCCATAGTCCCCATCCGGAAGGTTGTCAGTGAACACATTGGGCGTGTTGAGAAAAAGACTCTGAGCCGGCTCATTGTATGAGTTGATCATCATTTCAGTATACCGTTCGGTCCCTTTTAGAATCCTGATAATGTCCGTTCCGGCAAGAATGTCCGATGGTAATCCGAGGTCGCCAGGTGTCCATCCACCGTGGCCACCCGTGCCGGGACCTGCAGGGGCCGGGGCAGTGGAGGAAGACACAATTTCGGTGGAATCGTAAAACTGGACCGGAACCAGGGGTATTCTCGTGGTTATCCCATAACCCGAATTCCGGAATTGATCTGTAAGGTAACGCATAGCCGATTGTGCATTCATTTGAAGATTGCTGGCGCGCAATTCCGTGGAAGCTATTTTCGCCTGGCTTGTAAACATCTTGTACGTCATCGTCATTACAATGGAAGCAATGAATAAACCGACAAGAAGCTCAGGTAATGAAAAGCCCGCTTGCCCTTTAGTAGAAGAATGACGATGACGTGACATGTTTTACCTCCGTATGCTCATTCCAGTTCACTTGAACAACAAGGATATTGCCGTTCACGGCCACCGTGCGGGTGAAGACCCGTGTGGATTCACCTGTAGCCGGTTTGCCGAGCTGGTTATACGTTCCTTCAAACGAGGAGGGATTGAACCGGCCCTTCCCGTCTGCACGGGCCCTTTCAATTACCTGTTGCACCAGGTTGATTGCTGCAAAACGATTGTTTGAGGTTGAGGTCATGTTGATGGAAGAATATTGCAGTCCTACCAGGGCAAGCATACCAAAAGAGAAAATGACCACAGCAATCATTACTTCAATTAGACTGAATCCGGGGCTTTTTCTGGAGAATGCCATCTTTCTGACCTCCCTATTCGTTAAGAATGACCGGACAAATAAATGACCAGGTATTAACTATCGGGCAAACAGGGATATTCTTCAATCCGGCACAGGTTTGATTTGTGGGTGGAAAATGAATTATTAAGCCGCGTACACCTCTTACACATGATGGCTCAAAAAAGGCAAGGTACAGGGCAGGAATATGGACAAAACCTGAGATTGGAGTGAAGACATGGCAAAAGTAACGCGTACAGTCCACAACTGAAAACAATGCCTAAGTCTTTCTTATATTTTTATTTAGATGTATTCATGGACAAGAAAATATTCTTCAGGTCAGGGAAGCCCATTATTCTGAAGCAGATATACAACTAAAGTCCTAGCCTGCTTAATAGTTGGCACTCTATGTTGGCGATTGGTTTAATCGATGAACTGAGCCGACTGTAAAGGCAATCTACGCTATCGTCGCCTTCATTATCCTATCCCTTTCTCATCGAGTCCCGATAGAGGGGAGACATGTTGCGAAGACGGGTAACTGTCTTTTCCAGGGCGTCCACCGTGTAAGCCAGGTCTTCCTTTGTAGTGGACCGGCCAAGGGAGAACCGGATGGAGCCATGGGCACGGCCGTGATCCATTCCCATCGCAAGGAGCACATGGGAAGGCTCCAATGAACCGGAAGAACAGGCGGAGCCGGTAGATACCGCAATACCATCAAAATCAAGGTCGTAGAGAATGGACTCTCCCTCAATGTACCGGAACGAAATATTGCTGGTATGAGCTGTTCGTGAGGTTTCTTCCCCATTGACAACACTTTCAGGGATACGGCGGATTACTTCGGCCTCAAACCAGTTTCTGAGTTCACCCAGTCGCTGCCATTCGCTGTCCATGTCGGAAATGGAAAGTTCCACTGCCTTGCCCAATCCGGCAATGTGAACGGTGTTTTCCGTTCCGGCCCGAAGATTGAACTCATGGTGACCGCCATGAATCAGCGGACAGACCTTCCGCGTTTTTCTCTTATACAGTGCGCCAACTCCCTTTGGCCCGTATATTTTATGACCGGAAAGGGAGAGAAAGTCCAGGTTCAGTTCTTTCACATTGATAGGAATCTTCCCGAATGCCTGTACTGCGTCTGTGTGAAAAATAATGTCCCTGCCCGATATCAAGTTCGCGATTTTATCAATGGGCTGAATGGCCCCGGTTTCGTTGTTGGCATACATAATGGAAACCAGTGCCGTCCTTTCCGAAATCAGTGATTCCAGCACGTCCAGTTTAACCACTCCGTCTTCGTCCACCGGGCAGAGATGGACTGTCTTTCCCTCACCCCGCAGACACTTGGCAGTATTCAGTACTGAAGGATGCTCAATTGCAGAGATAATGACTTCGCTTCTTTCGCACCCGATCTTGCAGATGCTGTTCCCGCAGGTTACGCCTTTAATGACCAGGTTGTTGGATTCCGAACCACAACTGGTAAAGATAATTTCTTCCGGTTCAGCTCCCAGGCCCTCTGCAACTGTTTTTCGGGCATTTTCAATCAACGTATGGGCTTCCCGGCCGAAGGAATGATGGCTGGAAGCGTTGCCGTACACTTCCATGGCGGCAATCATGGCCGCCTTCACCTCCGGATGTATGGGAGTGGTGGCATTGTGATCCAGATACACCCGTTTCATTTGTCGTCTCCAAAGAAATCCTTGACCATTCTTTCAATTACCGGACGGCACCTTTCGCCGCCACAGGCGCCGGTCATAGCTTCTGTCCGTTCCGCAATTTCGTCCAGGTCTTCAATTCCATGTTCAATCACGTCCAGGATCGTACTTTTCTTGACCCCCATGCAATGACAGATGACCGGATCCGGTGAATCCGCCACCGCCTCCCCGCGATAATCCGCCACCGCCCGGGCCAGAGCGTCTACCGCCAGCACGGAGCAATGGAGCTTGTGCTTGGGCATACCCCCCAGCGCATCTGCGATCGCTTTGTTGGAAAGATGAATTGCTTCTTCCACCGGCTTGCCGATGATCATCTCCGTGGCTATGGAACTGGAAGCAATGGCAGACGCGCAGCCAAACGTTTCAAAACGGGCATCTTCTATAATTCCGTCATCGTTTACTTTGATATAGAGTTTCATGATATCTCCGCAGGCCTCATTTCCCACCTCTCCGACACCGTTTGCATCGGGGAGTTCTCCCACGTTCCGGGGATTGCGGAAATGATCCAGCAGGATTTCCGAGTATTGGTTCATGCCCCACCTCCGAAGCTGAATATACCCCGAAAGAAAGGTGGAGTCAAATCCCAAGGGCTTTGCCCTTGGGATCGTGAAAGAGCAAGTGCAGGTGGGTGAGGGAAAGGGGATAAAAAATCATGAAGTTGGCTTATTATCTGGAATGTTTTGTAATATTATTTGTAATCTTGATTCAACGGTTGCCTTCAGCAGCCGGAACCGGTTTTCGCGGAGCGAAAAATTGGATTGCAGGTTGCCTTTGCAAGCTGCGATCCAATAGGTTTCGGTCCGCTGCAAGGCTTTGTTAGGCATGTAATTGTTTACGGATAAAGATGTTAAAAACTTCTGACGCGTTGAGTTTCGTGACGATTCTGGGGTGGAATGATTCGATTGGTTTTACCCTTCGCGTTCGGTCGCACCGCTTTGGCGAAAGGAGGAAACGCATTTGCGCTTTGGATTTGTAGGCTGCTGCAAACCGGTTGGGTAAGAACACCGAGGCAACGTTGCGCCTATGGCGTAGGTTTATATTCGGTGAACGAATCCACCTCAACTCGAACGATCCTAATTCCCGTTTCATATTGATCGCACATAATCTGGAGCCTCTTTTTGATTTGATCACCGAGCAGAGTTCGGTCATTGGATGACAGATTGATGGCGGGATTTCCACTGGCAGCAACCTGAACGGTTGCTTCGTTCATTGCCTCAAAAACTTTCAATACGTTTCGATTCTTGAATAGGAAATCGACAGGATCGCTGATCCGGTACGTTGTGGTCCACTCTATAGCAACCTGTTTGAGGTCAGCCGAGAGAAACACTTGTTGACGGTCCATTGGAGTGGACTGGAAATGAGCTTCGCCGGGTGGCGTCCTATCTTTCGATCCAAAATGCAGCTCCATTGGTTTACCGACTGGGAGTCTGTATACCTTGTCGATGAACAACGGGGCCTTGAACTGTAATCCGGGGGCTACCGCTTCTCTATACTCACCGAACCGGACCACAAGACCGATCTCCTCAGAATGGACTATATAGATGGAGCTAAAAGCCAAAACCAAACCGAAAACAACCAGAACACTCAGAACGCAAAGCACAATAGAAGTTCGCGAAACGAGGAATCTCGGTGTGCTGACCCGATTCCCGTTGCTAGGCGGATTCATCATGGCTGTTTTTCCATTCTTCGGCGGGGATTCGTAGCGAATGAGGGCCTAACATTCTTATTATCTTGCAACTTCATAATATTGAATAATAACAGAAAACCAACCTTATAACAAGAAAAGCCACGGGTTCTCTTTGCCGTATGCATATTTGTATAGTAATTTCTTACGATATTATGCAGGTCATTATTTTTGGCAACCAATTATGAGAAACAGATTTAGGGGGACTTGCGGGGACAGCCATTTGATTCTTGTCATCCAGGTTCGCAGTTGTAGGCAAAGTCGTAAAGCGGGCTACAGGCACCGGGGACGTTGGCGGCCCCCGTTTTACTCTGTCGTTTTCCCCACTCGTCACCCTCCCCCAGTTGGAGTTGGGGCAGGAGCAGGAGAAATAGAAAACGCAGAGAGTTGCCCATCCTGTTTCGTTCCGTCTTTTTCGGTCGGAACACTGAACACTGAAAACAGAACACCTCTGTTGTCACTCATCACTTTTCACTCTTCATGAGTAGGGGCAAGAAAAATCAGGGAATCGGGCATTCCCTGCTTTTCCGCACTATTCACGGCGGCGATGTCACCTTACTCATCACTTCTTTTAATTTGTGCTAAACTTACCGAAATATCGGACAGGCGGGAAATGAACCGTTTGTCGTGAAGGGCCCGGAGGTAATTCCATGCTGATTCTGCTGGGCATCGCAGCCTTTTTTGCCGGCATTTTCAATACGATGGCAGCCGGCGGTTCCTTTTTGATGCTCCCGCTCCTGATCTTTGCCGGATTGCCCGCCACTGTCGCCAACGGGACCAACCGCATTGCTTTGTTGACTCAGAACACGATGTCGGTATACGGATTCCATCAGAAGGACCTTTTTGATCTGAAAACCAATGTCCGCTTGATGATTCCGGCTCTTCTGGGAAGTATCGGCGGTGCAATTTTGTCCGTACACATCCCGGACGCAGATTTCCAGAAAATCATTTCGATTCTGATGCTGATTTTTGTTGTGATCTCCGTCTACCGGGACCGTCATGCAACCAGTGGTGAACCGGCCGCAAATCCCGGTCCGGTTGTTACCTTTATATTGTTTTTCGGTGTCGGCATTTATGGAGGGTTCATCCAGGCCGGCGTCGGCCTTTTTCTGATTGGTTCCATCCGTTTTGCCACAGACCTGGATCTGGTTCGAACCAACAGTGTTAAGGTGTTTATCATTGCCAGTTATACGATAGTCGCCATCATTATTTTTGCCATCAGCGGCAAGATTGACTGGCCGGTTGCCGCGGTCGTGGCAGTGACCCAGGGCGCGGGGGGTTATGTAGGAACACGAATTGCCATCAAAGGGGGCGAAAAACTCATCAAGAAATTGATTTTCGTCGCCTTGCTTTTGATGGCGGTTACTCTGTTTTTGAAATAACTCCGGTAATCTTCTGAATGACGGAGAAAATAAATGGAAAAAGACACCCTTGAGAGCATCGTCTCATTCCTGAAACAGGATGAATTGAAAAACATGAATATGCTGTATTTCATGGAGAACAATCCCATCCACAGCCTTGAAAGGATCGGTGATTCCGTTTTGCTGAGGGGGAAAAGTGATCAACGATGGGTCTATATCAGCACCCCCGACGAACAGCAATTGAATAAAGTGCTGGGCTTGTTAAATGAGGATGACAGATATTTTGCCGTGGTTGAAGACTGGATGCTCCCGTTGCTCACCGAAGGCAAAACAATCCTGTGGCAAATGTCCACGATGAAGCTGGTGCTACCGGACCATGTGAAATTAAGGGAAATGCACGATTCGCGGATAGCTTCGCTGTCAATTGACGACGCACAGTATGTGTATGAAAATTCTCTCTATCAGGGGGCCATATCGCCAGACTACATCCGCAGCCGGATTAAGAATGGTCCCAGTGCCGGGATCCGGGAATCCGGAAAACTGGTGGGCTGGGCGATGACCCACGATGACCTGGCCCTCGGCCTTTTGCACGTATTGGACGACTACAGAAGAAGAGGGTATGCAAGTGCGTTGACAGCTTTCTTGATTCGGCTGATGAGGAATCAGGGAAAAATCCCATTTGCCCACATCGAAGAAAATAATTTCAAATCAATGGCCCTGGCGATGAAATCAGGCTTTCGACAGGACCGAAGGGTTCACTGGCTTAAAATTCAGTAAGAAATCGGGAAATATTGATTTTCTTCTTTTTTTCGACTGGTGGTTGATTATAATGGCGGTACAAAGAACGAGGAGGTTCTCCCATGGCTGAAAACCTGAAAGGACGAAATCTACTGACATTGCTTGACTTTACACCGAAAGAAATCCATTATCTGCTGGATCTCTCGGCAACATTGAAAGCAAACAAACGTGCGGGAGTGTATGGAGACACACTGAAACGAAAGAATATTGCTTTAATTTTTGAAAAACCCTCTACAAGAACAAGAACTGCTTTCACAGTGGCCTGTGTTGATGAAGGCGCCCATCCGGAATACCTTGGGAAAAATGATATCCAGTTGGGAAAGAAAGAAACCGTGAAAGATACGGCCCGGGTGCTGGGACGGGTGTTCGACGGAATTGAATTCCGGGGATTTAAACATGACACGGTGGTCCAGTTGGGCAAGTATGCAGGTGTACCGGTGTGGAACGGTTTGACTGATACCTTTCACCCCACTCAGATTCTGGCGGACTTTCTCACCGTGAAAGAGAATTTCGGTCACCTGAAAGGTATTCGATTTGCCTACCTTGGCGATGGCCGGAACAACATGGCCAATTCTCTGATGGTCGGTGCGGCAAAGATGGGCATGGATTTTCGGATTGTGGCCCCGGATGGCATGTATCCGGAGAGCAAGCTTGTCGAAACCGCAGAGAAAATTGCAGGAGAAACCGGCGCCAAGCTGACTTTCACAGCAAACCTGGCGGATGGTGTGAAAGATTGTGATGTGTTGTATACCGACGTCTGGGCTTCCATGGGAGAAGAAGACAAAATTCCGGAACGAATTCGCCGGCTGAAGCCCTACCAGGTGAACATGGACGTGGTGAAAGCAACTGGCAATAATGAGGTTATTTTTCTTCACTGCCTTCCGGCTTTCCACAATGATGAAACCGATATGGCGAAAAAGTTCCCGGATATCAAGGAAGTCAGTGAAGATGTGTTTGAAAGCGGGCACGCCAAGGTTTTTGACCAGGCGGAAAACAGAATGCATACCATCAAGGCTGTTATGGTTGCAACGCTGGGAAACCAGTAGGAGTAGGCTGCCCTAACGGACAGGAAAAGGGAAGTGATGAGTGATGGGTGGCAGGGCAACTCCCTGATTTTCTGACCCCTACTCCAACTCCTACTGTTGCCTCCCACAGGTGGCAACACATTGACACTGTAAGAACGGACAGGTAGAATAAATTCTATGAAGTTCAAACTGATCCTCCGGGGGGTGACTGGTGACGAAGTCCCGTGAAAAGAGAGACCTGATTTCCCAATGGGCATTTGACTCCCGCCCGATTCTGGGCCGCTTTCACCTGTGGCTGGAAGATGTGGATGTAACATGGGTAAGGGGCACGCCTTTCAAGGAATTTCACGGTGAAATTTCGTTTGTGGATGGGCGAATTGAGCGGCTTTTTGCCATGACCGGGGCAGTTACTGCACTGGGCACGCAGCTTTTTGGCCGTTTTGGTGAGGGTGCAGGCCTGGATAAGTCAGGCCAGAACCAGGTGAAAAAGGACGCGGACGCGATTTCCGCCTACATCATGAGTGAAAGTCTCTGGTACCTCTCCAGGCAATTGCCTGAAAATCACGCCATCATGGTTTCTCTGGGGGAAGGATTGATGCCCAAGGGCGGGGAAACCCCGGATATGGGTTCAAATCCACTTCTGGGTTTTGGCCGTGTGTACGCCCGACCTGAGGTGGCCAAGTGGCTGGACAAACGGGTTCAGCTGATGATTAATGACAGCTCATACGGCTGGAAGGGCTTTTATAGAGATTTGCGTGAGGCGGGAATTACGGTCTGGGGCACCGCGATCGACACTTTGGAAAACACGTCCCGATTCGCGAAGGGCAAGAAAACCGGCCCCATGAGCATACTCCACGTCTTTGACCAGCCCCTCCATGTAACACGACCCTACGAGGGATACATCGGCAACCTGCTCCTTCCCAAAGCTGTGGTCAGAGCTGCCGGGAACCGCTCCATCCTGATCAATTTTAGGACCCCCCGGAAACTGGTGCTGGAAGCCATTGAGGAAGCCTATCCCGGTATCCGCCGGGAAAATGTTCACGTCTGGACCCTTCGGGGAACCAGCCGCGAATTTCGGATCGGCAAATTGTGGAAAGAGTGGAGTGATCTTGGGGTCCACCTGACTGAAAACGAATGGGTATTGCCTACAACGGGCGTACCTCTTTTTACAGATTCCGGCACCTACGCTCCAACCTACCACATCGGCACCTGGCAGGATGACGAGGGCCAGACTCATCTGTTCTTTGTGGATGGTTATGCCGCATCAGCGGAGGCCATGCAGGCGTCCAGCCTGGCGCCCATGCTGGGACTGGAGGCCTTTTTGTCAGTATTTACGTCCAAATTTAAGCTGCCTTACGACCGGGAATGGCATATTATGGGATTGAATCCGGAAACGCCGGATTTTGCCGAAAAGCTGGCTGAAATAATGGAAAGCAAACCGGACGGGGAAACGGTTGATATGTACCGTGAAATTATTCTGAACGGTATTAAAGCCGGTATTCCCGTCCAGAAGCCCAATGTTAGTGCAGACGATTTTTTCCCCGAAAAAAACTGGGACTTAATGGCTATTTCCGGCTATATGTGCCCGGACCCTTACTCTGGTTCCCCGGGCATCAAAAAAGTGGGGGAAAATATTTACCAGGCAACGGTTCGTCAGGCCACACCCCGGGCAGGTAAACAGATTACCTTCACCTTCCGCTTGATGGAAACAATGGAACAGAGCCGACTGGTGTTCAGTCCGCTTCTGAACCGTTTTTTCTATGGAGAAGACTACGAGAATCGTCCGGTTAAAATTTCGGATTCAGGCAGAATACGCAACGAGTTGCAGACTCTCTGTTCAGAGGCACTGGAATTTCTCGGGGAAGACCGGATCAGGGTCCATTTCGACCTCATTCTGCCCGACGTGATTTCATTGGAACATCAGGCAAAGTTGAAAGGCATTCTCCGTTGGTACAAGGCAAACCATCCTCTCTGGTTTGGGTGGCTGGAATTGGCGGATTGAGGCATTCAATTGTGGATTTTGGCCTGTTTTTGAAAAAGAACAGGCCTTTTTTCTGGCACCCTGAACATTTTTGGAGGATAATGAGGGCATGAGTAATGATTCAAGCCTGTTGCAGACTGGAAACAAGACTTCCCAGTCACGTGTCCCCTCCGACGCAAAACTGAAAGGCGATCTCAATGTTACCGGAGCCGTTCAAGTGGACGGCCGCCTGGAAGGAAACCTGGTCAGTACCGGCCCGGTTGTTGTAACCGGAACTGTAATCGGAGACATTCATTCTCCTTCAGTGACATCCAGCGGAACGGTGAAGGGCAATATTCAGTCCTCCGTCTATGTCAGACTGATGAAGGGCAGCTTCGCCCGGGGCGATATTTACGCGCCATCCGTAATCGTCCAGGAAGGTGCCTCCCACAATGGTCGGATTCAGCTGGTTATTTCCGATCCGGATAAACGCTGAGCCCCTCACCCAGGATATACATTGCCTGCTCCAGCTGCCCGCTTTCAATAACATAGGCGATGCGGATTTCATCGAAACCAATCCCTTCCGTAGCATAAAACCCATTTCCCGGGGCCACCAGAACCGTTTCATTCTTCACTTCGAACTCTGTCAGCAGCCAATGGGCAAACTCCACGGTATTTTTCACAGGCAATTTGGCCTGAATGTAGAACGCACCCCGGGGTTTTTTGCAATAAACTCCATCGATTTTCATCAGCCCGTCATAAACGGTATCCCGTCGTTTCTGGTATTCCTTGCGAATGTCGTCGAAATACTCCTGTCCCAGTTTGTGAACCTCCATTGCCGCGTATTGTTCCACTGTGGGCGGGCAAAGTCGTGCCTGTCCCATTTTCAGGATTGCGTCCATGACATCCCTGTTGTGGGATGCCACCTGTCCCAGTCTGGCGCCACACAGTGAAAAACGCTTGGATAAAGAATCCACCACAATACCATGGTCCTCAAATCCAGGTTCCGATAAAATGGAATAATGCTGGCCATCGTACACAAATTCCCGGTACACTTCGTCGGAAACAAGAAAAATGTCATGCTTCAAACAGAGGCTCTTCAATGCGTCAACTTCTTCCTTTGTATAGGCATAACCTGTGGGATTTCCGGGATTGCAAATCATAATGGCTCTTGTGCGGGGAGAAATCTTCGATTCCACTTCCGAAATGGGCGGAAGGGCATAGCCGGTTTCTGCACGGGAAGTAACCGGCACAATCCTGGCTGCGACCATATTTGCAAAACCGTTATAGTTTGCGTAGAAGGGTTCCGGCACAATAACCTCATCACCGGGATCGGTAATGGCGGCAAAAACAAAAATTATCGCTTCACTGCCGCCGGTGGTCACCAGAATTTCATCAGCTGTTAACGAAATTCCACAGCTAGCATAATAGGCAGACAGGGTTTTCCTGTATTCCGGCAGCCCGCCGGACGGACCGTACTTGATGGTGGGACCGGGAAAACTGCGGTACACGTCCATGTAGGAAGGTGGTGTTTCAATGTCCGGCTGGCCGATGTTCAGCGGATAAATATGGCTCCGGATATCTTTCATCTTTAAATACGGCGCTTCCAGACGCCGCATGGGAGAAGCCGGTTGGACTTTTCCCCGGATAGAAATGGCTTTTGTCATGGTACATCTCCTTCCAGTGCCGGTTTAGCCCGCACCAGCTTTTTCCATTACATTATAGCGAACACCCTCTGCCTGTGGCAAAGAAAGTGAGATTCAAAAAGAAAATCTGTGTGTTTAGAGAAAAAAACAATTTTGCTGTTTCTGTTATCAGCTAAAGAAGTGAATACCGGCGAGAGCGACCGAGAAGTAAATGATAAGGCCCATGATGTCGTTGGAGGAGGACACAAAGGGTGTGGTGGAAACAGCCGGGTCAAATCCGAGTCGTTTAACGAACAGGGGAAGAAGCGTTCCGTAGACGGAAGAAATACTGACGGCAACCAGCATGGCGAAGCCAACCGAACCGGCAAGTACCATTTTTGGAACCTCCCCGCCAGGGTACAGAACATAGGAGAAAGCGAAAGCAATTATCCCGAAAATAACGCCGATTATAAAACCAATCCGGAACTGGTTCCACAACAGCGAGGTCCACTTGCTTTCCTGGACCCGATCAAATGCCAGCTCCCGGGCCATGATGGTCGTACTCTGAACCCCTATATTTCCGGCGGTGGCGTTGATCATGGGCATGAACACGACAAACATGGCGAAGTAGATAAAACTGGCCTTTATATAGTCCAGCATGGATGCGACTACGAAAGTACTGAGAAAAGCGGGAAGTAGCCAGGGAATACGGATCCTGACAACTTTCCATGGGTTGCCCCGATGGAGAATTTCCTCCTCAGAGCTTCCCACCATGCGGTAAAAGTCTTCTTCCGCCTCTTCACGGATAATGTCGATGACGTCATCGACGGTGATAATTCCGACCAGCACCCGGTCATGGTCGACAACGGGAATGGCCAGCAGGTCGTATTGAGAAACCAGTGAAGCCACTTCTTCCTGGTCTGTGTCCACATTGACGGAAATGGGGCGATTGTTCATAATGTCTTTGAGGTGTGTACCCGGTGTGGAAATCAGCAGTTGCCGCAGGGAGAGCACACCGCTGAGCCGGTTTTCTTCATCCACCAGATAGAGATAAAACACCATTTCTGCTTTTTCTTCCAGTTTTTGAAGCTGTTCAATTGCCTCTTTAACGGTCATGCTGTCCGGGAGTGAGTAGTAGTCTGTGGTCATGATTCGACCGGCAGTATCGTCGGCGTAAAGAAGTTGTTCCTCTAACTGGGGGGTATCCTGCATCAGGCTTAGGATGGCACTTTTCCGTTCTTCCGGCAGGTCTTCAATGGTGGCCACGGCGTCATCTGAATTCATGAGCCGGAGAATGGATGCCAATTTCTCCGGTTCCAGCTCTTCCGCAAACCTGTGCTGTATCCTTTCATCCAACTCCACAAAAGTGTCCGCTGCTATTTCTTTATGTTTGCTGATGAGGAAATCCAGGATGGGCCCCTGATCAATGGATTTCAGCGCTTCGATTGCATCAGCCAGTTCCGAAGGATGGACTTTGGCCAGCAGATTTGCCAGATTTCCGAACGCACGGCGACGGACAAATTTCTTCATCGATTCGGCAATAAAGGCAATTTTCGGACTGGCCATCTCTCCCTCCGATACGCAAACGACATGTTTATTATAGCTTTAATCTCCAATTGGGGACAGTCTTTTCTTACCAGCAAAGAAACGAACGGCGTAAAGACCAAAGAGAAAACCGCCCACATGGGCAAACCAGGCCACTCCACCACTCCCCCCCTGTCCCATGGAAAGAAGCCCACTTACAACCTGGAAAAGAATCCATATTCCAATGAATACCATGGCAGGGATTTTAATGAAATCCAGGTAAATAATAATAAATACAAAGGTACGAATACGGGCGTGGGGATAGAATACTGCATAGGCACCCAGTACACCGGAAATGGCTCCGCTGGCGCCAATCACCGGCGCATTAGAACCAGGGAAAAGTACCACATGAAGGAGAGAAGCGGCAATTCCCGCCAGGATGTAGAAAATCAGGTAACGGACATGCCCCATCCTGTCTTCAACGTTGTCGCCGAATATCCATAAAAACCACATATTGCCCGCCAGATGCATGAAACCACCATGCATAAAAAGAGCGGTAATCAGATTTGCAACAGGCGGAACGGCTGTTGACGGGAAATAGTTGTGAAAATGCACCAGTTCCACCGGGATCAAGCCGTAATTGAGGACGGCGAAGCGGTAGGTGTCAGTTCCCCCGACAGACACAAGAAGGTAGACCAGCACGTTAAGTGTGATGAGTCCGATGGTGACATAGGGTCTGGTATCGGTGGGATTGTCATCCCGGTACGGGAAGAACATTGCTCCAGCTCCAATTGTTAGTTTTTTCGGCGGCTGCCGATAGCAAATATCTTATCGGATAGCATAAACTTCAGCAACGGAATTTCAGGAAAGTCTTTACTCTATAGGAGTTTTACTTGACTTAAGTCATGCCCTGCTCTACACTCTGGATCGCGCGACGGTTCTACCTGAAAGCTTCATCTATGTTCATTTTCACAAAATGACAAGAATGGTTCGTATAGATCATCGCTTTGCGCCACAGCCCCGGCTGTGAAAACACCAGTACTGGAGTCACAAGATGCATAAAATAAAGAATATCGCCATTATCGCCCACGTTGACCACGGCAAGACCACCCTGGTGGATGCGCTGCTGCAACAGACTGGCGTTTTCAGGAAAAATCAGGAAGTCACAGAACGGGTCATGGACTCAAACGACCTTGAACGGGAACGTGGCATTACTATTTTCTCCAAAAATGCCGCGTTTCACTACAAGGATGTCAAGATCAACATTGTGGATACGCCGGGGCACTCTGATTTCGGCGGAGAGGTTCAACGGATCCTAAAAATGGTGGACTCCGTACTGCTGGTGGTGGACGCCGTCGAAGGCCCCATGCCTCAGACCAAGTACGTATTGAAAAACGCCTTGGCTTTGGGTTTGAAACCCATCGTCGTTATCAACAAAATTGACCGGAAGGGCAGTCGACCTGAGACCGTACTGGATATGGTGCTGGATCTGTTCATCGAACTCAATGCCACTGATGAACAGCTGGATTTTCCTATTGTGTACACATCCGCAAAACGGGGAGTTGCACTGAACCGGATTGGGGAAGAAAGCACTGATTTGACGCCTTTACTGGACACCATGCTGGACCATGTTCCGGATTCAGAAGGAGACGAAGATCATCCCCTTCAGATGCTTGTGTCCGCAATTGAATATGATAATTATCTGGGAAAAATCGGGACCGGAAAAATCGTCAACGGCCATGTCCATCAGGGAGATGAAGTCCTGTTGCTGAAAAGAAGCGGAGACCGCGTTCTCTACCGGGTGAGTCGTATTTTTACCTACGAAGGGTTGAAGAAAGTACCGGTGAAGGATGGCAGCGCGGGAGATATTATTTCAATCGCCGGTCTGGAAACAGTGGATGTGGGTGAGACTATAGCGGACCGTGAACGTCCGGTTCCGCTGCCCCTCATTGAAATTGATGAACCAACCCTGTCCATGACCTTTATGGTAAACGATTCTCCATTTGCCGGTAAAGAAGGCAAGTTTGTCACTTCCCGAAATCTGTGGGATCGACTGCAAAAAGAACTCCAGACCAACGTCAGTATCCGGGTGGAGCGGACCGAACGGGCCGAAGCCTTCACAGTGAAAGCGAGGGGTGAACTGCAATTGGCTGTTCTCATAGAGAACATGCGCCGGGAAGGCTACGAATTCCAGGTTTCCAAACCGAAGGTTATCTATCGAGAACTGAAGGGGAAACGGACCGAACCGATTGAATTGGCCGTCATTGATGTAGCGGACGAATTTGCCGGAGTTGTAATTGAAAAACTGGGGATTCGAAAGGGACAGATGATCAATATGACAAATGGGAATGACGGCTACACACGGCTTGAATTCAAGGTTCCGGCCCGGGGCCTGATCGGGTTTCGAAACGAATTCATGACGGTTACCCGGGGCACCGGCATTATCAATCATACTTTCTACGAATATGAATATGAAAAAGGGGAGATTCCTGGCCGGGCACGGGGTGTCCTGATTTCCCAGTCAAAATGCAAATCCGTTGGCTATGCGCTGTTCAACCTCCAGCCAAGGGGTGAACTTTTCATCGGACCCGGTGTAGACGGATACGAAGGAATGATTGTCGGAGAGCATTCCCGTGACAGCGACCTCGTGGTAAATGTAGCCAAAGGGAAAAAACTGACCAACACTCGCGCTTCCGGTTCCGATGAAGCTATTCGCCTGACACCGCATCGGCAGTTTTCACTGGAACAGGCTATGGAATTTATTGCAGACGATGAGTTGTTGGAGATTACTCCCTCAAATATTCGTATGAGAAAAAAAATCCTCAACGCGATGGATCGCCGAAAAGCGGGGAACATGGCCTCCTGGGAGTAAAGGCAAAAGTGGGTCTGCTCATCAAAAAACCTTTGCAGTCCGAACTTATTTTGACAGAATAGTGTGAACAGCCACACCTTTCTCATCAAATCGTGGCAGGGGGAACCCATGGAATTAACTGTACTTTCTGACATTCACGGCTCACTGGATAAACTCACCGCTGCCGCTTCACTCCTGTCCAGATCAGACCTGACAGTTGTTTGCGGTGATCTCACCCGCCACGGGGATTTAGATGAGCTGCGTCAGGTCGTGACAGAATTGAAACAGTACACCAGATGCCTTCTTGCCATCCCCGGCAACATGGACGGTGAAGACAGTATTCGAATATTGAACGAGCTCGATGCAAACCTCCACGGAAAATCTGAGACCGTGGGGAATGTCCGGTTTATCGGTTCAGGTGGTGCGATGCCGACGCCGTTCGGTACCCCGTTCGAAATTCCAGAATCAGAAATCGTAAGCCGACTTTCCAGTCTGTATAAACCGGATCATCCGGGACGTTTAGCTGTCATCTGCCATACCCCGCCTTACGGGACGAAATTGGATCGGATTATGTTAAATCGGCATGTGGGTGGAAAGCAGATTCGGAAATGGATAGAAGAAGTTCAACCGGAAGTCTTTCTATCGGGTCACATCCACGAAGCTGCCGGAGTGGACAGAATCGGAAAAACCGTCCTCTTAAACCCTGGCCCATTCCGCCGGGGTGGTGTCGGGATTGTTACCATACCCGACACCGGAGAGGTGAAGGCCGAGGTTGTAATCGTATGACTCGTGAACAGGAGCCTGCAAAAATCCAGTCCATGTTCAATGGTATTGCCAAGCGCTATGATTTCCTGAACCATTTTTTCAGTTTCAATATTGATGCACTGTGGCGGCGAAGGACAGTGAACGCTGTTTCCTTGCCGGCACCGGAAGTTATCCTGGATGCTGCCGCCGGCACAATGGATCTGTCCCTCGCCTTTGCCCGTAAATTCCCGGAGGCGAATGTAATTGCATTGGATTTTGCCTGTAAGATGCTGAATGGCGGATTGGGAAAATTGAAAAACCACCGGGTATTTCCGGTAAATGGAGACGGACTGGCTCTTCCATTGCCGGACAGTTCCGTGGATGTCGTGTCCATCGCCTTTGGTATCCGCAACTTTGAAAGCCTGGAAAACGGATTGGCTGAATTTTACAGAGTACTGAAATCCGGCGGCATGCTGCTGATACTGGAATTCACCCCCAACCGGAATCCGCTGTTTAACCTCTATTCCGGCTTGTTTATGCCTTTTGTCGGCAGACTGATTTCAAAAGATCCGGACGCCTACCACTACCTGCACCGTTCCGTGAAAGCATTTCCAGGCGCTGAAGCATTGAGGAACCAGATGGAAACTGCCGGATTCTCAACCGTTCAATACAAGAAAATGACAATGGGTATCGTTGC
>CAZRHT010000021.1:29439-43490 GCA_964599895.1 uncultured Holophagae bacterium
ACTACTGAACGATGTAGTGGTGCACGTACCAGGCCAGCATTTCATTCCCGTAGATGTAGGCAATCAGTGTACCGATGGAGAGGAAACAGCCGAAAGGAATTTCGTAGCGCTTCCCTTTTTTCAGAACATAAATAATGAAGAGTCCAGCGATTGTACCGAGAAGCGCTGCAATCAACAGGGCAAGGAAGGCTTTGATGCCCAGAAATGCCCCCATGAGGGCCAGCATTTTAATGTCCCCCATCCCCATGCCCTCGATTTTTTTGACCTTGAAATAAATCCAGGCAATCAGTGCCAGTCCGCCGGCGCCGAGAATGGCCACCAGAATGGACTCCTTGAGGTTCCGTTCCATGGAGAAAAAGGCAAAGATCAGACCCACCGGGATGAACCCCAGGGTGATTTCGTCCGGCAAAATCCGTTCATCCAGATCGGTGAAAAAGAGAATAATCATCAGGGACGCCAGAACGACGAATTCCAGGGCTTTTATGGAAAGTCCGTAATGAAAAATGCCAAAACCAAATGCTAACCCGGTGATCAATTCTACAAAAAAATACCGAAACGAAATTTTGCCCCCGCAGGTAGAGCATTTTCCCCGGAGAAAAAGGTAACTGAACAAGGGAATGTTCTCATACCATGGGATGGTTTTCCCGCAACCGGGACAAAAGGACCGGGGTTTAACAATGGACTCATCCCTGGGCAGGCGATAAATACAGACATTAAAGAAGGAACCGAAAATCAGGCCGAAGAAAAACGCAATGATGGGGAATGTGCCGAACCAGTTCATTACGGCTGCCAGTCCATTTCATTCCTTTCATTTAGAGTTAGAGCTGTCATGTTATTTCCAAACTGTCGTCCACCGGCTTTTGGGGTGCAGGTAATTGTGTATGTCTGTCCGCCACCGGCTATCTGCACCTGTACATCAAACTGGATATCTGTTGAAGGTTGATAGGCCGGATACCGTCCATTGATAGCAGCCGTACCCACAAGGGTGCCATCCGCACCATAGCTGGCGTGTTCCTGATAGTAAACCTCCATGGCAGATGCCAGTGTCCTGCATTCTTCTTTCCCCGCTTTGTTAAATGCCCGTGTCTGGGCACCGAGATAAGCTGGAATGGCAATGGCAGCCAGAATTCCCAGGATTGCCACCACGATGAGTAATTCCACCAGTGTAAAACCATGTTCACGACGCATAATCGCCTCCCATAACTCTATTTCCTTCTTCATAATATGGCAAATTCAATCGAATAACGCAACCTGTTTTACCAAAAACATGGAAATACGGGACTGAACATGGGCCCTTGAACTCAATCGCTTTCCGAGGAAGTTGTTTTCCATTCAATCAAACGGATGTTTCTGGTATCATAGCGTGGAACATTCCGAATGGGGGAGGTAGATTTGAGTTTTAAACCCTTTGTTTCCGCGGATCAGAATTTGAAAGAATTCACCGTCCGTGGACTGATTATTGGCCTTTTTCTAGCCGTGATCCTGGGAGCAGCCAACGCATACCTGGGATTAAAAGCGGGTATGACCATTGCGGCAACCTATCCGGCTGCTGTGTTGGGAATGGCATTGTTGCGCCTGTTCAGGGACAACAATATTCTTGAAGAAAACGTAGTCCGGACCGTGGGCTCCATCGGTGAATCCATTGCTGCCGGGGCCATTTTCACACTGCCGGCCTTCCTTATTTCCGGTGTCTGGGATCCGGAGTTTTTCGGTTCCTTTGCCGGGTACTGGAAATCCACCGTCATCATGCTGGTGGGTGGTATCATCGGTATCCTCTTTGTCACCCTGCTTCGCCGGGTGATGGTGGAAGATGCCACGCTGCCGTTTCCGGAATCCGTCGCAGCATCTGAAATCCACAAGGCCGGGCGTTCCGGTGTAACGGGAGCCAAGTACCTGTTTTATGCCATGTTCACCGGTGGTCTGGTGGAATTCTTCAAAAACTTCCATTTATTCAAGGGAAGCTGGGAGTCTTTCATCGGATTTGCACAGAAGATTGTTCCGGGCACTGCCAAGGCAAAAGCCGGCTTTACCGGTGTCAATACCGGTGGCGGCTTTCTGCTGAAGTCGCCGGCCTTGAGTCCCGCATTCTTCGGTGTGGGATATATCATCGGCCCGGTGCTGGCCGCTTTGAACTTCGCGGGTGGCGTCCTTGCATGGGGATTGTTTGTCCCCCTGCTCATGCTGGTACTGGCACCCCAGTATCTACCCTTTGTCCATAGTGGTTCCATGACATGGGTAGAAGTGTCAAAGGTTATTTTTGCCACCATAGTGAAACCCATTGCCATCGGCGGCATGTTGATGAGTGCCGCTTACACGCTCTACGGGATGCGCAAGTCCCTTTTCGCCGGTATCAAACGCTCGGTGGATGATGTCAAGAAGGCGGCAACGGCCAAATCTGCAACCATCCGAACCGATAAGGACCTGAACATCAAGTTTGTGTTCAGTGGAATGGCTGTTCTCTCGGTCATCACTTTTATCGTTTACTGGTGGTTCATGGGATGGGGCTCTGCCTCTTTCTGGCCCGCATTGGTGGCGGCGCTTGTCATGCTCGTTGCGGGGTTCTTCTTTGCTGCCGTGTCCGGCTACCTGGTGGGGCTCATCGGCTCCTCCAATAACCCCATCTCCGGCCTGACAATCTCCACACTGGTAGTGGCTGCAATTCTGATGGTTGCACTGGGCGCCAAAGGGACCCAGGGTATTACCGTTGTCCTGGCAGTTGCAGGCGTTGTCTGTGTGTCCGCGGCCGTGGCCGGGGAAATGCTTCAGGATTTGAAGGTGGGATATATCCTCGGTGGTACCCCATGGAAGATGGAAGCAGCGGATTTAATCGGCGTCGTCGTTGCAGCATGTGTCATGTGGGTTCCGCTTTTTATCCTCAACGCAGGTGACCTGAAACAGGCCGCGATCGACGGCCATATCGGTGGTTTCGGCGGCGATGTGCTCGCTGCCCCACAGGCCGGGCTCATGGCGCAGCTTTCAAAAGGCATCGTCGGGGGTAATATGGTGTGGCCACTGATCATTGTCGGCATCATCATGGCTATCGGATTCATCCTCCTCCGGGTAAAGAGTCCGATGCTGGTTTGTGTTGGAATGTACCTCTCCTTTGAAACCGTTGCGGCTATTTTTGTCGGCGGTATCATTCGCTGGGTTATCGATTCCATCATCGCCAGACGCAACCTTTCAGACGAAGAAAAATCTTCAGTGGAAAACAGAGGAGTACTGGTGGCATCCGGCCTTATAGCCGGAGAGGCCCTGATCGGACTTTTATTTGCCGCCCTTTTCTTCTTTGATGTGAAAGTTCCCAATCTTTGGCCCAATTCCAGTTTTCTGGTCAGTATACTCGTGATGTTCGCGTTGGGTTACATGCTGGTAAAGATCCCCCTGGGAGTATTAAAGAAAAAGAATGACTGAAGAAAATAAAGATAAGAATCTATTAACCCTGGTTCCAAACCGGATTCGGGAGTTTGAAATGGAAGGGGAGAAGGCAGTGATCCTTCTCCCCCGTTTTTCCTCCGGCTGGCCAGCCCGGCACATTCAGCCCAGGCTGAAGAAACCCACAATGAAGGTGAAGCTGGATGAAATCGGCACCATGGTCTGGCAGTTGATTGACGGCAAAAGAACCGTCATGGAAATTACTGAATTGATCGGAGAACGTTTCGGGGAACGGGTAACCCCTCCGCACGAACGAGTCGGTATCTTCATCACAATGATGAAGAATGAAGGCATGATCAAATTGGAGGATCCGGAAGATGTATCGTGAATTCTTTTCAATCCTGGCACTGACAATGATGGTGGCATTGACTGTATTTGCCACCACACCAGCTGAGAAAACCGCAGAAAAAGAAAGTGTGGGAAAGATACATGCAATCTTTGTAAAAGGGAATGTTCTTTTTCTTGATGCCCGCCCCTTTGAACAGTATGCTGAAGGACACATCCCCGGCTCCATTAACCTGTCCATCCATGACGAAGCCGGGATGGACCTCCTCTTCAAACTGAAAGATATGCTGGATTCCGCGCCAAAATTGGTTTTGTACTGCACCGGTATCGGTTGTGACCTCAGCGACATCCTGGCAAAGAAACTGGTAGAAATCGGCATCCCTGAAACAAAACTTATTGTCTTCAAAGGAGGAATGGAAGCATGGAAGCAAGCCCATTACCCGGTATCAACAGATACCGGATTTCAGAAATCCTTGCAACAATAAGTCGTCTGGGCCTTGCCGCCGTTTTTCTGTACGCGGCAGTTCCGAAACTACTGGACTGGCCCGGATTCTCAGAGGCTGTTGCCCGCTACCATATGTTACCTGACATCATCACGCCGGCATTTGCCCTTTTGCTGGCCTCCCTTGAACTCGTGCTCGGCTTTCTGCTTCTGGCCGGAATCTATACATCACTGTCCGCGTGGTTCACTATCGGACTGAATGTTGTGTTCATTATTGCGATGGGACAGGCTATGATTCGGGGCATTGATACCAGTTGTGGATGCTTTGCCGCATCCAAAGAGCCGTTGGGATTCCGGGATATTTTGCGGGATCTGATATTCATAGCAATGGCTGGACTTGTTCTATGGAGGACAAATGAATCTTCGAAACTCACCGACACCAGCACCTGAAAAAACCGTGGACGTGCCCGTTACTGTGCGGTTCAGAGACCTTGACGCCATGGGCCATGTCAACAACGCCACCTATTTCACCTACCTGGAACAGGCTCGAATCGGATTTCGCGATCAAGTGATTCCAGGACTTTCAGGAAAATCAGAATTCCACTCAGTTGTAGCGGAAAACCATCTGATTTACCGCAAACCCATTGTCTACGAGGACAAGAAGATCATTGTTCGCTGTTTCCTTTCTCATGTCCGGGAAAAAAGTTATCGATTTAATTACGTCCTCATGAATCCTGAAACAGGAGAAGAAAAAGCCCGAGGATATTCTGTAATGGTGGGGTTTAACTACAAAACCGGCCGGGTAGCTCCTCTGAACACCGCCTTCATGGAGCCCGCACGCCCTTACACCAATAGCAATACTTGAAACTGAAATGATTCCGCTACAATATCATGGAGGGAGAAATGCCTGAAAACAGTGAGAACAAAGAAGGTTCGATGAAAGCATCTCAAGGTGTGAGCCATATCCTGGATGCTACACGTTTCTCCATCAAGGGGATTGTTGCCACTGCAAAAACGGAAGCGGCCTTCCGCCAGGAGTTGTTTCTTGCTGTCATTCTTATTCCTGCTGCCTGTTTCCTGCCCGTCGCACCTGTAAACCGCATTCTTATGATTGTGAGCCTCCTCCTGATACTGCTTGTAGAACTCCTGAACTCCGCCCTTGAATCGATTGTGGATATGGTTTCCCCTGACTATCACAGGCTTGCAGGAAAAGCCAAAGACTGCGGCTCCGCTGCAGTCATGTTCTCCCTTTTTATCGCCGGTGTAGTATGGGCACTCTCCCTCTGGCATGCGTTTGTCCGATAACGATGACAGAATCATTCATCCCCGCTGAAAAACTGAAACAACAATATTTTTGCCTCGGCCACTTTTACCGTCTCGTTCTGGAAAACGCCCGGGAATTTCCCTGCCGGAGTGTTCTGGAAATACTGAAGACGGATAAGTTCGCGGGATTCCGGGAAAAGATTGCCGATTCGCATTCAGATGCCCTTGTTATTATGATGAATCCGGGCTCATCCCACCCCCTTTCCCCCACCCATGAAGATCGCGGGGTCGCCGCAGGTGCGATCCGAACGATGGAGTTGGCGCAGCCACTTGTACCCACCGTCCCGGATACTACTCAGTACCAGGTCATGCGATTGATGACCATCCAGAACTGGGACCATGTGAGGGTCGTCAACCTCTCTGATCTACGAAACCCGAACAGTGTGGACTTTCTTCAGACAGCCTCCCGTGTTAAAGAAATACCGGGGGGATCTGTGCATTCCATATTCTCCATTGAGCGACAAAAAGAATGGGGCCTTCGGCTCTCTATGAACCGGGGACCTGTTATTGCCGGTTGGGGACAGAGCCCCCGACTGGTCGAACTGGCAGAGCGTTGTATTCAGTCAATGGGAAGACGTAAACTTTTCGGTGTCCAGGCCCCCGGGCATCCCCTACGCTTTGCCCACCCCAGCCCCCGGAATCATGCATTCAAGCTGCGATGGTTGACTGATATAAATAATCAGCTCTCAATGAACTCTTCCAATCGCTGATTTCTGCCACCATAGTCTAACCAGTTTCGAGAATCAATCTTCCCGATTGTCTAATTTGATCTATTGATTTACGGGTTCTGTTGAAACTGGCACAATGACTGATGCGTATACCAGTATTCAAGGCCACGACGAATGGTGGAGTGAAGAGTGAATACCTTATAGAGAATTCTCCACAAATGTCTGCTAACCTCTCCGGATTGCCAAACCGGTCCCAATGGCTCTCGTCAACCTGTTCCTGATGGGTTCGGCAATTCTTCGGTTGCAAATCCTGCCTCTCTCTGGATATAATTGGAATAGGAGGATTCAGTGAAAAAATATCATCGTTGGCACAGGGGAATTTTGTCTCTCACAGTACTTGTCATGTCCTTCATGGCGATTTCCCCTGCATCTGCGCTGGACCCAACAAAAAAACTGGATCAACATACCCTGAACATCTTTACTACGGAAGATGGTCTGCCCCAGAGCTCCGTCATGAATCTTGTTCAGACAAAAGACGGATACCTCTGGATGGGCACTTTCGAGGGACTTGCCCGCTATGATGGCGAACAATTCACAGTTTTCAATAAAAGCAAGGTTCCTGGACTGGGAAACAACACCATCAAGGCGCTTTTTGAAGACAGCCATGGTTGTCTGTGGATTGGCACACCAAGCGGACTTACCTGCTATAGTCAGGGTGTGTTTCGGCATTTCAACGTACAAGACGGGCTTGCCGGCAATTTCATTACTACAATCAGTGAAGACAAAAATCATTACGTCTGGATCGGAACCAACCGGGGCCTCAGTATGTATGACAACATGAACCACTTCACCTCTTTTACAGTTGAAAATGGCCTTTCTGACGGGTACATCTCCGCCCTGGCGCCTTCATCGGACGGGGGGCTATGGATAGGAACACCAAGAGGCCTGGATCGGATACAGGAAGGTAAAATTGTTCACCTCGACGCCCCACCCGATTTTCCAAAGATGAACATCCATACACTCTATATGGAACCATCCGGCGCCACTCTCTGGATAGGAATTCAAGGAGTGGGACTGATTTCGTTACGGGATAAGCGCTTTGAAAGAATCGGCCAGACGGAACCTGGCCTGATAGATGTCCGGGCCATTTCTAGGGATCGGAAAGGTTCTCTGTGGATCGGCAGCAACGGCGGGGGGCTGTTCTCGTTGTCACAAACGGGTCAATTTTCCGTTCTATCCGAAAAAGAGGGGCTCTCAAACACATCAGTACGAGCGGTGCTCGAAGACCGGGAGGGTAGCCTGTGGGTCGGTACTCGAGGGGGGTTGTTCCAACTGAAGGACGACAAATTCACCTTACTTAATTCCAGAAATGGCCTCCCCGTCGATAGTGTCCGCAGTCTTCTGCCGGGGAAAGACGGAACAGTCTGGATCGGAACAGTCGGGGGTGGTCTGGCCCGGTATCAGAACGATAAATTCACCACCATCAAGAACCTGGATGCTGACTTTGTCTGGTCCCTGGCAGAGGATAATGACGGCTCTTTATGGATCGGCACATATGGAAACGGGTTATTTCATTTGAAGAACGGTCACTTTACCAGGTACTCAACTCAAAACGGATTGTCCAATAATATAGTTCGAGCGATCCTGGCACTGCCAAACGGAGATATCTGGGTCGGAACCAATGGCGGTGGCATCAGCGTCATATCGAAAACCGGAACCCGTACCATCACAACGAAGGAAGGCCTTTCAGGAAACTATGTTTATTCACTGGCACTGGATAAAGAAGGGGCCATCTGGGCGGGAACATACAACGATGGTATCAACCGGATTTCAAATGGGGAGATTAGAGTTTTCAATTCCAGGAACGGATTTACCAACACCGGCATATGGGTCATTCATCCCGATCCGGACGGCTCTATCTGGATCGGCACAGGAAACGACGGACTATTTCACTACGAAAATGACCATTTTCAGCGCTTTTCCATGCGGGAAGGCCTGTACAGTGATTCTATCTTTTCCATCACTGAAGATGGCAGTGGAAATTTCTGGATGAACTGCAATCGGGGGATTTTTACTGTTGAAAAGGCCGCTCTGAAAGAAATGGAAGAAGGTGTGCGAGATTCCATAATCTGCAGATCTTATGGGAAAGCCGAAGGCGTCAAAGCTACTGAAAGCAACGGACCGGCCCAGTTTGCCGCCTGCCGGGCCGCGGATGGTGCTCTCTGGTTCTCCAGCATCAAGGGAGCCATTGTCATTTATCCGGATAGAATGCCAATGAATACAGTTTCTCCTCCCATCACCATCGAATCAGTTCATGTAAACGGTGAAAAATACTCCCACTATGAACCGATTCGTGCGCCAATCGGGAGGGGAGAAGTCGAGATTCAATATGCCGCCCTCAGCTTTCTACTGCCGGAAAAGGTTGTGTTCAAGTATCAGCTGGAAGGATTCGACACCGATTGGGTAAATGTCGGACACAGGAAGATTGCCTACTATACAAACTTGCCACCTGGACAGTACACCTTCCATGTCATTGCTTCCAACAACGATGGAATTTGGAATAAGACAGGCCAGACCCTCAGCATCAATTTGCTGCCCCGATTTACCCAGACTGGCTGGTTCAAAGGTATTGTTGTTATTTTGATCATCTTCTTGCTGTTTTTCTTGTACCGATTACGGGTGAGGCAGATTCGCCACAGGGAACACACACTGCAAACAGAAATTCAGGAAAGAACAGCTCAGCTCAACAAATTGAATCAAAAGCTCGCTGACCTGGCTCGGACAGATGGACTGACCGGCATTCCGAATCATCGATATCTCATGCATCAGCTGCAAAAGGACTGGAAAACATGTTTTCGTGATTCCACTCCAATTTCCCTTATTTTTGTTGATATTGACAGATTCAAGGAGTACAACGACAACTTTGGCCACCAGGCCGGAGATGTCTGCCTGAAGAAAATTGCGACTATGCTCCAGAATGAACTGAAACGGCCCCGGGATTTCCTGGCCCGCTACGGAGGAGAAGAATTTATTGCGGTCCTTCCAAATACTGAAAAAGAAGGCGCCTTGAATATAGCAGAATCTCTTCGCGCCGCGGTTGCTCAGGGATGCACAAATGATGTCGGAACCATGCTGGTCACCATAAGCCTCGGCGTCAGTACTGCAGTACCCATAAACCACAGCGGATTCGAAAAGCTGATAAGCGCTGCGGACAATGCTCTGTACGAAGCCAAGCATGCCGGCCGGAATCAGGTTATGTTCTCTGAAATTATCAACAAGTAAAGAACAAAAAAATCAAGGTCAAGTTTGACTTCGAATCAATATGGAAGTGAAGGGGGATGAATGCTGGAAATTGGCAAACCAAAAGACGGAGAGACACAATTCCTTCTCTTGTCCTTTTTGAACCATCAACTATTCACACGATGCAATACGCTGCTTTGACGTCCGCATCTTGAGCCGGAGATATTGATTATCGTTCGGTCGGATGATAAAATGGAGACATTGAAAATACACTTCAATATAAGGGGAGATGCAGTGAAACTAGACCAATTTGTCCGAAAAGCACACATTCGGTTCCAGTTTGATGCGCAAGACAAAACCGATTTCTTCAAGAAAATGGTGAAAGATATCTCTGTGTTTCACGCAGACTTCGAAGAAGAACGTCTGCTGGAACTCTTTTATCTTCGGGAAGAAACTATGAGTACCGGAATCGGAAATGGCATCGCCATCCCCCACGTAATGTATGAGAAATGCGAAAGCCAGGAAATTTTTGTCTATCGGCTTGCAAAACCGATTGATTTTGCTGCACTGGACAAGAAACCTGTTGAATTGATTTTTGTCATGGTTGGCGCCCCATCCCCCAGCAACATCATCAACCTTCAAATTCTCGCCAAACTGGCACTGATGATGAAGCATCCAGAATTTCTGGATAAACTCCTTTCGGCAGAAAGTGAAGAGGCGCTTTTCGAGGTCCTGATTCACTATGACTGAAGCAAAGCTGCTGGTCTGTATCATCGAAAAAGAAGAACGCCTGGAAGATGTCCTGGAGGCTTTGATGGAAGAAGGAATTACAGGAGCCAGCATTCTGGATGCCCGGGGTATGTTCGAATACATGGCGGACGAGGTTCCTCTTTTTGCCGGATTTCGCGGCCTCATCCAGGGCAACAACCCAACCAACAAGATGATTTTGTCTATGGTGCCGGATGCCGCCACCCTTCAAATAGCTATGAATACCATCCAGTCAGTGTACGGAGACTTTTCACTGCCCAATACCGGCATCATGTTCTCACTGGATATCGGGGAAGCCCGCGGGTTTAAGACCTGACATGTTTGCCAGGCTTTTTGTCATTTTCGCAGTTGCTGTGGCGTATTTCAGTTTTTCAATCATCTTCCAAAAGAGAAAAATTTCTACATTTGTTGGCATGGAATATTTGATCCTGGGATTTCTCCTATCAAACCTTCCCCTTGGGCAAGGGTTATTGAAACCCCTGCTCTTTCCCTTTCTGGGCTGGATCGGCTTCCTGATCGGATTGGAAGTGGACTTTCACTACATCCGGGAACTGCCTGAAAAATTCCTGGTAAGAACAGCCGCATGGACTACGGGACTGGTCGCCGCAATTGCTCTGGGTATTGGATTGCTAACTACCAAGCCAATGCTTGCAGTATTTGCACTGGCTCTGGCCCCTATCAGCTTCCGCACGGTTTCTCACTTTATTCCTGCACGGGGAATTGAGAACCGTACCGTACTTTTCTTTGTCAGTGTTGTTCCCTTCTTTATTCTTTTGCTTTTTACCGGCATTCAGGTAATTACGCTTCCACTGGTTTCCAGCCTGTACCTGTTGTGCTTCAGTGCTCTGTTCGCAATACTGTCACGTGCTCTGCTTTCATTGAACCACAGGCCAGAAGGTCTCCTCCTGATGCTCATCGGTGTCATTGTTCTGGTTTCGGAAACCTGTGCCGTATTCCGAATTTCTCCCCTGATCGTTTCCTTTTTCTCCGGTGTGTACCTTGCCAACGCCTGCAAAAAATGTGAGCCAATTTACCGGGACATAGCAACGGATGAAAAGCCCCTCTATATGCTTTTCCTCCTACTTGTGGGAATCCTGGCAGGCATTCCGGATAACCCGGAGTTCCTTTTCTCCGCCCTTTCTATTGTACTTCTGACAGGAATTTTTCGCTGGCTCTTTTTGAAAACACATTGGTTCAATCTCAACCAGCACTTCTGGGCCTATTTTATGGCACCGGGCGGACTGGCCATTGCCATTGGTACGGATATCTGGATGCAGGATGGCGCCACCCTGCCCAAGGCCTGGTTTTCAGCATTTCTGGTAGCCGTTATGGTTCTCCAGGCAATTGGTGTGCTGTCCGGAAAGAAGGAGGAAGCAAAGTGAACTGGAAAAATATTGCCAGTTTACTGGTTAACATCATCGCCGTGTCCACCCTGTTTTTTCTTATATTGGCCGGCAGCAGTACTGTTCCTCATAACTCTGTCATCGGTCCCTACCTGGCACTGGGCTTTCTTATCATCGTGGCATATCTTTTCGGTGTTCTTGCGAGAGAGCTGGGCTTTCCCGCCCTGACAGGCAATCTCCTGGCCGGTATTCTGTTCGGACCATCTGTATTGGGGCTTATCTCCCATACTGACATCCAGTCCCTTGAATTTATTAATACAATTGCATTGAGTTTCATTGCATTGACCGCCGGAGGAGAATTGAAACTCAAGAGCCTCAGGGAAAATGCAAAGGCCATCTCTGGCATCACCCTGAGCCATACTTTCCTGATTTTCGCTGGCATGTTAATCGTAATGGCTCCATTTCTAAGTATATTTAGTGTTCAGGGCATTTCCGATATGAAAACAACATGGATGGCTGCCATAATGTTGTCTGTAGTTGCTGTAGCCAAGTCCCCTGCATCTACAATCGCAATCATCAACGAATATCGGGCCAGCGGGCCATTCACCGACGTCGTTCTCGGTGTGACCATGGTGAAAGATGTCGTTGTTCTTCTGATGTTCGCGCTTGCTATGGGAGTGATTCGGGGTATTGGCGGCGCAGCACCTTTCTCACTATCCTTCCTATTCCACACCTTCGGCCATATCTTTCTGTCCATCGCAGCGGGGCTGGTATACGGCGGTCTGATGATACTTTTTTACCGCTACGTGGCCAGAGAAATCACCGTTTTTATTGTCATTGCCGCCTTTCTTGCCAACGAACTGGCTCATTTTGTCGGGCTGGAGCAAATGCTCATGTGTATGATAGCAGGATTTGTTGTTCAGAATTTCTCCCGACAGGGCCCCTTGATGATTGAAGGAATTGAAAGGAGCCACCTGCCCATCTACGTCATCTTCTTCTCAATCGCCGGTGCGGGGCTGGATTTTTCCTATTTCGGTTCAGTTTACATTCTTGTAGCCCTGTTTGTCGGAGTTCGGGCTGTCCTCATCTTTTTCTCCACACTCTTTGGCGCAAAGCTCACCGGAGCCACAGACGCTGTAAGCAAGTATGCCTGGACCGGATTCCTCACCAATGCCGGTCTTACTTTGAGCATTGCCATACTTGTTGAGAAGGCCTTCCCGGAATGGGGACATCCGCTCAAAGCCATCATCATCTCCGTTATAGCCATTAACCAGATTGTCGGTCCTGTGCTATTCAAGATTGGGCTGGTTAAAAGCGGGGAAGTGAAGCTGTAGAGCAGCAGCAATGGGTGATGGAGTTACAGAAGTGTTCTGTTTTCAGTGTTCACTTTTCTGATCGAAAATGGCGAGTGGGCTGTATGAATTTACAAGTGAAATCCGGTCATTGTCAAAACGATAGAGTGCCGGCTTCTCCGAGAGGCCGAGAAATGAATGGGTACCGTGGTAATCGGGGATCCCGGTCACTTTTTCATGTTTCCAGAATTGGTGAAAATGGCCTACGAATATTCGGTCACTACCTGGAAATCGTTTTGCCAGCCTTCCCGCTACCTTAATCAGTTCGTCCTGTCGAACTTGTTTACTTAACTCACCTTCCTGGAATTTTTTACTCAGTTTCCGGGCCAGCCCGGAGAATCGCTTCCACTGGAAGAGCGCACGGGCAAGACTGGACTTCAACAGCCTCATCAACAGTCGATCGGAAAACAGGTGATCCATATGGCCATGGACAAAAACAATTTGCTCTCCTCCTGACTCAATTACAATGGCATCCTCTGAAATTTCATCAAAACAATCAAAATAGGCTCTCTTAATATAAAAGTCCCAGTTTCCTTCCACCATAATGGTTCTGCAGTTTTCGGAAATCAATTTGACAGCCTCGAGGAGCGCGTGCCCATTTTCGTGGTCAAACACTGGGATTGCTGCCCATACACGGAACACGTCGCCCAGCAGTACAATGGTTTCCGTCTGTTTTGACACCTCTTTAAGAGTGTGAAGAAATGAGGTAAAGTCGGGATGTCCAGACGTCACCGGTATGTGACAGTCGGCAAAAATGACAACTCGAAATCTGGGGTCAGTAGAGGGCACGGAGAATCTTCCTGTCTTTTTTCGAAAATATCCGATCGAGATCCAGAATCATAATCGGCTTTCCATCACGGGTAAGAATGCCGGAAACAGGCATATCTCCGGTATCACCGCCTTTTATCTCATCTTCATTCACTTCAATGACATTTAGAATTTCCGTCACGCGGAAAGCCACCAGCATGTCTTCTACCGTGACCAGAAATAGGGGGCCTTCGGTAACAGCATCAAGCCCGTATTTCCCGCCGATTTTTACCACGGAGATAATGTGCTCCCTGTACGCAAAAACCCCTTCAACATAATCCGGTCCATCCGGTACTTTTGTAATCTCCATTTCCTTCAACACATGGGAAACGCACCGGACATCCAGTGCCATCTGTGTTTTCCCCACACGAAACAGCAATGCGTACTTCAT
>CAZRHT010000022.1:0-3279 GCA_964599895.1 uncultured Holophagae bacterium
TTGAACACGTTATGGACAAAGTAATCCACCCGGCCGCCCAGGGACATGACTGCCTGTCCGATGTGAATCAGTTCCGCCGCCTGATCTCCCACTACGTGGATGCCAAGGAGCTTCCAGTCGTCCGGTGAAAATAGTAATTTCAACATACCCACGGAGCCACCCTTGATGGTCGCTTTTGCGACATCCCGGTATCGTGCCACTCCCTTCAGGTATGGGATTCCCTTTTCCACCAGTTGTTCTTCCGTGCTGCCGATAAGGGAGGTTTCCGGGATGGAATAGAGGGCGAAGGGAAAAAGCTCCGGGCGATGGTCCCGGACAGTGTACCCAAGGACATTCCGTCCGGCAACACGGCCCTGCTCGGCACTGGTGGATGCCAGCGCCGGCGGCCCGATAACATCACCGGCGGCAAAGATATGAGGGGCGGAAGTCCGGAAACTTTCGTCCACTTTGATTGTGGGCCGATCTGCCAGTTCCACGCCGGCCGCGGGCAGGTCCAAACGGTCTACACAGGGGACACGGCCCAGGGAGACCAGCACCGCGTCCGCGATCAGTTTTTCCCCGGTATCGGTTTCAACCAGACCCTTTCCGTCTTCCGTCCGCCGGATGGAACGATAGCCCCGACCCAAAGCCATCTTTACGCCCATGTTTTCCATTTCACTTAACAAAAGCCGACTGATGTCTCCATCAAGGTAGGGGAGAATGCGCGTGTGACGATCCACCAGAGTAACCTGGCAGCCCAGTGGCGCAAACATGGCAGCGTATTCCGTTCCAATGACACCCGCTCCGACAACGATCAGGCTCTTGGGGAGGTCCTTGATGCGGCTTTTGTGGGAAAAAACAAAGTTACTGTCAAAAATGACCTCATAATCAAAGGTAATATCGTCGGGATGCCGGGGAACAGTTCCCGGTGCCAGCACAAACTGGTCCGCATGCAAATTGAACAGGTGTTCGTTTTTCCGGTCGTGGATTTCCAGTGTGTGCGGGTCCACAAATCGGGCTTCCCCATAGCGGACCTTCACCCCCGCGGCCATGAGTTGGGATTCCAGCACCGCCAGTTCCCGCTGCAGTGTCAATTCAACTCTCTCAAGGAGGTCTTTCAGGCATATGTGATGCCTTACCACATATTCATCTCCGTAGAGATGTTTATGCCGGTACCCGATCAGGTGCATTACCGCTTCCCTGAGTGTTTTGCTCGGGATGGTTCCCACGTGGAGCGAGACTCCGCCGACTTTGTGGTTCCGGCGGTCAATGATGATTGTGTCGCGCCCTTCCCTGGCACATTCCATCGCGGCCCGCTGGCCTGCCGGTCCACTGCCTACCACCGCAACGTCGCAATGTATGTCTGAGTATTTTTCTCTGTTGTTGTCTTCCATTGTTTACTCCCTTTTTGTCGAGTTTTGTGTTCTATTTTATTGTGTCCGATATTGTCCTGCCGCGCAAGTGGAAAACCATGATTGTGGTATAATCCCCCGCCATGTGGACAAAGACACTGCTCATCGACAACATGGACTCCTTCACTCAGAACGTTCGTCATCTTTTTGAGATGGCGGATGCGGACGTTACGGTTTTCCGATCCGACAGAACATCCCTCACGGCTGTTGAGCAATTTTCTCCTGAATTGCTCCTTATTTCTCCCGGACCGGGAACGCCAGGTGAAGCCACACTTTCCATGGAAATTATCCGAAAATTTTCAGGCAGGGTTCCCATTTTCGGTGTCTGTCTCGGTATGCAATGTATTGCGCTGACTCTGGGAGGAGTGATATCAAAGGGAGAGCCCTGCCACGGGAAGGTACGGACTGTTCTCCATGAAGGAAATGGTGTTTTTTCAGGGATTTCTTCGCCCCTCACGGTGGGACGGTACCACTCACTCCGGCTGTCAGAATGTCCGGATGAACTCGAAATAAATGCCGCGACACCGGATGGAACTCCCATGTCGATCCGTCATCGCACTCTTCCCCTTGCCGGGGTCCAGTTTCACCCGGAATCATTTCTCACTGAGCAGGGACTCCAGATTGCCAGGAATGTACTCCATGGAAATCTTTGAAAGCTGGAGCCGGACAGATGGACTGTTGTCTGAAGAGGACCTGTTTCGGCTGGCAGGAGACTTACCTGCAACACTGCTGTATGGTGATGGAGACTGGCTGATAGCCGGTTGGGAACCCCTCGTCACATTTCTGGAACCCCCTTCCCCGATTCAATTTAACCGTTCTGGAGACATCCCCCCTATTCAACCGGACTTAATGGGGTTTGTTTCGTATGAGTTTGGATATGCGTTGGAACCCGCGCTTCCAACCCCGCCACGCTGTCCATTGCCGCTTTTCCAATTTGAAATTTATCGCCACGTCGTGCTGTGTCACCGCCCTGGAAAGCAGATATACCGGGGACTCAGGGAAGGGAAGTCTACATCTCCGCAGATTTCTTTTGACAGGAGCCCTTTTCAGGCCCGGAAAATCTCCGACACGGATTCCCCTGCCGGGTACATGGAAAAAGTTGCAGCAATCCGCGGGGAAATTGAAGCCGGAAACGTCTACCAGGTCGATTTGACGCGCCAGGAAAAATGGGCCGTAAGCGGAGATGTCCGGGAATTTGCGCAAAAGCTGAGTCGGGAAAATCCGGCACCCTTTTCCGGTTTCATTCAACAGCCCGGTTTCACGATTGTTTCATCATCTCCGGAACGGTTTCTGTCTCTCAGGGACGGGATTTTCCTGACCAGCCCGATCAAGGGGACCGCGGCAAGGAGTGCTGTAGTCGCAGAAGACAGAGAGTTGGCCCAATTTCTGGTCAATGATGAGAAAAATCGTGCTGAACTGGCCATGATCGTGGATCTCCTTCGAAACGACCTCTCCTCAATATGTAAACCGGGAAGTGTCCGGGTTCAGTCATTCCCCGAGCTGGAAAGCTATGCAAACGTGCACCATCTTGTGGCACGTATCACCGGTTCTCCAGTGGCGGACATCTCTCTGACGGACATTCTGAAGGGGGCTTTTCCGGGTGGATCCATCACGGGATGTCCGAAGATTGCCGCCATGCGTCTGATTCGGGAGCTGGAACCTGAGCCAAGGGGAGTGTACACAGGATCAATGGGCTGGATATCCGGGGATGCCACCATGATGGACCTCAATATTGCAATTCGAACCTGCACGGTTCAGAATGGGATTCTCACTTTTGGTGTTGGAGGTGGTATAGTGTGGGACTCCAGTCCATCCGAAGAATACGAAGAAACAGTTAAGAAAGGAGAATCAATTGTCAAATGCTTAAACTGAAAATCAATGAAAGCGA
>CAZRHT010000022.1:3379-9980 GCA_964599895.1 uncultured Holophagae bacterium
ATCGGTAATATCCTTCATGTTCTTCCAAGAACAGTCGTCCCGGCTTCGGAAACAATCGCAATCGGGATATCGGAAACAGTGGTCCGTGACGCCAATTCATCTCTGGCGGGAATAAAGACGGTTCAGAGGGTCTGGAGCGACGCACTGAGAGCAGAAGCCGCCCGGAACAATGTTTACGACTTTATTGCCTTGAACAGCGAGGGGAACCTTACCGAGGGTGGACGGACAAACATCTTTCTGGTTCAAGATGAAAGGCTGGTGACACCACCGCTTGATGACAGCTGTCTGCCCGGTGTCACCCGGAGCATTGTCCTTGAAATGGAGAATACTGCGGAAGTCCGGTTGAACAGGGAGGACCTTGTTCAATGTGAGGCGGCCTTCCTTACCAGTGCTCTGATTGGTGCGGCACCGATCGCTCAAGTAATTGGAATTGGAAAGAAGGACCCGCACCATCCCCTGATTCAAGGAGTTCAGGCAGAAATTGCAAGGGCTATCCGGGAAGACCTCAATTTGTTCAGGTGAGCGGGACTACAGCCGAAACCAGCGCCGGGGGACAAAGAACTCTTCAAAGAGATTAATTGCGTAGAGGTCGGTCATACCTGAAATATAGTCGGCCACCACGCGATCCGGTTTGTTATTTCGCTGAAAGTAAAAAGGTGGGATCTCTGCCTCGGCATTCTTCATCAGGTAATCAAACAGAAACTCAATAATTTTTTCAGATTTTGCAAATTCCTTCTTCACTTTTTCATTAAAGTAAATCTCATCGTACATGAAATCTTTGTATTGTTGAAAGGCGACTTCTATCTCAGGACTCATCCGGATCTCCCCGCCATCTGCTGCCCGGCTGTTCTGGATCAGATCTCGAACCAGTCTGTCAATTCGCTCCCGGGGGTTTTCGCCGATGGCTTTTGCCACACTTTCCGGTATGTCTTCGTTCCGGATGATCCCCGCACGGATGGCATCATCGCAATCGTGGTTCAGGTAGGCTGCGACATCTGATACCCGAACCACCCGTGCCTCCATTGTTCGAATTCCCAGCGACTCTCCGGATGGGTCACCGGAGCGGCCTTTGGAGTGCTTTCCGATTCCCTCCACCACTTCCTCCGTCAGGTTCAGGCCCTCTCCCTTGCGTTCCAGAAAATTCACTACCCGGACACTCTGAACAAAATGACGGAATCCACCCTCAACCAACCGGTTCAACACCGCTTCCCCGGCATGGCCGAAGGGAGTGTGCCCGAGATCGTGTCCCAGGGCAATTGCTTCGGTGAGGTCTTCGTTGAGGCGAAGAGCACGGGAAATAGTCCGGGCAATCTGGGACACTTCCAGCGTGTGGGTCAGCCTTGTACGGTAGTGATCTCCCACAGGGGCCAGAAAAACCTGTGTTTTGTGTTTCAGGCGGCGAAAAGATTTGCAGTGAAGGACACGATCCCGATCCCGTTGGAAGCAGGTCCGGATATCACAGGGTGCTTCCGGCCGGTGTCGGCCCCGGCTTTCAGAAGCAAGACAGGCGTGGGGAGACAGAAATTCCCGTTCTCTGCTTTCTGTTTCTTTCCGAATCGTCATGGTTTCCTCCTTGACGTGAGCACTGACACTGCCCACCCTGCCAGAAGGGACAGGAAAAAGGCAGGAATCAGTTCGTATACGGCATGGTCCAGTACGGGAATATTGTTCCAGATAACTACCGTCACCGGCCCGACGATCAGGTTCGTCAAAGCGCCCCATTTATTGAAGCGCCTGAAATAGATCATGGACAGAATCATGGGAGAAAATGCCGCGCCCAGTGCCCCCCACGCGTAAAGCACAAAGGTATAGATTACCTTCACATTCAAGAGCGCAACAAAGATAGCGATAGCTGTCATGACCAGAATCACCAATCTCGTCGCCAGTACCAGATGGCGTTCCTCCGTTTTTCGTTTTGTCAATTTCAGCCACAGATCATTGACCAGTGAAGTGGCGGCGTACATGAGTTGGGAATCCGCGGTGGACATGATGGCAGCGGTAATGGCGGCAAGAACGACACCTGCCAGCACGGGGGGCAGGTGCTCAGCCGCGAATCTCGGCAGGATATGTTCCGGGTCTTTCAGGACGGGATAAAGGACACGGCCCGCGATTCCCAGCGTCACCGATCCAGCCAGAACCAGGATTCCCCACACGGTGGCAATCATTCCGGAGCGGCGTCCCTCTTTCTCATTTTTCACTGTGATGTAGCGGACCACGACATGGGGCATACCCTGGTACCCTAATCCAATCCCAAGTTGGCCCACAATAAAGCCCACGCTCCCCCAGATTGACAGCCCCTTTAAGGACCAGAATCCCTCCAGACCCGCACTTTGAATCACACTGTGGATACGCATGGGACCCCCGGCATCTACTATGGCGAGAATCGGCAGGGAAACCATAATCAAAGCCATGAGGAGTCCCTGAAGGGCATCGGTCCAGCACACTGCGGCGTAACCGCCCATCAACACGTAAGCAGCGATAATGATGCTGCCCAGCAGAACTCCCTGGCGATAGTCCATCAGCCCCATCCCGTGCAGGGTTTTCCCTGCTCCCACAAACTGGGAAACAACATAGACTCCCATGAAAAACACGATTACAATGCTGCCGATGACCCGGAGCATTTTCTTTCGATCTTCCAGTTCGTCTTCCACCATGTCTGCCAATGTCAGGGAATGGTGAACGCCGGAGATCCTCCGTACCGGGACAATTACAAAGAGCCAGTTGACCGCAAAACCGGCAACACAACCAATCACCGCCCAGTAGGCCGCCAGGCCTTTCGCGTAACCAAGCCCGGAGAGCCCCAGCATGACCCAGGCACTTTCTGAACTGGCTGCGGCACTCAGGGCCGTGACGATGGAACCCAGCGATTTTCCGGCAGACACAAAGTCATCGTAGCTTCTCGAAAATCTGCGTTCTCCCAGGTAGCCGATAACAATCAGTGAAACAAGATAAAGTCCGAACGTTATCATCAATGCTGTTTCGTGTGCTGCCATCCATCCCTCCCAACTCTGTTTTTGTGTTGATTCAGTTATACCAGAAATACGGACAAACTGCCAATTAGGAGAGGAAGAAGAGGGCTTAGAGGGAGGTTCAATACGGTTGTGGAATGACGCAATCCCGGATACCCTTCTATTTTCATAAACCGCTGTGTCAATCCGACCTTTTTCTGCAACAGAGGGATGGGTTTTTCCGTAAAAAACATTCATGGCGGGATTTTTTTGTTTTCCTGAGTGACAAGTTTGAATGATAGATCAGGGAGGGATGTGCCTTATGAGAAGAATTGCATGGATAATGACTTTTGTACTGGTGGCCGGACTGACATATGCTGCGCCACCTGCGAGGTTTATGGCGGAACCGGACATTAACGGAAAGCGCATTGTGTTTTCCTACGAAGGGGATTTGTGGATGGTACCGGAAACCGGTGGAACAGCTACGCGGCTGACCAGTTTTCCCGGTACGGAGAGCAGCCCGAAGTTTTCTCCGGATGGCAAGTGGATCGCATTTTCCGGCAATTATGATGGAGCCCAGGCTGTGTACAAGATGCCCGCAGAAGGTGGAGAGCCTATCCGGTTGACCTGGAATCCGGGGCGGGCCACGGTACTGGACTGGACACCGGATGGCAAGCGGATCGTGTTTTCATCTTATATGAAGACCTTCATCTACCGGGACCCGAAGCTGTTTTCCGTGAAAGCGGATGGCACAGCACCTGAGCAGTTGCCGCTGGACCGTGGTGTACTGGTGGGATTCAACCCGGATGGAAGTGAAATGCTGTACTGCAGAAAGGGTAATCCGGAGTACCAGTGGAAACGCTACCGTGGCGGTTCATATGTGGACATCTGGCGCTACAATTTTAAGACCCGCCAATTTTCTCCGGTTACGGATTTTGTGGGGAAGAACACTTACCCTATGTGGTTTGGAAACACGATGGTATTTGTATCGGATCGGGGGCCCCACAAAGTCTGCAATGTGTTCGTAAAAAACCTTGCCACAGGTGATGTAAAACAGATCACCCATTATGACAAACTGGACGTCATGATGGCAGGGCATGACGACAGCAGGATGGTGTATGTGCAGGATGGCACGCTCCACGTTCTGAATGCGTCAAACGGCAAGGTGGAGAATGTTTCAGTTACGGTTCCCAGCGACCGGTGGCGGTTGCGGGATCGGGTTATCAATCCGGAGGAGTATGTCCACTTTATGGATGTGTCAAATGACGGAAAGACCGCTCTTCTGGAAGCCAGGGGCGATGTATATGCAGTTCCGTCGGACAAGAAGGAAGATACCCTTAATTTGTCCGCCAGTTCGGCGTCCCGGGAACGGCTGCCTCGAATCTCACCGGATGGCAAATGGGTATGCTTTTTTTCAGACAGGACCGGCGAATATCAGCTCTACAAACAATCCATTGGCGGCGGGCCCTGGTTCCAGCTTACGGACGGCAGATTTGCCTATCCCTACCGGCCGGCATGGTCACCGGACGGGAAGAAAATCCTTTTCGGCACCAAACACTTCCGCATTTATGTGCTGGATGTGGCGAGTAAAAAGCTGACAAAGGTGGACGAATACCATCAGTTGAAAAATGATGAATTTTACTGGGAAATAGATGATTACGGCTGGGCCCCGGACTCAAACTGGATATGCTACACAACAGTGGCGGAAAATCGGAACAGCATGGTAAAACTCTATCGCATTTCGGATGGGAAACGGGTTGATTTGACCGATGACTTTTATGACAATCTGAATCCCCGATTCGATAAGAATGGCGATTATCTCTATTATCTTTCCAGCCGCAATTTTAACGTGCAGATGGATTTTTATGAGGATGATCACATCCTCAATTCTCCTTACACGCCGGTTGCGGTCCAGCTTCGGGCGGGTGAGAAGCCCCCGTTTGCTGATCTGGCTGCGGTCCCGGGTGGCGATGAAACAGAAAAGTCAGGGAAAGAGGACAAGGAAAAGAAAACCACCCCTGAATTTCGCATTGATCTGGCCCAGCTATCAAGCCGGACATTTCCTTTGCCGGTGAGACCTGGGAATTACCTGTACCTGAAGGCCGGAAATGGAAAAGTAGCCTGGGGTTCCGTTGACAAATGGGTCGAACATGACTACGACGCCGTGTTTAAACCCAATCGCTCCACAAAGGTGTGGCTTCACATCTTTGATATGGGCGAGAAGGAAGAAGTAAAGCTCCCTGAGGAAGTACAGGATTTTCGTTTGTCCCCTGACGGCAGCCAGTTGATTACCCATAAGGGCGGTGGTTACCAAATAAATGCGGTGGACAAGGCATACAGCCAGAAAAAGTTCGGTGAAGCGGTAGACCTGTCCAAAATGGTATATACGGTTCAGACCATGGCGGAGTATAATCAGATTTTCAATGACGCATGGCGGTGGTGGCGGGACTTTTTCTACGATAAAAATCTCCATGGACATGACTGGAAGAAGCTTGGTGAACAGTATCGTGCCTATATCCCATACGTGACCAGCCGAAACGGTCTTAACTGGCTGATTTCACAAATGGTGGGAGAGGTGTCGGTCGGTCACGCCTATATTTTCGGTGGGGACCAGAACAGGGTCCGCCAACCTGAAAACCGGGCGAAAGTATATCCCGGCTTACTGGGCGCGGACCTGGTACCGGATCGCAAGGCCGGTCGCTATCGGTTCGGCACCATCTTCGGCCCGACGAAATACAACCTTGATGTGACCGGTCCGCTTGCCAGGCCCGATGTCGGCGTAAAGGAAGGGGACTATCTCATTGCCATCAATGATCACAATATCACCGACTCAGACAACTGGTTCAGATATGTTCAGGTTGTTTCCGGTGAGACGATTTCCCTTACAGTCAGCAACAGAGCGGACGGGAAGGATGGCCGAACCTTCAGGGTCAAGCCAGTGTTCTCTGAGAGACAACTTAGATATGTGCACTGGCTGGCCCATAATATTGACTATGTGTTGAAAAAAACCAACGGTCAGGTCGGGTACATGCACATCAACGATATGTCAGATAGAGGAATCGGTGAGTTTGATAAGTTCTGGCGGGCATTCCGTTACAAGAAAGGTATTATTATTGATGTGCGCCGAAATTCCGGCGGCTGGACCGAGTACTTTCTTATCGACAAGCTGGAAAGAAAAATGGTTGCTTACAATGTGCTGACTGACATGAATCCCATGCGGTATCCCGGCGCGGCATCTACCGCGAAATATGTGGCCATTTCCAATGAGTACAACGGTTCTGACGGAGAAGCCTTCATCCAGCACTTCAAAGCACAGAAAATGGGAAAGGTTATCGGCGTTCCGTCATGGGGTGGTCTGGTTGGGATCATCAATGGCCAGCTCACTGTGGACAACGGCACCGTTTACCAGCCCAACAACAGCTTCTATGGCAAGGAAGGCAAATGGTGGGTGGAAAACCACGGTGCCGATCCGGACATCACGCTGGACAATGACCCCGGTTCTGTCGTAGCGGGGAAAGATCCACAGCTGGATAAAGCTATTGAGGTTGTGCTGGAAGAAATGAAGAAAGCAGGGAAACCTGAGATTCCAGTTCAGCATCCGGCCTATCCCATCCGGTAGGCGCCGGAGGCACCTCAGTAGGAGTAGGAGTAGG
>CAZRHT010000022.1:10080-15470 GCA_964599895.1 uncultured Holophagae bacterium
CATGACCAACTCCCTGATTTATCTGCCCCCCTACTCCTACTTCCTACCCCAACTCCTTTTAATCCGCCGGGACGGCGGATTAAAAGAGAAGTGTCATATCAATGATACCGGCAGAATGGGTGAGGGCACCCATGGAAATAAAATCGATATTCAACGGAACCAGCTCAGCAATCCGGACTTCGGTGATGCCGCCGGAGATTTCAATGAAGAAAGCGTGCTCCTCTTTCCGACTGCAGGCGGCGGCAATTTCTTTCGTGTCCATGTTATCAAGGAGTACACCGTCGACACCGGCAGCAAGGGCTTCATCCAGCTGGGCAAGATTTTCGACCTCAATTTCCACTTTACTCAGGTGAGGTGCATATTCCCGACAACAACGGATCGCCTTCTCAATGGAGCCGGCAGCGCGAATGTGATTTTCCTTGATAAGGATGCCGTCGGACAGAGAAAAGCGGTGATTGCAGCCACCACCGACCCGGACGGCATATTTTTCAAGATGACGCATGCCAGGGGCCGTTTTCCGCGTATCGAGCAGCCTAATGTTCGTTCCTTTCAGAAGGGCGATCACTGATCTTGTTTTTGTTGCAATTGAGGAGAGCCGCTGGAGGAAGTTAAGCAGGGTTCTCTCCAATTTGAGAATAGAGGCTGGATGACCGGTAAGGGTGTAAATTATCTCACCGGCCGCAACGGCGTTGCCGTCGCTGTGAAAGACAGACAGTTTGACATCGGGAAAATATTTAACAATCTTATCAACGGCTGGAAAGCCCGCGACAACGCAGGGTTCCCGGGTTTCCACCCTGGCGCTGACGCCTGACGCTTCGCCTGATAAAATGGCATCGGTGGTGAGGTCTCCCGCAGGCATATCCTCTTTTAAAGCAAGTCCCACAATTTCAAGTCCTTTGTCAAACTCAAACACTTGATTTCCTCCTCATTTGTCGGGAAGTTGTTCCCCTGTCCCAAGTCCCAGCAAGTTCTCAATCTGATCCATGATTTGATGAAACACCCGAATGGTCAGTTCAAACGGATCAGAAGTTTCCAGGTCGGCTCCGGCTTTTCGTAGAATGGGGATGGGATGGTCGGAGCACCCGCTTTTCAGAAATTCCAGATATCTCTCTGCGGCCCCGGCCTCCCCACGGATGACCTTTTCCGAGAGCGCGGTAGCCGCTATCATCCCTGTGGCATATTGATACACATAAAAATTGTAGTAGAAATGGGGGATAAAAGCCCACTCTACGCCGTATTGTGCGTCAACCTGGCAGACACCTTCATCATGACCATAGTATTTCCGGGCCAGATCCAAGTAGATTTCTGTGAATGCTTCTCCGGTCAACGCGTTTTGCTTCTCCACCGCGCTGTGAATATTCAATTCGAATTCGGCGAACATGGTTTGGCGAAAGATAGTTGTGCGGATACGCTCAAGTGCGTGGCCCAGAAGGAAAAGCTTCATGTCCCGGTTGTCTGTAGAGGCCAGCAAGTGCTGATTCAGGAGGTTTTCATTGAAAGTGGAGGCCACTTCGGCAACAAAAATGGAATAGTCAGACGTGGAATAAGGTTGATTCCTGTTGGAAAACCAGCTGTGCATGGCGTGGCCGAATTCATGGGCAATGGTGGAGAGGGACTCATAATCATCCTTGTGATTGAGCAGTACGAAGGGGTGGACATCATAGCAGGCACCATTGCTGTAAGCGCCGTTGCGTTTGCCATCTGTGGGAAAAACATCGGTCCAGCGGGACTGAAAGGCTTTTCTCAAGGGGACAACATACGAATCCCCAAGTGGGGTGACCGCATCCAGTACGTGTCCGCAAGCCGTTTCAAAAGAATATTGTACATCCACTCCCTTGACGAGTGAGGGATAGAGATCGGAATACTTCAGAACGTCCAGCCCCATCATTTTCTTTCTCAATGTCAGGTAGCGATGAAGGGCCGGAAGATGAGCGTGAATATTTTCAATCAGTCCGGTGTAAACACTCGTTGGAATGTTGTCAGAATCCAATGCGGCTTCCACTGAAGATTTGTAGTTCCGGGTAACTGCATAGAACCAGTCCTGCTGGACAGAGGCATAAAGCAATGCCCCGAATGTATTTTCATAATGATTGAATGTTTTCCAGAACTCCCGGAACACAAGTTCACGGTCTCCGCGATTTTCCGTGCCCCGATATTTGCCGTAGTTGGCCTGGTTTAATTGAAGCTCGGTACCGTCGGACAGGGTGATGGTTGGGAAAACCATGTCGGAGTTGGTAAAAATGCCATAAGTATTCCCCGCGACACCCGCCAGCATTCCGGTTCTGGACAGGATTCGTTCTTCCTTTTCGGTAAGTGTATGGCGAGCGGTCCGCATAATGTCATCCAGATACATGCGATAAGGTCGGAGGGCGGGATTTTCTGCCATAAATTCATGGAGAGTATCTTCCCCGATTGCAATGATTTCAGGAACGATGTAGGAAGCGATTTCAGAGAACCTGATACCAAGTTGCCGGGTTTCCTTCCGCAGGTGTTCTCCGTGTGGGTCCTTCATGTTCTGATCTGCCGTCATTGAGGCAAAACTTGACAGACGGGAATAGGTTTTCATCATGTCAAAGTAGATGTCAAGTGCCTGTAGAAGTTCTTTTGAACTGCTGACCAGTTTTCCACGAAAATCTGAAAGATGAGGAATTTCACCGGAGAATTTATCCCTGGCAGAGAGAAACGCTGTTTCGGTTGGATAGATGTCTGAAAGGTCCCATTTTCGGGATTCCGGGACAGCATCTCTTGCGGGGATAGAATTTTTATCCGAAGATGCGTGATATTCCTTTATTTTTTTTGGGTGACGCATATGCCCTCCAGTTTACATTTTGCCTCATGGCCGGGTTGAATTATTATCGGTGGGCTTCCTGCCGGGGATGCGGTATCAGGAACTCGATTTTGGGCAGGGGCAGACCGGTGAGTTCGTCAAAAATGACTTTACCATGTTGTTGATAATAAGGAAGTTTTAGTAAATCATGAATCTTAGCGCTGCACTTTTCAAGTGGTTCGGTTCCTTTCAGAAATGTTTCCAGGATGATATCCCCTGGGAGGCATCCCGCCGGGGGATTGGCCAGGAGTCCGGTCCTTTTGTCAATGGGAACCCGGGTGATGTCCTGGGGCATGACCCAGTCCCGTTCGGGTCTGCCTTTAATGTAGGCTTTCATAAAGTCAATCCAGATCGGCAATGCCGCCTTTGCTCCGGTTTCTTCATCACCCAGTGTTTTTGTCTTATCAAAACCTGTCCAGACTCCCACGGTTAAGTCGGGGTCAGAGCCAACAAACCAGGCGTCGGTATAGTTGTCTGTGGTACCGGTTTTTCCGCAGAGATTCCAGTTCAATGCCCGTGCACGGACACCGGTGCCTTCATTTATAACACCTTCCATTCCCGACACAATCAGATAAGCAGTTGATTTGGAAATTGCCTGAATCGTGAGTGGTTTGTTTTCTTCCAGAGTTTTGCCGTAATGATCGGTGACCTTCCGTATGAAATACGGTTCTGTCCGTACCCCGCCATTCGCAAACGTACCGTAGGCCTTGCACGCCTCTTTCACTGTGATGCTGGTGGCTCCCAATGCGGACGACAGGAAGGGGGAAATGTTTGTTGTGACTCCGCAGGCGCGGGCAAATCTTCTCACCTTCCGTTGTCCGACCCGATTGAACAGCTTAACAGAGACAATGTTCTTTGATTTTTCCAGGGCTGTACGAAGAGTAATCAATCCATCATAAGAGTGATGGTAGTTGTCGGGTTCATAAGGTGCAGGTTCGTCCAGTTCCTTATCTTTGATTTTCTGCCTCAATTCAGGGGTAAGTTCAAACTGACGAATTCTGTGATGTTCATCCACGTAAAACAGGCCCGGATCCAGGAAAATTGTGGGTTCGTCGAAAAATGTATCCGCCAGGGTAAACCCGCTGTCCAGTGCAGAGGCGTAGAGCAGCGGTTTGAAAACAGAACCGGTCTGGCGAACTGCCTGGCTGTTCCAGGCCCGGTTGAACTCGGAATCTGAAAAACTATACCCCCCAACCATTGCTTCCACTTCTCCGGTGTGGTGGTTGATTGCCAGAAGCGCACCCTGCACCAGGGGCTCCTGGTCCAGTGATATGTTGTAGTAGTTCTTTTCCGGATCCCATTTGTGGATTTTGAATTCCACAACGTCACCTTTCTTGAGGATGTCGGAGATGTGTTTTGCTTCTGTCCAGACGACCTCATAATTCCCGATGGTTACGTCTGTTTTTCCGATACGAACGGTTGCTTTGTCAGGCGTAACATCCACAATCAACCCGTCCACGGTGATGCCTTCCTGGATATTGTGATTCCAGGTCGGGGACCAGTAATCGTTGATTTCCTCCGGTTTAATAAAACGCTTGTCCTCAATGCGGAACCCCTCGCGCTTGTCCAGGTGTTTCAGTCCCTCTTGAACGGCCTCTTCAGCTTCCTTCTGAAGATTGAGGTCCAGGGTTGTGTAGACGTTTAGGCCCGCATCCAGCACCTGGTCCATTCCATAATGCTGATACAGATATTTGCGCACTTCTTCGAGAAAATAAGCGCCAACCTGATTCTTTCCAGCTTCCTTGGTTTGCACTGTTTGAACCGGTTCCGCAATGGTTTTCGCGTAAACTTCATCGGTGATGTATCCTTCGCTTAACATGCGTTTCAGAACGTGATTGCGACGTTTCCGGGCCAGTTCAATGTTCCGGATGGGAGAATACCGGTATGGGTTCTGCACAAGGCCGGCAAGCATGGCACTTTCAGAAAGGGTTAATTCAGCCGCGTCTTTTCCGAAGTATGTGTTGGCAGCAGCCTGGATACCATAGAGTCCATGCCCGAGGTATACCAGGTTAGCGTACCGTTCCAGGATTTCCTGTTTTGTAAACATTCGCTCAATCTGAATTGCCAGAATGGCCTCCGTAATCTTTCGCTTCATGGATGTTTTTCGTTGTTCAGTAATGAGTCGCACCAGTTGCATGGTCAGTGTGGATGCCCCCTGTACAACATGGCCGGCCAGCACGTTTCGTACTGCCGCCCTCAGTACCCCCATCGGGTCGACTCCGATATGGTTGAAAAAATTGGCATCTTCGGTGGCTACCAGGGCTTGCACAAAAGTTTCGGGGATTTCGTCGTAGGTAATCAACTCTCGTTTTTCACGGGAAAAAGTTCCAATAATCCTGCCGTGGATGTCATAAACCTTTGTGATCAACCGGGGTCTGAATTTCCGGAGTTTGTCCATTAGAGTGTGATCCTGACCGGTTTTCAGAATGTAGTTGCCTGTCAGGTGGCCACCCACAAGCATCAAGATCAGTGTCAGGGCAGGGACCCCCGCATAGAGGAGCCATTTCCGCCATAACCTTCGCTGGCGCATTCGTCTCAGTTCTTTAATTTCACCCAGTCCATC
>CAZRHT010000022.1:15570-33143 GCA_964599895.1 uncultured Holophagae bacterium
TTCTTCCGGGTCAGTCATTGAGTTTTTCCTGTACTGCGGCTATTTTTTTGTCCATCCGGTTCAAATCATCCCCTCTGTCGTCAATGTTGATTCGGGTGAACACCCTGTTTGCATGTTCTTTCATCTCCACATGACACGTATAAATAAGATCAAATACAGCGCGGGGTTGTCCTTCAATAATGGTCCCCATTGGGGTCAGGCGGAATGAAAGCCCGCTTTCCTGCACAATGCGCTGAATATGTGCCACATGGGTGGATAGGGATTCTTTTCCGGTAAACGGAACGATGGAAAATTCCGCGATCATTTTTTGCCCCCGCCGGGATTCAATTTCCCCGTCATTATAACATGGCATCCGATACTGTGGAATCGGGAAAAATCCTGAGAAACGATATCAGGTGCGAAAAATGGAGCGGGCAACGGGGGTCGAACCCGCGACCTCAAGCTTGGGAAGCTTGCGCTCTGCCAACTGAGCTATGCCCGCCCGGTGAAAGAGATTATAGAGAAGCCCTGGTATCGTGTCAATCAATCTGTGCCGGTTCGACAGTTAATTTCTGCCGACAGCCGCTTCCATCGTACCGTCAGCCTTTCCGGATATGGAGAGACCACTGACAGGTACCGGGGAAGTGACGGTAACAGATGTGATTTCTCCCAGGTTAGTGTCTCCGAAAAGATCACCCAGGAGCCACGCCCTACGGTAGTGACTTCCAAGAGTTATCGTCTTTGTGGCAACCAGAGTTCCTTCACTATTCCAGGCATTGGCAGTGAGTTGAGCATTGTCTTTGCCACCATTCATCAACGCCAGGCCTTCCCATACCGTATCCGGGTTGTCAGGAATGGCAACAGTGATTTCCAATGGTTCCAATTGAGTCAGAGGGAAAGTGGTCTGGTTGTTTGACGCCGTTGCAGCAATGGTTTCTGTTGCGCTCATGTCGGGCGACCAGAACTCCACTGTTCCGCAAGTGCCTGTCAGTGCATTCATACTGAGAGAGCTGGATGCGGGAACGGTAACGCGTCTGGAGAATACCGGGACAGTGTCCCTGTAAGTTGTTACCACCGCGACGCCATCTGTCTGTGCCGAGTTGGTCAGCGTAACTCCATTTTCCCAGCCGGTACCGGAAGCAATATGAGGAATTCCCAGTTTTGTGGATGCGTTTTCTTTCATGACAATTACCCGACCGCTGTCCCGATCTGCCAGGTAAATATAAGGGAGGTCCAGTCGAACCCTGCGAACGGAGCCGGAAGTGGGGACATTTTCCACCAGGACAGGAGATTCCGGGATGTGAATGTCAAGTTTGTCCATTCCATGCCTTCCCCTTGCCACATACAAAAATCCGTTGCCGATCGTCATGTCGGAAATTGCGGTCTCATCCGGTAACTCTGCCACAATCAGGGGAGAGGCTGGATTGCTGATGTCTACCACAAAAAGACCGGCAAAAAGGTCCGCCACATAAGCAGTTTGGCCCTGCAGAGCCACACTTGCCACTACACCGTCTGTATTCAGTCTACCCTGCAACTCGGGGTTGGCAGGATCGCTCAAGGAGAGCAACTCTATTCCCGAAAACCCTGTCGCCAGGATAAGCTGATCACCCTCTGATGCCGCGTCGTACACGAATCCGGAAGACTGGTAGTGCCCAATCTCAACCGGATTGTCCGGATCATCCAGACCAACTATTGAAACCCCCCCCCATTCACTTGAAGCTATCAGGCCGCCGCTGTATGAAGTCAGGTTGAATGTCATGCCATCCAACGGTATGGAAGTCATTTCTACCGGGGTTGTGGGATCACTGACATCCACAACAGTCAGTCCTTTATCCAGAGCAGCAGAGTACAATCGATTGCCCCTCACCTCAATCTCCATCGGCATGCCTGATGTGGAGGTCATCCCCGCATTCTGCAGGTCCGCCAGGTTGTCTGCGTTGAGGCTGCGGATGCCCTGGTAAGCATCAGCCAGGTAAATATATCCGGGTGAGGGCGCCACGTCACTGACATAGCCTGCCTGCTGGTATCCGCCAGTTGAAACGGGAGCAGTGGCATCTGAAATGTCATATACTGCTAATCCGCCAACGGTTTCCGCAAGATAGAGTGTGTTCCCTTCCAGAAAAATCCCCTCCGTGTCGCTGGGTGTCGTGCTCTGCACAGTCAGAGAAGGAGCAGTGGGATCGGATATGTCCAGAATATCAAATCCCTTGTCTCCATCAGCGGCAACAAGGGTAGTTCCCTCAACAAAAACCTGATGAACATAAGAAATAGAATAAGTAACATCCGTTGTTCCATCGCCATCCAGATCAACGCTCTGGGAAGTAAAGGTCCCCGCCAGGGCCGGAGCGGCAGGGTCTGAAACATCAATCAGATGCACCCCATTAATTCCAGCCGCTATGGCCAGGGTGGTACCGGTCAGCACAGCTCCGTAGCTTGAGACTCCAATGGAGAGACGGAAAGTTGCGTCCGGAGCCAATGGATCTGTTACATCCAGTATGTACAAACCTCCCTGATTGTCGAGTACATATGCGTGGGTATCATCAAAGACAATACTGGTAACAAAAATAGTTGTATCTTCATCAACGCCGTATCGGTGGTCCAGCACCGGCGAAGCCGGATCCGTGATATCCATGATAGCAATTCCCTGAAGACGGGTCCCCACGTAGAGATAGTTTCCAGTGATTCCCATGCATGTTGTGTCGGCCGCAATGTCCAGATGAGCGGTGACTATCGGGACCTCCGGTGTACTGATATCTAGCACGTACAACCCACTCCAGCCTGCCGCGAGGTAGGCAACATCACCGTTCAGGAGCAGGCGCTTTGGTTTTCCATCAAAATGAAGCCGGGTTACCAGATCCGGGTGTGTCGGGTCTGCAACATCCACAACATCAAGCCAACCATCCTCAGACAGCATATAGGCCATATTCTGCACTTTTACTACACGATTGTAGGCAGGCGAGCCCCATTCCCCGACTGTTTCCAATGTCTGGGCAAAGCCCGTCCCCGTAACCAGAATTCCGATAAACAATACGGCAAACAATTTCTTCATGGATTCCCCTTCCTTACGTCGTTTCAAAGATGCACATTTTTCATCCCTGTGATTGTCTTGAATTCAGGCTCATTTGTCAATGAATATACGCACGGCGCTTTGCGCCGAGTTTTAGATGATGGATGCCGGATGTCAGGTGACAAGAGAAAAATCAGAGAAAACCGGTAATAAGTTACTCGGTCTTCCACAAGCCATCCCTCCCAATTGTCACCCCCTCTTTCCCTTTTTCACTCGCACACGCAGTTCCACTCGCCCAGACTGTGTTACAATGAATCGGATTTTAAACCGAAGGGAGGTGCCGGATGGGCAACCTTGGAATTGGTGAGATTCTCCTGATTTTTCTTGTACTTCTACTCCTTTTTGGTGGCAAAAAGCTCCCACAGCTGGCGGAGGGAATGGGAAAAGCACTGAAAAGCTTCCGAAAGGCCGTACAGGAACCGGAAGAAAACGAACCGTCGAAAGAAAAAGAAAACAAAGAAACAGAATAAATCACCTGTTCGCGGGAGGCGCCTTCATGTTTGGAATGGGCATCGGTGAACTGGTATTGATTTTTGTCATTGCTCTCATCGTTTTCGGACCCGAAAAATTGCCATCAGTAGCCCGGACAGTCGGGAAGCTTGCCCGGGATCTGAAACGCACCACGACTGAATTGACAGAAACAATTCAACGGGAAATGGATATGGATGAAATCAAGACAACTCTGGATCTTCCAGCGGAGGTGAGGCGCAATGTTCGCAGTATTGTTCTTCCCCCGGAGGAAGTGGCACGCAGAAAAAAGGAAAAACTGAAGGAGATTGAGGAAAAGAAGATGAAACAGGCGGCAAAAGAGCCAGCATCTGTTACCGACGAAGCACCTCCAGCCACTGAAGGGAAGGAAACGGAGGAAGAGATCAATGAATGAAGAACTGAGTTCTTTTTTCAGCCATCTCGCTGATCTTCGGAAACGGCTGATCTATTCCCTGCTGTTTCTCTTTCTGGGTTTCGTTGTTTGTTACGGGTTCCACAAACAACTCTTTCATATTGTTGCCCTTCCGCTACTTAACATTGCGCCGAAACAATACCCCAACGTGTTTGCCTTCCATACCCTCAGTGAGCCCTTTTTTACCTACCTGCGATTATCATTCTATGTGGGGATTTTCGTTGCATCTCCCTTTGTGCTGCATCAGGTGTGGCTTTTCATTTCCCCGGCCCTCTACAAAGAGGAAAAGAAATATGCGGTTCCATTCATTCTCTTTTCCACACTGCTCTTTCTCGCGGGGGGATATTTCGGGTACACCATTGGGCTCAAATATATGATTTCATTCTTTCTTCAAGAAGCCAAGGGACTTGTCCCCGTGCTAACCATGGACAAGTATATCTCATTGACCACCACTGTGATCCTTGGTATGGGACTGGTATTTGAAACACCCATACTTATTCTCTTTCTTGCGTTGATGGGGCTGGTGGATCATGTTTTTTTACTGAAAAAATTCAAGTATGCCATTGTTATCATATTTATTATTGCCGCCGTAATCACTCCATCCGGTGATCCAGTGACGCAGACCGTTTTTGCACTGCCCATGTTGATTCTCTACCTGTTGGGCGTGCTGGTTGCGTACGTGTTCGGACGGGATCGAAATGAATCGGATGAGTTGAAAAAGGTTGAGTAGAAGGGAAGGGAGAGTGATGCGTGATGTCGTGCCTTTGGCACTGTGATGAGTGATGAGTTGGGAAAAGGACGAAGAAAACCACTTCCTGATTTTCTGTCACCTGCCTTTTACATATCTTATCCGACTCAAACTTGTTCCTGCTTGTCCCATGCTCAGAGGGGATCTGAGAAGATGTCCCGGTTGGAAATTTCAGAGATATTTATTTCACAGACATTCTGTTCCTTCTTGTTGAAAATTCGGTTTCGCCATGGGATGTTCTCTGCTGGTTCCAGAAAGATTTCTCCTTCATAGGCCTCGTTGAAAACGGCTTTGGTAGGAGTGACCTTAAAGAACAAAAACCCTGTTTTCAGATCTTTCCGATCCAGCCAGCGTCGAAAGGATTGAATGTCATAGATTCCGATTTGTTCTCCGATCACCATGGGCACGAATTTCTGACTGCTCGCATTCTTGAACATCTGTCGGTACCGAAGTGATGATTCGCAGCCACAGTAATCCTGGCGATAGAGATTGTACTTACGGGACTTTTCCACAGATCTGCGGAACCCGTCTTCCTTCTTGAAATCAGAGGAGAGATAGTCAACGTGATGTTTTTTTGCCGCCGCCGTCCCGATTCGGTTTATCCGTTCAACCAGTTTGTGCGGGCTAACTGTGAGCACGGTGGCAAACAAGTCAAACCCGTTGGCATGTGCGTATCGGGCCGTTTCATCCAGCCGCAGACGGTAGCAGATCGAACAGCGCCCCGCCTTTTCCGGCTGATATCTGAGGTGCTGGACTCGCTTTTCAAAAACTTCCGGTTCAAAAGCCGGTTCAGCGAGACGATATCCCTTTGCTTCAGTCAACCGCCGCATTTCTCTTGCCCGTTTCTCATGTTCTTCTGCCGGATGAACATTGGGGTTGTAGAAAAAGCAGGTCACTTCGTACTCCTGTCCCAGTTTTTCGGGAATCCACGCGGCGTCCGGCGCGCAACAGATATGGAGTAAAAGTCTTTTCTTCATGGTGAGAGTATATCATGAGACAGGGGAAGTGTTCTGTGTTCAGTTCTGGCTGAACACAGAACATGTTTTTCCCTATTTCTTCGGGTTGCAGGCAATTACCTCAGGTGATGCCCCGCTCTTGAATTTTTTGAAGTTTTCGATATAAAGTGCCGCAAGCTGGCGGTATTTCTGCCAGTACGCATCGGGATCATGCCATGCCGCTTCCGGTGTCAGAACTTTTTCCGGTACATTGGGACAGGTTTTCGGTACCTCAAACCCGAACATCTCATCTTTCCGGTATTCCACGTCATCAAGCTTGCCGTCCAGTGCTGCGTCCAGCAATGCGCGGGTATGGCGGATACTGATTCGTTTCCCGATTCCAAAAGGGCCGCCGGTCCAGCCGGTGTTTACCAGCCAGCAGCGGACGTCATAGCGAAGGATTTTCTGTTTCAGGAGTTTTGCATAATAGTGGGGAGAATGAACCATGAACGGTGCGCCGAAGCAGGCACTGAATGTAATTTCCGGTTCCAGACCAAGATCCAGTTCCGTTCCGCTGACTTTCGCCGTGTATCCGGAAATGAAATGGTAGAGGGCCTGATCCGGGGAAAGTCGGGCGATAGGTGGCATTACACCGGAGGCATCACAGGTGAGCAGAATGATGTTTTTCGGGTGTCCTGCCCGCTTTTCCGGAACAGAGTTTGCGATATAAGTCAGGGGGTAAGATGCCCGGGTGTTTTCAGTGAGGGTTTCATCGTCCAGGTCGAGTCGCCGGGAAGTCGGATCAAATACAACATTCTCCAGAATAGTTCCGAATCGCCGTGTACAGGCGTAGATTTCAGGTTCTGCGGATGCGGAGAGATTTATAACCTTGGCGTAGCAGCCGTTTTCAAAATTGAACACACCGTCATCACACCAGCCGTGTTCATCATCTCCGATCAGGTTTCTGCGCGGATCGGCAGAAAGAGTTGTTTTCCCGGTTCCGGAAAGTCCGAAAAACAGTGCGGTATCTCCCTTTTTGCCCACATTCGCGGAACAGTGCATCGTCATGACATTCTGCAAGGGCAGAATGTAGTTCAATACACTGAAAACGGACTTCTTGATTTCACCGCCGTAACCGGTCCCTCCGAGAAGGGCGATCCGATGCTTGAAACTCAACAGAATAAAAGTGCCGCTATGGGTTCCATCCATTTCCGGCACGCCCTGGAAAGAGGGGGCGGCGATCACGGTGAATCCGGGAACAAAGTGTCGGTATTCATCCATACTTTTTGCTGGAATCAGCATGTTTCTTGCGAAGAGGGAATGCCAGGCCAGTTCGGTAACTATCCGAACTGGAAGCCGGTAATCCGGATGGGCTCCGCCATAGCAATCCTGAACAAAAACATCACGCTGCTGGAAAAATGCCTGAAGCCGGTTGAGCACTTCATTGAATTTGTCTTCACTGAAGGGGCGGTTGTATTCACCCCACCAGATGTGGTCTTCACTTTCTGTTTCCCTGACAACATACTTGTCGTTGGCAGCCCGGGCGGTGTGTTTCCCGGTGTTTACCACCAACGGTCCCATATGGGCGATATGCCCCTCACGGCGGAAAAGGGCCTCTTCGTAGAGAGCAGCGGAAGGCAGATTCCAGTAAGCTTTGCGAATATTCTTCAGGCCGAGGCTCTCCAGATTGTACTCACTGGCCCGCTCGGTGGCGATTTTCTGCGCCGGCGTTTTGATATTCAGAAAATCCATCATAGCCAGTCCCTCACAAGTTTGTGGTCGTTGATAAAGATTTCGTTTGGAGAAGTGGTGTCGAGTGCCCATTTTATCCGGGCAATACCTTCTGTGATGTCTTTTACGCTCTTGCAGAAAGATAGTCTCAGAAACCCTTCCATGCCAAATGCGCTCCCCGGAACGGTTACCACCATGACCTTTTTCAGCAGAAAATGAGCCAGTTCCTCAGATTTGTTGCTGTAGGCCCTAAAATCCGCCAGGCAGTAGAGTGCGCCATCCGGCTTTGTGATCCGAACGCCGTTGAATCCTTCCAGTTCCTGTACCATGAGGTCTCTGAGATTCTGAAGGGTGAGCCGGAGGTTTTCCACCATGCTCTGAATGCCGTTCAGCGCTCCGGCAGCAGCGGCCTGGGAGACTGCGGGGGGACAGGATGACCCGTGCCCCTGAACTTTTATCATTGTGTGGACCAGTTTTCTCGGCGCCACCACCCATCCAATGCGAAATCCTGTCATGGCATAGAGTTTTGAAATGCCATTGAGGATGATGATTTTGGACTCATCAATATCCCGATCGGTGAAACGGGTAGCTGGCACACAGCTTTTCCCTCCATATACCAACTTGTGATAAATATCGTCCATGATGAGCCAAATTCCCTTTTTCTCACAGAATTCGACCATTTCCCGGATAAACTCTTCCGGGTAAATCGCACCGGAAGGATTGTTGGGATTATTCAGGATGATTGCCTTGGTATAGGAAGTGACCGCATCGGCTATCTCAGAAAAACGCGGTTGGAACCGACCGTCTTCCGGATGAACAATGACTGGAACGCCGTAGGCGATTTTTACCATTTCCGGGTAGCTGACCCAGTAGGGGGCCGGGATAATGACTTCGTCCTGAGGGTTGAGAATGCTGGACAGAATGACACTGAGAGATTGTTTGGCCCCGCCGGAGGCGACCACCTGGTCCGGTGCCACCTGACGGCCGTAATTGTCATCCATGTATCGGATGATGGCCTGTTTCAGTTCAGGCGTTCCGTCAGTGGGTGTGTAGTGAATGTTGGCGTTGGAAAGTTTCGCCATGGCGCTCCGAATCGCGTCTACTGGCGTCGGGCTTTTGGGCTCGCCAATGCCCAGGTGAATAACCGGCTCTCCCCGCTCCCGCATCTTCCGTGCCTCTTCATTGAGCCGCATTGTGGGCGATTCAACCAAAGACCTCGCCATCAGGCCGATACTCATGGGGTGCTCCTCCATTTCATTCATTTAATCGGGATAACATGATTAAAAAAGATCCGAGTGAGTCGACAACTCCGCAAATAATGCTACGTTTATAACGTAAAAGTATAGTCCTGTCAATTATAAAGACCCCGAACTGTAAACTGGTTGAAATGAGTGACCAGATGGACATCTGTGCAAAATCTGGTGGAGAGAGCAGGCTTAAAACATGGATGTGGATTTGTCCAGAGAAAAAGGTTTTTCTTGACATTCGACCCAATGAACCGTTAAATAATGGCATGGAATACACGTTGTTGTTGGCCAGTTTATTTATCAATATTCTGTTGTTCATGCTGTTGGTATGGACTCGCCGAAAACAGGAAACCTACCGCCGCACTGCCATACGACACAAGGAATACCTGGAAATGTTCATTCACGATATGAAGAACCCTTTGTCTGTTTCAAAGAGTTCACTGGAGTTGCTCCAGGATCCGGAGATGGCAAACATGCTCAGTGTGTTTGAACAAAAAAAATACATTGCCAACGCTCTGGATTCTATCAACCGAGTGTTTGCAATGGTAATGAATGCTCTTGATGTGTCCAAATACGGTGGCGGGGGTTTGGTTCTGGTGCTTGAACCGGTGGACATTCCACTTCTTGTTGAAGAAACGAAACGGGAATTTCAGATTCGACTCCAACTGGAAAAGAAGGAAATCCTCTTCTATCCACCTGAATCTTTTGACCTGGCTGTCGCGGATCGGGATGTTCTGAAGCGGGTCCTTGAAAACATTATTGCCAATTCATTGCGTCACACGAAAGAGGGGAAGGGTAGAGTTGAAATTTCTCTCTCCATGGATAAAGAAGCAGGTAAATACGATATTCGGATTATCGACAATGGGGAAGGGATGGAAGAAACCGATCTCGAAAAAATATTTCAGGCATTTATTCAGCTCAATCCGGAAAGGCGCAAAGAACAGATGGATACCGGAATCGGACTCACCTTCTGTAAGCTGGCGGTGGAAAGACACGGAGGGAAAATACTGGTTAACTCAACCCGGAACGTAGGCACCGTGTTCACCATCCAGATGCCAATGGACGTGCGGGACAATGCCTGACAGCTCCCGTTTTCAAGACCACAAAGCACTCTTAAAATGCAAATTCTGCAGCATTAGCGAAGAAGAAACCACAATGCTGCAAAAATGTCCCATGTGTTTTTCCATATTCTGCCCCAACTGCGGTTATTCTTTCGGAGGACGCCAGTTCTGCTCTAAATCCTGTGCCGATTATTTTTACTTCGGTGAAGGGGATGAGGAGGAATGAGCCAGAGAAGTTCAGGTAGAAAACAAGGTGGAGGCTCCGGCTGCCATGGCTTCACTGGCGAATTGTGCACAGATAACTCAAAAGGCCGGAATTAGCCAGCTCACGGTTCTTCCCGCTATACCCGGTCTTTTAATCTGCCGAAGGTGACGAAGAGGAGGAAGTATGTCCGAAATGGTAGACCAGGAGCTCATACGAGCCGCAAGAGATATTATTTCGAAGCGGTATGTGGAGGGGAAGCATTCAATTGGTGCCGCTCTTCGAACCAGGAAGGGCAATCTGTTTGTGGGAGTACATGTCGAGGCGAATTGCGGACGCATCACGCTGTGCGGGGAAGCCGTAGCCATTGGTATTGCGGCCACAAACGGGGATACGGAGATTTCGCAGATTGTGGCCGTTACAGAATCCGGTGATATTGTCCCCCCCTGCGGCATGTGCCGGGAGCTGATTTCCGACTACTCCCCGGATGCGTTGGTGATTCTTGAAAAGGATGACGGCGTGAAATGTGTACCGGTTCTCGATCTGCTGCCTGAAAAATATGATGGTTCAAAGTATCCAAACAGATTGCTGGAGCAAAATGACTGACAATGGAACGGTCACAGCTTCAACATTGCCGGTGCCTTACATACTTTATTTATCTTCACCAAAACGGAAAAGCAGGTAGACGTCGCTATTTGTGAAACGTTTTCAGGAAATTTTCAACTTCGGGGATGCCACCCTGAAGTATCAGATACCCATTGTACGGTTCCCGCTCAGTTGTTTCGCCACTGATGGGCGTCAACATGATTTCCTTCACCTTTTCCAGATCATCTGTCTGTCCCAGCGCCCATCCCAGCTTGATGTAAGCTACTTCCGGCAGCATATTGTCCGTGGGAATAATACCCAGGTTCATCAGGTCCCGGCCGGTATCGTACACAAACATGTGAGTGTAGCCCCACAGGGTCTGAACAGTCATGTAGATAGCGACTCCCTTTTTGCATGCCCTTTCTATTGCCGGGTAGACCGCTTTGTTTACATGTCCCAGGCCGGTTCCGGCAATCACAATACCCCGGTATCCATTGTCCACCAGTGAATCTATGATATCCGGCATCATGTTCGGATAATAGTAAAGCAATGACACCTTTTCTTCAAAGTAGGGCAGAATCTGGACATCACGATCTATGCGCCTTTTTCGATAGTCATCACGCAATGGTTTGATTACATTTTTCTGAACAGTTGCCACCGGGAAATCACCGATTGTTCTGAACGTGGACCGGTAGGACGAGTGCATCTTTCTTACCCGGGTGCCCCGGTGCAATAGCGCATATTCATCAGAGGTTGGACCGAACATGCAAACCAGTACTTCAGCGATGTCGGACTTCGCGGCGGTTGTTGTCGCATGAATCAGGTTGAGGGCAGCATCCGAAGAAGGTCGGTCCGACGACCGCTGAGAGCCCACCATCACCACGGGTACCGGTGAGTTCTGTACCATGAAAGAAAGGGCGGCCGCTGTATGGTGCATCGTGTCTGTGCCGTGGCCGACCACAATTCCGTCAACACCGCCTCGAATGGCTTCGCCGATTGCCTTGGCCAGTGTTTTGTATTCCCCGGGTCCCATATTTTCGCTGAACACGCCGAAGAGCTTTTCCGTTGTCAAATTGCAGATGTCGGCCAGTTCCGGCACCGCTCCGTACAGTTCACCGGGGGAAAATGCCGGAATAACGGCACCGGTACGATAATCCAGACGCGATGCGATGGTCCCTCCGGTCCCAAAAAGCTTGACATTTCGTTTTTCCGGCGACATTGGAAATTCCTTTTCCGGAATCTTGTAATTTGCCTTTCTATAACCGATCTCCTCCATTTCCGTAATGGTATCCACGTCAATCCCGATGTTGTATCCGGTTGCCAGTTTCAGAACAATATGCTGGTCGTCGTCGCTCTCCGAACGTGGAAGAATAATTCCGGTAAATGTCCCACGGGTCGTAGTGATCACCGTTTCTCCCCAGACACGGGCCTTATAGGACCGCAGTGCTTCCAATGCATCGCCCTTGTACCCTTTGAACATCTCAAGCATCTGCGACCTCCAGAATTCTGTTTCTCAAGCTGGAAAGATTGATATTTCCCAGTGCCGGCCGGCGAAGCTGCTCCATCACCCATGCGATACAGGCATCCGGCTGATCAGAAATTCTGATCTCCTGGAACTTTTTGATCAGAATGGGGATTTGGCTGTGGAGTTTCTCTGCCTCCGTTTTACGGTAACCGACCGTTGAGCATATTGAATCAAAATCCATGTTGGGATGCTGATAGAGTTCCTTCAGCATCGCCGGTAGAATATTTGTATTCATCCTTTTATCCGTAACATATTGGACAAGATCAAGGATTCGTTCATTGTGGAATGGTGCCGACGGACTGAAATGACCTTCCAGGTACTTCAACCGGTGCCCCAACAGGGTTCCGGCAAAAACAGGGGGTACTTGAAAGCGTTCAATCAGTGTTTCAAGCAGAGGGAAGAGGTTCCGACTGAGGATATACGGGTATGTGTCCTCAGGGACGTGCCATTCGTCCAGTTTCTGAATCATCTCAGACACATCATCCGGCAGTTCTGAACGAACTGTCTCAATTTCACTGTCTAAAATGGCAATTGGTGAGGAATCCGTATCCGGATACATTCGATTCGGGCCAGGCAGTACGCGCTCAAAGATCGTCGTGCCGTCCGGCATCGCTTTCCTCGTTTCATCCGGGACACCATCAAATGCAAGTTCACACCGCTCCCTGATTGTCTCCAGTGCAGTGGGGATATCCTCTTTCGGGCCCCATATAAGAATCCATGCATCGGATTCTCCACACTGGACCAGTGAACGGATAGCACTATTTAATGATTCCGGCATTTCCCCATTCAGTTTTTCCGAATGGCTCATAAAGGGTGATTCCAGGCAGGCAATAACCTTCAATCGTTCCTCTATTTCGTCTGCGAACATCCGCCCCGGCCCGGTAAAATGGGACAGGATGGATCCGAACCCCTTCAATCGGACCGCCACGACACGAAACCCTTTTTCCCACGCAGTTCTCAATGGATAACAGTCATCATTGATCAGAGAGGCCGGTAAATCGACCTCTTTTATATCAACTGCTTTCTTCTGCTTGAATCGAGCTGACAGCTCATCTCGAATATGCAGCAAAGCAAGCTGGCGAAATGCCTCGTTATGGGTAAGTCTCGGGATGTCATGAATTCTCGATACGCCCTTGATCTCAACACGACGACCACCGGTTATGGAAACATTGACATCCTGACGTGCCGCCCCGATTCCAGTCCGGACCTTGCCGGTACTGCGTGTCAGAAACCGAATGTACTGACCGGCTTCGTACGCTTCCATCGGCGTTGACATATCGGGCCCGGTAACCGCCTCAATCAAGGGCATGCCCAGACGGTCGGTCCGGTACACGCGGTTATGACGGATATCTGAAACCTCCCGGCACGAATCCTCCTCAAGACTGATCTGAATAATTTCAACCTGTTTGCTCCGAATCGGAATGGTTCCATTGATGCCGATAATAGCTGTTCGCTGAAAACCCGTGGGAATGCTGCCGTCCAGATACTGCTTACGGGTAATATGAACCTCACCCACCACAGATGTTTTTAAGAGCAGGGCAATTTCCATTGAAATTGTCAGTGCTTCACGATTCAGCAGAAATGGTGGCGTATCGTCGAATTCGTATGTACAGGCAGTGTCATTTCGCAGCCGGTAAAATATGTTCTTCCGGGTCTTGAACTCCATCAGTGCTGTCCCATCATATTCCCCCAGCTCACTCAAAGTCGGGCGCATGTGACGGACAATCTCAGCATCAAAATCCTCCGCTTCCTGGTAATGCCCGGAAGGACAGTGACAGAATAGCTTCTTCTTTGTTTTCAATTGCTGGTGAATCTCCAGACCGCACTTGAATCCCATTGACCGATAGCACTTGCCGGTGGCCTTTTCCCTGGGCACATAACCGACATCCATCCTGCTTCGGTCAAAATTTTCATCAGGGGAAACAGCTTTCTTCATACCAACCCTCTCTTGACCTGTTGGGGACAACTATGAGGACACATACTGACTTCTTAGCGTTAACGTTCCTGTATTTCCACTGAGGTCGAGATTTTCAGCTGGAAGACCGGGAAGTTTTTTATGTGTCAATTTTTTACCCCTGCCGCTCTGATGGCAACGATTATAACATGCAGATCAAAGGAATCTATGGGGAGAGTGGACGTTATGTGGCGACAAGGTACATCGTTACCCCGTTGGGGTTTAAAAATATCGCAGTGTTATGGAGAGGTTGAATGTGAAAAGGCACTGAGAGAAAAAAATGGCGTCCCCAAGGGGATTTGAACCCCTGTCGCCGCCGTGAAAGGGCGGTGTCCTGGGCCAGGCTAGACGATGGGGACGCAGGTAAAAAATGGTGAGCCCAGATGGGTTCGAACCATCGACTCCCTGCTTAAAAGGCAGGTGCTCTACCAACTGAGCTATGGGCCCGCTCCGTGTCAAAGATCATTGCCGGTTTGAGCCGACAGCTATGAGATTGTAATGACCGAAATGTCCTTTGTCAATAAAAAACTTCCCGTTTCGGGTGTATCAGGCTGTTGATGGAGTTGCCGGCAGTTTTGAACTGAATTGGTAGAGAATAATCCCTGCCGCAACCGCCACGTTCAGAGACTCTATGGCGCCTGCTCCAGGTATCGTGACCCGGACGTCCGCCTGTTTCCGGAGTTCGTCACTGACTCCCCCTCCCTCGCTTCCCATCACCAGCGCAAAGGGTTGGGATGGAGCGATGGTTTCCAGCGATTCCCCGCCAATTGTGTCTGCGGCATAGACTGTCCGGCCGGGTTTCTCCAGTTTCAGCTCCAGTTCCTGTTTCCCAAGTCTAAGAACCTGCAGGTTAAATGTGCCACCTTTGGCAGCTCTGAGTGCTCTGAGAGAGAAAGGATCTGCGCAATCATCGTTCAGCCAGGCGCCAGTTACCCCGAACTGAACGGCACAGCGGAGGATGGCCCCGACATTTGCAGGGTCCTGTACCCCATCCAGGACCACGACACGGTCATCTTCCTGTTCGGTGTCGGGAACAATGGCAGAAAAGATAGCAATGAAACCGGAAAAGGAGACCATGTCGGAAATGGGAGCCAGGAGCGATTCTTTAACGTCCACTGGGTAAAATTCCTCAAGAAATGGAAGGGCTGTACAGGAATAAACCTGTTCAGGTCGAAATCCGGCTTTCACCGCTTCCTGGAACACGTCGGCATCATCAACCAGAAACTGGTCCATTCGCCGGCGATACTTCCTGTGTTTCAGTTTTTTTAATGTTTTAATGGCTGGATTGCCTGGGGATGAAATCATGATTCCTCCAATACGCCCATTGAGCGTCCTCTTCTCAGGCTCATGTAAATGGAAAGTCGTTTGCCGGGGTTTTCTTTCTCCAGGTCCACTACCTGGAGGACTTCCGTCAGTTCCCCGTGATCCGGTAAAAGATCAGTGAGCCGATTGGTTGCGTTTCGAACAAAGCCACTGTTAAATTCAGTGGCAGGGTCATCCAGAAAAATGGAAAGTGGAAAAATGTTTGCCTCAATCAGGTCCAGATAAAAATGGGTCCCGTAAGATACATCCGACGAAAATCCACCTTCTTTTTCTGCCAGTTCCACCAGGACCGCGCAGTTGTTGATGTCTCCGTATCGGACATTCACGCCCAGTTTTACATCCAGAGTGCCCCAGCGGCCAGGTCCGAACATGACAAAACTCTTCCTGGGCAGTTTGCGGTTCAAAAGTCCCACCGCGCTGCCCACTTCACGTCTCAGGAGTTCTTCGGGGAGTTTCAGATACGCGGCCGGGTCAACCCACACGATATATCGAAGTCCTGTAACAATCCCACAGGGCGTAATACCGACCGCTTTGAAGAGAATGTCTTCTTTATTTCCCGGGTTCGGAATGCTAACCGGGGCCAGATGGATCCCCTGGGCAAGTGGGCGGCACTGGAGAAGAAAAATGTTCATTTTCCCGGTCTTACTGTCATAATCAACTGCGAATTCAGTATCCACATGAATCCCGTAACCCTCTCGCAACAGCTGCAGAACCCGATGATATTCCCCGGGGAAAGTTCCCTTGAGAACGCCGTTCAGAGTTACGATTGCCCGATCATCTGGAGAACGACTGAACCATGAATCCGACAGGTACCCGTCCTTGACCAGGGACATTGCCATTGATATTTCATCCCGGCGAAGGAGTTGTTCCGCCGACGCCATGGGAATTGTCTCTACAACCCGCTTTTCCAGGTTTAGCATATCCACCTGTTTTTGAGCGTACCGGGTTAACTCGGCGGGGCTCTTTTCCGGCCGCAATGTCGGATCAGTCAACGGAACAAGTCTGGCGTAATCATTCCCCACCCGCCCCACAGCCCGGGTGCCCAGACCGAGCACAACCCGCAACAGGCCATCTTCTTCGTTGATCCTGGGACTCCACTTAAACATGTTCAATGAAAAGCCCACCCCGGCGATAAACGGAGCGAACATGCCGTCCCGATGGCTGCCCACAACATTCTGAATCAAGACGGCCATCTTTTCATCGTAGTCTACCAGGTTCTTTTCCTTTCGATAGATGATCACGTCCGGGGAAAACACAGAAGCGTAGACGGTTTTAATGGCGCTGAGCATTTCACTCAGGTTTTCTTCCGGTCTTCCACTGTTTGACACAAATACGCTTTCGTATTTCCCGGCAAAGGAAGTCTGGACATTGTCCTCCAGGAGGGAAGAAGAACGGACCACCATGGGCATCCCTTTGAATTTGTTCAGAAGATTGCTGAGTTTTATTGTTACACTGGGAGGAAACTGGTAATGGGCAATCTTCTTTTTCAGGGCCCCGTACTCTTTTTCCACATGCTCAACCGATTTATACTTCTGGATCTGGAAAAACAATGCTTCATTTTCCTCAAAAAACTGATAGAACACATCGGAGCCAAGATAGTAGCAAGCTGGAATGGAAACTTCAGGTACAGTCTCATCCTTTTCCTTTGCTCGTTGGAGCATGGCATAGGCCAGAAGCAATCCGGCAGCTTTGCCACCTATCTTCCCGGTACCGATAATTCTTGCCTTGATTTCCTGAAGATCGTTGAAGGTGAAAAATTGCTTTGCGATTCCGATGAACTCGAGTCTTTCACTGATAAAATTGCGGATCATATTGACTTTCAAGTGTTCCAGTTCTGCATCTTCACTATCGGTTTCCCCGCCTTTGCCTTTCTTCAGCTGGTCCACCTTATCCTGCAGTTCAAAAGGGGCATCTTCCATGTCGATCATTTCCTGAAGCTGGAGGTTCACGAACTTTATCTCATCGACAATTTTGATTGCTGTGGATAGTGGAAAATGGCAGGCAAAATAATAATCTGTCATCTGGCGGAAATGTTCCCGTACCCGGTCATTCCACCGGTCCGCTGATTCCTGGGAAACCGGATCGTCTATCCCCTCCCTTTTCTGATCTTCCAGTGCCTTTTTGCTTGCTTCTGATTTCAGAAAATCGTCCGATATTTTCCATTTCTTCTGCAAAATACGCCGCATTCGTTTGCGAATCCGGTCCGCAAGAACCGGATAGCGCGAAATCATCCGACTGATAATAAATGCCCGCATTTCACAATCATTTTTCAACCATTCGCCTCCAGCAAAGGATAACCCATTGTACACGAAAGC
>CAZRHT010000022.1:33243-43468 GCA_964599895.1 uncultured Holophagae bacterium
GAAGTTGAACAGTGAGTACAGTCCTAAATTCAGTGGTTTTCACGATCTGATGCACCACCGTGTCCGGGAAATTCTTCTGGTTTCAAGCCTCTATGATGCCTTTGTTCTGGAAGAGGACGGCCGAATTTCAGAACGAATTTTCAGCGAGTATGTCGATTTGAATCTCCGTTCCATACCCAAAATCACCAACGCTTCAAATGCTGAAGAGGCACTGGAACTGCTGGCTTCGCAGAGCTTTGATCTGGTTATTACCATGCCCCACGTTTCTGGCCTGTCTGCTATTGAATTGGGTGGCAGAATCAAGAAGGCATCCCCCGGTATTCCTGTCATTATGCTGACCTACGAACCGGTTTCCAGGGAAATGTTGATCACCATCCGCAAAACGGATACCATTGACAAGGTCTTTTACTGGTTCGGAGACACAAAGATCCTCCTGGCCATCATCAAATACGTGGAGGATATGAAGAACGCTCCGGCAGACTCTGAAAAAGGTGTTCAGGTTATCCTTCTGGTGGAGGATTCTCCCTGGTACTACTCCTTTATTTTCCCTATCCTTTACACCCAGGTATTAAAACAAACCCGATATCTGATATCAGAAAGTGTCAACGATTATCAACGGATGATGCGTATGCGGGCACGCCCCCGGATTCTGATGGTGGAAACCTATGAGCAGGCAAAAGAAGTTGCCAGAAAGTACAGGAATCAACTACTGGGTGTTATTTCAGATATCCGGTTCCCAAGAAAGGAAATACTGGACCCCCGTGCCGGAATTCGACTGTCCCGGAGCATGCGCAAGAATACTCCCGACCTTCCCATTCTAATTCAATCCCTCGAAGATGACACCGAGCTGATCGCAAAAAGGGAAGGGCTCGCCTTTCTGAAAAAGGACAGCCCCCAGCTTGACTCTGAACTCCGGGAGTTCATCCAGCTGAATTTTGGATTCGGAGATTTCAGTTTCCGGCTGCCGGACGGTACCGAGGTGGATCGGGCGCACAATATTGAGGAAATGATTGAAAAAATTCAGAAAATCCCTCTGGAAAGTCTGCTGTTTCATGCCCGGGGGAATCATTTTTCAATCTGGCTGCGTGCCAGGGGTGAATTCGAGATGGCAGAGGAAATCCGTCACCGGACAATCGAAGAGTTTGAGAACCTTTCAGAGGTGAAAACATATATTGCCAATACGCTGGATTTGTTTTTCCGCAGGGAAATGAGTGGGGCCATTGCCGATTTCGGCACCGCACATTTTGATGCCCACCATCATTTTATGCGCCTTGGGAGCGGCTCCATCGGCGGAAAGGCAAGGGGAATTGCCTTTCTCAACACGCTCTTACCTCGAATGCGGGAGTTGATTCAGCACAAGGGTGCCACCATCAACATTCCGAACACATTTGTGATCAGTACCGATCTATTTGATGAATTCATGGCCTCCAATAATCTTCATGTGCAGGCAATGGCATGCGAAACCGATCGGGAAGTGGTCCGCCTTTTTCGAAGGGCGCGGGTGCCGGCGGCCGTGAAGCAGGCGGTTCGTCGTTTCGTCGAAGAAGCCCACGCCCCCATCGCTGTCCGCTCCTCCAGCCTCTTGGAGGACTCGAAGGCGCTGCCCTTCGCGGGACTCTATAAGACCTTTATGTTGCCCAACAATCACTCGGAACCGAGGACAAGGCGGCGTCAACTGATGGAAGCCATCAAACTGGTGTACGCCTCGGTGTACATGATTTCTCCACGACAATATGCCATGAGCTCCAATCTTCGGATTGAAGAGGAAAAGATGGCTGTGATTGTCCAGGAAATTGTCGGAGAAAGGCATGGCAAACACTTTTATCCCGTCATTTCAGGAGTCGCGCAGTCCTACAATTTCTACCCGTTCACCGGTATGAAACCGGAAGAGGGCGTTGTTCACCTGGCATTGGGTCTGGGAAAGACCATTGTGGACGGTAAACAAACCTACAGATTTTCCCCTCATCACCCGGCAGCCAATCCTCCTTACGGGGAAATCGGTGAATTGATTCGCAACAGCCAGAATGAATTTTACGGACTGAGCATGGACAACCCGGCGATAAAAATAAGAAATGACGAAGGTTTTTCACTGGTCGAACTCCCCCTTAATACGGCACTGGAAGATGGCACTCTCTTTTTTGTCGGCAGCACCTTCTGCCGGGAAGACGGAAGAATGCGTGACACAGTTGAACAGGAAGGCTCTAAGGTTGTCACCTTTGCCCATATACTGAAGCATCGGGTTTTTCCACTGGCAGAAATTCTCCGGGAAGCGCTGGAAATCGGGGAAGATGCCTTTGGTTCACCGGTGGAAATTGAGTTTGCCTTAAATCTTTCCCGAAACGGACATTGGACAGGGGATTTCTATTTTCTCCAGATACGGCCTATGGTAGTGGGGATGGAAACAGAAGACATTGAAATTCCTGACGGCATTGAGGACAACGCTCTTTGCTTTTCAGAAAAAGCACTTGGGAATGGCAGTTTCAACAACCTTCAGGATATTGTACTGGTAAACCCCGATACGTTCAATGTGGCCAGAAGCCGGGATATCGCCAGGGAAATCGGAGAAATTAATGCCCGTTTCAGAAAACAGAATCGACACTATATTCTCATTGGTTTTGGGCGCTGGGCAACCAGTGATCCATGGCTCGGCATTCCGGTGGACTGGGAACAGATATCCCAGGCTACGATCTTTGTGGAATCTCATCTGGGAAATTTTCGCGTGGAGCCCTCACATGGCAGTCATTTCTTCCACAATATGGTTTCCATGAAATTGGCTTACATCCATGTCGGTAAACCTGGAAAGCGAAACTTCATTGACTGGGACTGGTTGAAAAAAACCCCCGCTGTGGAGACAACCGAACACCTCCGAGTTTTGCACCTGGACGAACCATTGTCTGTTCGGATTAACGGAAAGACTGGGACCGGGGCAATTTTGAAGCCCAAGGAAGACTGGAGCCTGAAAACCTGACAAAAAGAGGGGGTGACAAAGTCACCCCCTCTTTCAAGCATAATTACGTCTAAAGTGGACTCAGATCAGACAACTCCCTGATCCATCATTGAGTTCGCGACCTTCATGAAACCGGCAATGTTGGCACCGTGAACATAGTTTCCTTCCACGCCGTATTTTTTGGCGGTAGTGGAAATGTTCTGCCAGATATTCTGCATAATACCTTTCAATTTGCCATCCACTTCTTCAAAGGTCCATTGGGTGAAATAGCTGTTCTGTGCCATTTCCAGTCCGGAAACTGCGACGCCGCCGGCATTTGCAGCCTTACCCGGCAGAAAACCAACACCGTTTTCAAGGAGATACTTGGTGCCTTCCAGCGTTGTCGGCATGTTGGCTCCCTCGCCCACAACCAGACAGCCGTTGGCGACCAGCGCTTTGGCGTCTTCCAGATCCAGCTCATTCTGAGTCGCATTTGGTAATGCTACATCACATTTTACTTTCCAGACATCATTCCGGTTCTCACTGTATTTAGCTTCCGGATGTTTCTGGAGATATTCTTTGATTCGGCCACGGCGGACTTCCTTGATATCTTTCACCAGGTCCAGATCGATACCATTCATGTCTATGATGCAGCCGTTGGAATCTGACATGGTCACAACCTTGCCGCCCAGCTGATGTACTTTCTCGCAGGCATAAATGGCGACATTTCCGGAACCGGACATTGCCACGGTTTTGCCGTGGAAATCAGTTTTGCGAACGTCTTTCAGATACTCATGGGTAATATAGACCAGTCCATATCCAGTGGCGGGAGTGCGGGCAAAACTGCCACCCCAGTTGAGGCCCTTACCGGTCAGGACACCTTCCCATTTGTTGGCCAGACGCTTGTATTGTCCGAACATGAAGCCGATTTCCCGGCCGCCGACACCGATATCCCCTGCGGGAACGTCGGTATACGCGCCGATGTGGCGGAACAATTCCGTCATGAAGCTCTGGCAGAAACGCATTACTTCATTGTCTGATTTGCCTTTCGGGTCAAAATCTGACCCACCTTTACCGCCACCCATTGGAATGCCGGTCAGGGCATTCTTCAAAATCTGTTCAAATCCCAGGAACTTCAGGGTTCCCAATTTGACCGACGGGTGTAATCGGAGTCCGCCCTTATACGGGCCGATGGCGCTGTTGAACTCTACCCGGAATCCTTTGTTTACCTGAACTTCTCCATTGTCATTCACCCATGGAACTCTGAACATAACGACACGTTCCGGTTCTGTGAACCGTTCCAACATACTGGTTTGTTCAAATTCAGGGTGCTGCGGCAACGCGATTTCCAGTGAATCAAAGACTTCCCTGACCGCCTGATGAAATTCTTCTTCACCGGGGTTCCTGGCAATCAGTCCATCATACACCTGACTCAGATAGCTCATTAAAGCCTCCCAAAAAAAAAAATTAAAAAGAGCAAAACTCATCATTATTATACACACTGAATTATTTTCGCAAGTTCTTTTTTTTAAAATTTTGAAGGAAAGGTCAGGATGCCGTTACTGGGCCATTTCCGATTCTAATTGCCGTCAACGCAACACGAGATTAACTGAAACATAGATAAGGGAGGTACGAAGGTCCTGTCGCCATTCTCACAGTGGGACCAGTCCGATTTGCCTCAATCCCCTTCTTGTCACTTTGCGACGACTGTCAGAGGGAAAGAGAAATAACCCTGAACCACGTCGTCCAGTGTCAGCACATCTACGGCACGGAATTCTTTCCATTTCCCCGTCCTGGGGATATGAACACCCTGCATCTCCACCGTCTCCATCACAGACGCCGGTAGCGAAGATTGAACGGATTCTCCCATGTACAGGGCGGAAGTTTTTTCCGCAAGCCCGACATACAGTTTGTTATTCCGAAGAAAATTGTTCACGAGTCGAATAAAGCCATCCAGGCTTTCAATCTTCTGCTTGAGAATCTTGGATTCCATTTTCATGATAGAAAATCCATCACCGATTTCCACATGGTAGTCTCCGGGCTTCATATTTTCCGGAATGGTGAGGGTAATGTTCTTGATAAACAGTTCCCGCTGAAATGGCTTGAGATAGAGTTGCAGGTGGACCGTTTCGCCGGGATGAATCCTTGCCCTTGAGGATTTTACCTTGATGAGCTGGGCCATTCTCAGCTGCTCCGCGTAATTCAGGTTCAGGGTAATTCCTTTGATATGAACCTTGTCATAGGGGTTTTGAAGTACTGCCTGTACCAAAGACGTGATCTGTCCGCTGATTCCCGCCATGGATGTGCCGATGACCATAGCATCCAGCTTCAGGGAAGGGTGACCGCTAATGTCAATACGGCCCTGGAGGTTGAAGGAATGAAGGCCCACTGTTTCACAGGCAGTGTTGAGAATGTTGTGCACGGCAAGATTGGTGAGGAACGGTGTCAGCAATGGGTGTTCCGCAAGTTCCAGCGAGTAGGTTGTGGATGTGCTTCCGAAATTGACCTTGACTGTCATGGGAATCATATCTGCTTTCCTGCCGAGAACCCCGAGGATGGCCGCACTCCGGTCTTCCACCACGGTACCCACGTCAGCTCCGATGGCACCAAGTTTGTTGGAGCTCTTGAGTGAGGGGTAGGTGGTCAGAATGGTGGCCGTGTGCATGGGAATTGCTATGCTGCCCAATCCGAACAGGGGATGGCCGAACGCCAGTACGTAGCTGCCCTCCACCGATGTGACAGTCCCGATGGCGTAAAGGTTCAGCGCACCCCGGGTCAATGCCACGGCAACAGCACCACCTGGCTTCAGTGTTTTGGGAGCGTCTGTGGCTTCCCCTGCAAAAGAGGCAGAAACGGTAGAAAATGGCAAATCATGGAATCCGGAGCTGACAAAATAACCCTGCCTAAATGCCTGCTGCAGTTCTCTGGGATAGAAACTCTTGCTGTCCGGATTCAAAATCTTATTGATATCAGGGATGTCCTCAAATCTCAGCGTGTGGGTACTACCGCGGGTTCCATATTGACGGGTAACCGACTGCATATTTTCGATGGGAGTGAGACCGCCTATCGGCTCTTTCCCGAATTCCCAGCCGAATGAGATGGCGCCGGCCAGTTTGCCATCAAAATAAACCGGGCTGCCACTCATGCCGGCAATAATACCGGCCTTTTCTATCACCGGTCCGCCGCAGCGGACCAGCACCCGATTTTCCCCGGGAGTCTGGTTCTGGAGCAGTCCCAGTACTTCCACCGGGAATTTCTCAATACGATTTCCCTCAAATACGGTCAGGCCGTAGCCCGTCATCCCTTTCTTAAGTTGTGACGAGAGGATGGGATCTACGGAATACGACAGGAAAGAAATCAGGAATATAGCAGAAAAAAACAGCTTTTTCATTTTCCCCCCTCTTTTTCACTGATGACAGACAAGGCACCCGGGATCAGTTCCACCTTCACCTTACCGGTAACGGTTATATGAATGCCGTCCACATGAGCATTGAGCACTTTATCATAGAGATCCAGTTCCACATTTCTGGAACGGAAGAAACGAAATCCTTTGTGTTTCAAATGTTTCCTTCGGGAAACCAGATAGAGAAGCCATGGCCTGGAAAAATGGTTCGTTCCCGGTACCACTACCACATCCATGAGCCCGTCATCCAGCCTTGCGTCCGGAGTAATATAGAATCCACCGCCGTAAGCTTTTCCGATGGATGCCACAAACATGAAGATGGGTTCTGACATCCGGGCCTTTCCGTCAGACCGCAGGTGGGCGGCAAAGGTGCGATAGGTCAGCAGATGCCGTGCTACACCTGCATAGTACGGGTTTTTCATATGGTTAATTTTCTGGGCCGTAAGTACTACCGCCCCGTCAAAGCCGATGCCGAGATTGTTGAAGAAATGGTGTCCGTTAATCCTCCCGCAGTCGCTGTGGATCACCCTGTAGTTTCCCGAAAGAATCATACGGAGCGCCTTGTCTGGATCCCTCGGGATACCGGCACTTCGAATAAAATCGTTACCCATACCCAGGGGGACAATGCCGAACTTCACTTCAGGGTGTCCTGCCAGCGCGGACCCAATTTCATTGATCGTACCATCTCCGCCACAACCGATAATGGTTTTGTATCCATCTTCCATCATCTGTTTTGCAAGGGATGTGGCATGTGCCGGTGCCTCACTTTCCCGCCAGAGAAACGGTACCTTCGATTCCAGCGCGATTTCTTCCAGTTGTCTGCCAAACGATGCGGCTTTACCACGTCCTGCGGCCGGATTTAGAATAATCCCAACAGGGCCTGTTTTCTCCTTCATTTACATTTTCTCCGGTAGTTGCATTCCCATCAGTCGAGTTCCCGCCTTCAGAGTGGCACTGGTAAGTTCGACCAGTGCAAGGCGAAAAGAGGATTGAACCGGATCATCTCCGATGACATGGCAGCTGTGGTAAAAGCTGTGAAAAGTATGCGTGAGGTCCAACAGGTACTGGGCCAGAAAATGACTCTTATGGTGTTTGGCGCACAAGAGCAGACTACCATGTGCCTGGGATAATTTTTGAATCAACGCGGCTTCAACCGGATGATTGATTGTGACGCGGGCCGGATCCACTACGGTTATGCCCCCGGATTTTTCCAGGATGCTCCGGCAGCGAACATAAGAATAGGCGATATAGGGACCGGAATCCCCCTCCATGTTCAAGGCCTCATCCCATGAAAACTTAATATCCTTGACCCTGTCGTTCTTCAGGTCATTGAAAATGATGGCACTGGTACCGAGGGTTTCCGAGATCATGGCCCGTTCCTTATCCGGAATATCAGGGTTCTTTTTCTCCATCAAAGAGCGGATTCTGCTAACCGCCTCGTCCAGAACTTCTTCCAGGAAAATTACCTTGCCGTCGCGCGTTGACATTTTTCCGTCCTGGAATCGATACAGACCAAAAGGGATGTGGTGCATGTGGGCAGCCCAGTCAAACCCGGCCAATTCCAACACCTTGAAGAACTGGCGAAAATGGAGCGCCTGTTCTGCCCCCACCACGTAAAGTGCCTCGTCAAAACCGAAAGTGTCGTGACGATAAACCGCGGCGGCGATGTCCCGGGTCGCGTACAGGGAAGCCCCATCTGACTTCTGAATCAGACAGGGCGGCATATCATATTCATCCAGGCTGACAATCACTGCGCTGTCACTGATGGAAAGGAGATTTTTTCCCTTTAGTGTGTCAATCACCGGCTGAAGCTTGTCCCGGTAAAATGCTTCCCCCAGCACCTTGTCAAAATGAACATTGAGGCGATCATATGTTCGATTGAATTCCTTTAAAGAGAGGGTCCTGAAGGTTTTCCAGATGTTGTTTTCCGCTTCACTGCCGTCCTCAAGGCGTTTGAATGCAGCCCGGGCCGCTTCCTCCATTTCCGGGTTCTCCTCCGCTTCCTTGTGGAACCGGACATAGAGATCAAGGAGATGACGAACCGGGTTTTCTGCGAGCGCATCCTGTTTCCCCCAGCGCTCAAATGCGACAATCAGTTTTCCGAATTGTGTGCCCCAGTCCCCGATATGATTGACTGCAATGACGTTTGCTCCGAGGGAACGAAAAAGATTCTGAAGAAAATTGCCAATCACCGTACTTCTCAAATGACCAATGCTGAAAGGTTTGGCAATATTTGGAGAAGAAAACTCAACCAGAATGTTCCGCCCGTCAAATTCCTTCCAGGTCAGAATATCGGCTGGATTTTCCTGAAATTTCCGGTATAACGCCCGGAACATCTCAGCCTTGTCCAGATGGAAATTCAGATACCCGCCCATCACAACCGCCTGTTCCACTCCGGGAATATCTCCCAGATACTCTTTCAGGTTCGCTGCGATCTGTGGTGGGGCCTGCTTCAGGTGGCGGGCAAAGGGAAAGCAGGGCAATGCAAGGTCGCCGAACGTGTCCTTCTCCGGCCGTTTGAATAGATTTTCTTCTTGAATCATATCGACAGGGACGCCCTTTTCGGTAAGAAAATGGAAGACCCGCCGGGAAATATCATCTTTGACGGTTTGCATGTCAACCTCCCAGGTGGATGGTACTGTTCAGCATTGAGAGCTTCGGGGGATACGGGTCATCCAGGACAAACCGGTTGATACAGCCATTTTCCTGATCAAAACAGAATGACCGGTCCGGTAGAAGCTCAAGAAGGTGGCAAATGATGGTACGGTTGACCGCGCCATGTGCCACAATCGCTACATTATCCGATGAATGACGGTGCCGGTCAACAATTTCATGCAACGGGGCCTTTGTTCTGGCATGCACATCTCCCAGGGATTCTCCTTCGGGTGCGGGAGTTTTTCCGTCCGTGAGCCATTTTCGAAGCAATTCTCCCTCATCTGACAGGATTTTCAGAAATGAACCCCCTTCCCACCTGCCGCAGTCCACTTCATGGAAAGCGGGTATCGAGACGGGCTCCAGTCCCTTCGCTTGTGCCAGAGGAATGGCCGTCTCCATGGCCCGGATCATCGGGCTGGCGTAAAGTGCGTTCAATGGAATGTCATCGAAAAATGATGCAATCTGGTTGGCCTGGGTTAACCCCTTGTCTGTAAGTGGAAAATTGCCGATTCCCTGGAATTCCCTGCGCAGGTTGGGCAGGGTCTCGCCGTGGCGAATGAGAAACAGAAGCATTAACGGACAGATTCCTGAATCCAATTGAGAAATTCCGGTTTCCCCTTCAGCATAGGGAAAGACAGAATTTCCGGAATCTCGTAGTTGTGAAGAGCAGTGATGGTCTTTTCTATTTCATCGTAGTGGAGGGCGGTCGATTTGATAATCAGCAGGTATTCTTCGTCGTCCCATACTTTGCCTTTAAAGCGGTAGATGGAACGAATTGCGGGAACCGTGTTAACGCATGCCGCAATCTTCTTGTATACGAGGGCATTGGCGATTGTCAGTGCCTGTTCCTCTGACCCAACCGTTGTCATTACCAGAATGTATTCCAACCCATGTTCTGAGCTTTCCATCATCCCCTCCGTTACAACCCTGCACCCTTCGATAGTTTACCGGGCTGGCTCCCTTTCGTCAAGCGTGAAGAACAGACAAGTTTGAGTTTGAGTTTAAGTCTAAGTAAAGAAATGGGAAGTGAAGGGTGAAAAGTGATGAGTGATAGGTGAAGAGTCAAGAGTCAAGAGTGAAGAGATTCGGAAAGAACGGGCAGTTGCAAACATTTTCTTACTCTTACCCCACCCCTACTCCCACTTCTGCCAGAAGGACTGACAAAATTTGTCATTCACTGACAAAATTTGTCAGTGTTGCGGACAAGCCAAAACCATTAATAACTGTCAATAAACGAGTTG
>CAZRHT010000023.1:0-27101 GCA_964599895.1 uncultured Holophagae bacterium
TGGTTAACAGAGTTTCATAGTCAACTCCCCTGTTTTCTTCCATCTGACACTCAAAATCTGACATTAAGCATCGGGCCGCAGACCGTTTGAGAGGACTATCTACCGGTAGTTTTACCCACTATATTTTTCATCACGTAGGCAGCCATCATGGGATTGGCGGCAAGTCGCCGTTTGCAATATGCCAGCGCGTATTTCCATTTCTCAGCGAATGGAACATACAACCGCACAGTGTCTCCCCGTTGGATAAGTTTATGCTGTATTGCTTTTCTTGGAACCCCCATCAGCATCTGGTATTCATAACGATCTGTGGGAATTTCGTTTTCTTCCATGAATGAAACACACCGATTGATTAGCGCTACATCGTGGGTTGCGATTTCCGGATAGTGCCCATTCTCCAGAAGCAGTTGCATGTCTTCAAAAAGTTGATCCTTCATATCGGATTTTTTCTGAAGTGCTATATTGGCCGGCTCGTTATAAATCCCAATGCATATTCTGATTTTGCAGGGTTTCTTAGGCAACGCCATAATATCATCTCTTGTTCGAAAGAGCCGAGACTGCAGCACCGTTCCTACGTTATCAAACTCTTCTCTCAGTGCATGGAAAAATCCCAACGTCACGTCGGTATAAGGATGATCTTCCATGTCTACCGTGACGTGAAGATCCTGCTTCCCAGCGATTGAAACAATCTTTCGCATGTTTTCAAGACAGTACTTCTCTCCCTCAAAAATCCCCAACTGGGTCGGTTTCAATGAAATCGTCGCATATCTTTTGCCTTTAAGCTGCTCTATCAATTCCAGATAAACAGATACGACTTCTTCGACTTCAGCGTGGTCGTACACTTCCTCACCCAGCAAATCGATGGTTGAATGAAGGCTATCTTTTTTCCAGAAACGCTCCGACACAGTGAGTCCGCTATCCAGGCCGGTCCCCGCCACATAGGGGGCGGCAAAGACCTTTACCAGTGGATTGGGCATCAGATTGACAATTGCTTTTTTAAATCCCATTTTTCTCCCCATTGGTTCATATCTGCCAACGGAAGAATTATAACGTAAGGTGACTAACTACAACAGGAAAAAAGTGTGAATGAAAGTGAAAGAAGCAAAAGAAAGGTCTTCAGCATTCCGTCCTGACCGGAAAAGGAAAAAACAATCGGGAAATGACCGACCCCGTGATTTCATCACTTGCGCTTTCTCACACTCACAACTTACGTCAGAGTCTCACTCCATCCCTCACTCAGGCCAGTCGGTTTTGTTGACAAAGGCCCTGGAATGGCTGTCTAAGGAAGTTTCCTAATGTTGAGATAATTTTGAGATGACATTTTTACTTCTTCCACTTCCAATTAATCTTTTTACTATTAATAGTAATTTTAATGGAAGTATAGGATGCCGTCTTTCCGAAAATATTGGTATGCCCATGTTTAATACTTAGGGGAACGACAACCTCTTCCACTTGTTTCGCAAGCATGTTCAAATGATACTTTCCTGAGGCAGCAAGATTCCCTTTTCTAAATAACTCAATTATAATATTTACATCCCCTTCTTTTCGCGCATTAATTTCCAATTCTGCCTTTGGCGAAATACCGCTCGTAATGCTGATCAATCTGACAACATATTTGGGTGAAAAACTTGTACCGATTAAACCTATTAAACCCATCATACCAATAAGGACAATTATAGTTATCAGTGTCGGCAGGTTTCTTTTAATATGGTGACACAATACTGATTTCTTACCTCCTTTCTTTTCTATGATATTTTCCCGCCTGTTCTTTCACGATGCTCAGGCAACTCTTCTGGTCCCCTTCCTTCAGGAAGACGTTCTGTCTCCGATTTCCCCGCTGTACGATGTGTGCGGCACCGGGTGCAATTACTCTTGCAATTCCAGCCATGAGTCTACTTTGCGCTTCCTTCTCCCTGCCGTCAAGGGTTATTTCGTATTGATTCCCCGGAATTTGCCCCGCACTCTAAACTTGGGTCTGGCGCATATATGCATTTATTGAAGCGAGATTTCAATTGGATTTGAAGTTGATTTGCCAATCCATAGCAAATCCAGAGAGGTTTCCTGAGGAGACTTCGCATGTGAAAATTTCCAGTGCTTATCGGCGTCAGTAGTTTTATATGTGTACGTTAACTTGTATTTACCTGGTTTCAGCAATGGGAATATCCGACCCGCACACAGATACTTGTCCGGAAAGTTGGAAGGTAATTTTTCCCTTTTCTTCAATTCTTCATAATGATTGCTGCCTTTGCGATCGAACAAACTACTGAAGAGCAATCGATAATTATCATATACGAGGGCATCCATTTTGATGCTGACGTTTTCATTTGGCTTCAAATAATATGTCCTCCCGGTAAATATACCAGACTTGGGAGACCACGTAAGATAACCACCTTCATAAGAATATTTATTTCCCTTCAAATCGGTACACTGAATATTACTTCCGACAAAGGTATCGTCAATCAAAATTCTAAATGGCGAATCTCCGCGATTGAAAAATACAACTTCGAAATGAATTTCATCTCCTATAAAATAGGATGTCTTATCTGTGAAAAGAGAGATCTGCAAGCTGCTGTCCTGGCTGGAGGATTTGAGGATTGTATTGATTGGCTGATCCTTTTGAGCGCAGGACTCGATGGGTGAAGCGATTAGAATACCAGAAAAAAATAGGCAGCATAATATCGTTCGGGCATATTTGCGTCTCATAAATCAGTTCTCCTCATTCTATTAAATTGCCTCACAACCTGTCGATGAGCTGGCCCAGAGTGTCTCACCACCATATTATTCGCACACAGAACACTTATAGTTTTGCCCACTCAATTGTACATATAATTTGGTTTCTCCAATCATTGTTGTCAAGGGGGATGCAAAGAGACCACTTATGTCGATTCTTTTGCCCGGCCATCCCACCCGCCTTCCCTGTCTAGCCCCCTGAGAAGATTTCATACTTTTTTTATGTTTTTCGCTTTACTTTTTAGTAATGTTTGCTATATTGTTTATAGGAGGTTTGAATATGAATTTTACAGCATTACAGACAAACGGGCTGAAGTTGATGCTATCCATTGCACAAAAGAGTAACGGGAAACCCGTTCAGGCACCCGTCCTCGCTGAGTTTGAGAACCTGAAGGTCGGTTATGTAGGGAAAATTCTGTTCAAACTTCGGAAAGGCGGCCTCATTCAGGCAGCGAGAGGCAAAAATGGTGGGTATTTATTGTCAAGGGATAGTGAAGAAATCTCCGTCTTTGATGTTCTTCAGGCCTTGGAGGTCAAGGAATACGACAGTCGGATCTGCCCAAACCTCCGGAAAGACAATTCTTGTGCCCATTCGCTGGATTGCGGATTGCGACCCGTGATGCAATCCATTGATACCTATATCGAAAAGCTCACTTCCTCTATTTCCCTTGCGGCTCTGATTGAGGACGAGAAAGAGATGGTAAACCGCCTTCGCCAAATGGAGATGTAAGTCCGGAATATTGAAAGTTTATGCTCAATAAAGGAGAATCACAATGTCACTTTTATCTATAAAAAACTTTTCTGTCCACATTGATGACAAGGAGATTCTTCATAATCTCAACATTGATGTGCAACCAGATACACTTACCGTCTTAATGGGTAAGAACGGAACCGGAAAGTCCACTCTAGCATACGCGTTGATGGGCCACCCGAACTATCAGGTTCCTGAAGGTGAGGCGATTTTTGATGGCACGCCCATCCTGGATCTATCGCCTGATAAAATAGCAAAAATGGGTATGTTCCTTGGGTTTCAGCAGCCCATTGAGGTTCCGGGAGTCACTGTTATTAAATTCCTGCAGACCGCAATTCGTGCCCTCAATGGTACAGAGCTGGACTATAATGCTTTCCAGGATGAGCTTCTGCGTGTTCTGGAAAAACTGGGAATCGATCAGCGCTTTCTCTATCGTTATTTAAATGATGGATTTTCCGGTGGAGAAAAGAAACGTTTGGAAATTCTTCAGCTCCTTATGCTGAAACCGAAGCTGGCAATTCTGGACGAGCCGGATTCCGGTCTGGATGTGGATGCGATGAAGGTCGTCGCAAACGGCATCAACATGTCCAGAGAAAGTGGCACAACGATACTCCTCATCACCCACTACAAACGACTCTTGAATTATCTCAACCCGGATCGAGTTATTGTTCTTGCTAACGGTACCCTTGCCAGAGACGGCGGGATGGAACTGGCTGACAGGATTGAATCAGACGGATATGATTTCCTTGCAAGCCGGATATCGTGAGCCGGGAGGTTGACATTATGAAAGACAACTTTACAACTATCAATGAAGAATATAAATATGGCTTTTCCAACCCTGAAGACTATCTGTACAAAGCACAGGCGGGGTTGACCGAAGACGTCGTACGCGCCATTTCCGAAATGAAAAACGAACCGAAGTGGATGTTGGATTTCCGTCTCAAGAGCTACAAAAAGTTCATGGAAATGCCCATGCCCTGGTGGGGAGATCAGGAAATCATGACTGCCATTGACTTTTCAAAGATTCACTACTTTGTACGGGCACAGGGTGGAACCACCTGGGATGATGTGCCCACCGACATCAAGGATACTTTTGAAAAGCTTGGTATTCCTGAAGCGGAGCGTAAGTTTCTTGGTGGTGTGTCAGCCCAGTATGAATCTGAAGTGGTGTACCATTCCATGAAGGAGGAGTTTGCCAGAGAGGGCATTGTTTTCCTTGATATGGACTCCGCGCTGCGGGAATTTCCTGAAATGGTGAAGAAATATTTCGCAACTGTCATCCCCTATACAGACAACAAGTTTGCAGCGCTCAATTCTGCTGTCTGGTCCGGTGGAAGCTTCATCTATGTTCCGAAGGGAGTCAAGGTGGACACCCCGCTGCAAGCCTATTTCAGAATCAATGCAAAGAATATGGGGCAGTTTGAACGCACACTGATTATTGCAGATGAAGGGTCCGACGTTCATTACATTGAGGGATGCACCGCGCCTTCGTACTCAGCGGATTCGCTCCACGCGGCAGTGGTGGAATTAATTGCCCTGGATGGGGCGAAGATCCGCTATTCCACCATTCAGAACTGGTCTAACAACGTCCTGAACCTCGTGACCAAACGGGCAGCGGCCTACAAAAATGCCGTTGTAGAATGGGTGGACGGCAATATAGGCTCCAAACTCACCATGAAGTTCCCGGCTGTCCTGCTCAAGGGAGAAGGTGCCCACGGAGAAATCCTCACGGTTGCCATGGCAGGAAACGGACAACATCAGGACAGTGGAGCGAAAGTTTTTCATCTGGCCCCCAACACCACTTCCCGAATAATATCTAAATCGATTTCCAAAGGCACCGGACGGGCATCGTACCGGGGCTGGGTCAAAACTGTCCCCGGCGCAAAAAACTGCGTGTCCGACGTTCGTTGCGATGCGCTGATGTTCGGAGATAAATCCCAGAGCGACACTTATCCACGAATGGAGATCTTTGAACCGTCCACAAAATTAACCCACGAAGCGACGGTCTCCCGGGTACAGGATGATCAGCTGTTTTACCTGATGAACCGGGGCCTCTCCGAAACTGAGGCCTCCTCATTGATTGTCAATGGATTTCTCGAACCTTTTACGAGAGAACTGCCCATGGAATACGCAGTGGAACTGAACCGTTTGATTGCACTGGAAATGGATGGCTCCATTGGCTGAACTATTAGGAAAATTGATATGAATATTAAAGCAGATTTAGACCGTTTCCCCACACGCCTCCATGAGGACTGGCGGTATTTCCGAATGAAAAAGGAAGATTTGGAGAAATATCTTGAAGCGGGGCAGCTTGCCCACTCCAATTCACATAATACTCTAAATGATTCGGCACTCAGACAACTCGACAGTGTTTCAATGAAAGAAGTGGAGGCACTCTTTCGTCACGACGCGTTTCAGTTTCAGGATGACACATTTTCTCAGCTTGTGAAGGAGTACGCTACACCCGGTATCATTGTTCTGCAGGGAACACCTGAAATCCAGGAAATCATACTCTCCACTGAAAGAGCCGGGGATGTTCATCCCGCGGACATTCGCGTTCTGCTGAACCCCGGCTTGACCGCGGAGTTAACCCTCAAGGTGGACGCTCCGGCAGCTCAGAGTTTTGTCAGTGCTGAAGTAAGGGTCTATCTGTCAGAAGGTTCCTCTTTGAAACTGAATCTGGCATCCTCCGCTGCAGAAGGCTCCTTCGCAATGATTCGGACCCGTGCACAGATAGCAGAAAACGCACAACTTTTGTTTTCCAATCTCCAGACGCCGGATGGTCATATCCGGAGTGAGTCACATTTCAACCTGACAGGTCCCGGTGCAGATTTGAAGCTTCACCAGGCAGTGATCGCGGATGGCTCCGCCATCAACGACACCGTACTGAAAGCCATTCACTCAGCCCCTGAGACAACATCGGACATGAACACCATTACATATGGTGCCGGAAAAAGCCGTTGTGCTCTCAATGGTCTGATTCACGTAAAGCCAGGCAGCGAAAACGTTAGCGCTTACCAGCAGGCGAGAAATTACATTCTTTCATCAAAGGCGTTTTCAGTCGGATATCCTCAATTGGAAATCGAGAACCAGAATGTGTCCTGTTCCCACGGTACGACCATGCATTCATTTGACGAAAATCAGCTCTTTTACCTGAATTCCAGAGGGATCTCCCCGAAAGAGGCGAAACAGATGATTCTTAGAGGCAATCTGGATTATTTCTTCCGCAGAATGAATGAGCCCCAGAAAAAACAATTTCTAAAAATGGCGTATACTGTTATAGGTAAATTATCGATTTGAACACAAAAGGGGGAATTGATATGCTTGAGGGTGTTCAGAATGATTTCCCGGTCCTGAAGAACCACCCAGGTCTGGCGTACCTGGACTCGGCTGCTTCCACTCAGAAACCAAATGTCGTACTGGACGCCATGGATCACTTCTATCGATTCAATTATGCGAACATTCATCGGGGCGTTTACAGCCTCAGTGAACAAGCAACCGCATCTTATGAAGCTGCCCGTGAACGCATTGCCCAATTCATTCATGCACAGTCCCCCGAAAACCTGGTATTCACCCGAAACACTACCGAATCCATCAATCTCGTAGCCGCCACTATTGGTGAAAGCATAATCAGGAAGGGAGATGAAATCGTCGTCACCATCATGGAACATCACGCCAATTTTGTCCCCTGGCAGCAACTGGCATTGAAAAAAGGTGCAACACTTAAGGTTGTGGGAATCGACCGAGAGACGCTTGAACTGAACATGGCCGAACTGGCATCCGCGATTACGGACAAAACTCGTTTTGTCTGCTGCACCATGGCCTCAAATGTACTTGGTGCCACCCCGGATGTTGCAGAAGTCACAAGATTGGCACAAAGATTCGGAGCGTTGACCGTATTCGATGCGGCGCAATTTGTCCCCCATCATCACCTGGATATTTCCAGCTTTGAACCTGATTTTCTTGCCCTATCCGGCCACAAAATGCTGGGAGCGGACGGATTCGGCGTACTCTATGGAAAATCCGAACACCTGGCTTCTATGCCGCCGTTCATGACAGGTGGCGACATGATTGAGAACGTCTCCATAGAGAAAACAACATACTCACAGCCTCCCCAGAAATTCGAAGCAGGAACTCCCTTCATGGCCGGTGCAATTTCCCTGCACTCTGCCATTGATTACCTTGAAAACATAGGATTGGATCGGATACAGCAACATGAAACCGAGCTTGCCCGACTCGCAGACGAAAAACTCCGCGCCATGGGCAAAGTCCGTCTCTACAGAAACGCAAACCGTATCCACAACGGCATCCTGCCATTCAATGTGGAAGGTGTCCACCCCCATGACGTGGCAACAATTCTCGGAGATATGGATATCTGCGTCCGGGCTGGCCACCACTGCGCCCAGCCTCTCATTCATTACATGGATGAAATCGCAATGATACGGGCGAGCTTCTACCTCTACAACACGGAGGAAGATGTGGAACGACTGGTTGCCGGAATACAAAAGACACTGGAGGTTTTTCACAAATGACGACGCAACTGGATAATATGTACCGGGACCTCATCCTGGACCACTACGAACACCCGAGAAATTGCCACGAATTGAACCACACAGACAGAACAGAGGAAGGATTCAATCCCCTTTGCGGTGATCATGTAGACATTCAGTTTGAACAGGATGGCAGAACAATCACTGACATTTCCGTCTGCACAAAAGGATGTGCCATCTGCACTGCCTCCGGCTCCATCATGTCCGACATTCTCAAAGGTCTTTCTGTTGATGAAACGAAAAGCATGGTGGAAAAAGTTAAAGCTTTTATCACCGGCGATCGGGATATTGATCCCTCAGACTGGCCCGCAAGCCTGCAAGCCTTATCCGGGGTTCGGAAATTTCCAATTCGCATCAAATGCGCCCTTCTCCCCTGGACCACCGCCGAACTGGCGCTGAATAAGAAATAGGGACAAGGTTAAGTAAAAGGCCAGTTTAAAGTTCGGTACAGAAAAAAGACAAAAACGTCAGAGAATTGGCCCGCGGCCGTATGCTGAGTGTTTGATAACAGACAAGATGAATGAGGGAGTTGGTCCTCGGTCCGCCTTTCTGTCAGCCATCTCCCATTAAAGTGCACCGATCACTCCATCGCCCATAACTCTTCCGTTTAAATTTTTCTAAACTATTCTTTGTTCTGCTTCGTATCTCTAACGTGAAAACTTGGCTCGGAGGTTCCATGAAGCATTTCCTTCTGATGACAATTGTTGCCGTTGCGTTGAATCTCTTTCCGTTGACAACCTTTAGTGCCCAGAGCTCGGACGGCCCTCCCACCTATTCAGTAAAACAATCCGAGTCACCCATCCGGATTGATGGAAAAATCAGCCCTGGTGAATGGCAAAATGCCACCCATGTGACACTGAATTATGAAATTGAACCGGGAAATAATTTGCCGGCAAAGGTCAAAACTGAGGCTTTTGTAACCTATGACCGGAAAAATCTGTATGTCGCGTTCATTGCCCATGATCCAAACCCGAAAGAGATTCGTGCCAGTATCAGTGACCGGGATACTATCTGGCAGGATGATTTTACCGGTATTGCCATTGATCCGTTCAATGACAGTCGCCGGGGTTATGAATTTTTTGTGAATCCATATGGGGTTCAGGCAGATCTCAAACGAGTGGAGGGCACCGGAGAAGACTCCACATGGGACACAATCTGGAATTCTGCTGGACGAATTACTGCGGACGGATATGAAGTCGAATTCGCCATTCCATTTAATTCAATCAGTTTTCCAAATGGCACCGGAATTCACACATGGGGATTCTGGTTTTTCAGAGCTTATCCAAGAAATTTTCGTTACCAGATCAGTAATGTGCCATTTGACCGAGATAAGAGTTGTTTTTTCTGCCAGATCAGCCATGCGAAAGGGTTCGAAGGCGTTCATCCCGGCCGAAACCTTGAACTCAATCCAACCGTGACCACAACCGACTCCAAAGACCGGAAAGACTTCGGAGACCCCATGACAGGACGCGGCAGCAATACCCAGCTGGGAATGAATATTCGATGGGCACCATCTTCCAATATTACGCTGAATGCCGCACTGAATCCGGATTTCTCGCAGGTCGAAGCCGATACAGCACAACTCAGCTACAATCGCCAGTTTTCCCTGTTTTATGATGAAAAGAGGCCGGTCTTTCTTGAAGGAGCCGACATTTTTCGGACCGAAGGCCAGTTTGTCTATACCCGGACAATTTCAGACCCATCCTATGTGCTGAAAGCCACAGGAAAATCCGGGAAATACGCATGGGGTATATTCAATGCTCATGACACCATCACAAATCTGATTCTGCCGGGACCACAAGACTCCTCTATTCAATCCTGGAATAGTGAATCGGACGTAACGGTCGGTCGGCTCAGACGGGACATTCTGAAAAATTCAACAATCGGCGCGCTGGTCACCCACCGTGAAGGCGGAGGCTATCACAATACGTTGTTGTCAATAGATGGCATATTCAATTTTACTGACAGGGACACTTTCAAGTTCCAGGTTACAGACACCGATACGCGGAACCCGGATGACCCTGAAAACGATAAACTGAACGGGGAAAGTACGTCAGGAAGTGCCTACGATTTCCGCTTTGAACATGACGACGAACACTGGTACCTTGAAGCATGGCACATGCGAATGGGGGATGGATTCCGGTCCGACATCGGCTTTATCCCTCAAGTCGGTTTTGTAGAGTCCGGCATTTTGATGGGTCATAGGAGATACGGCAAAGACGGTGCCTTTATTTCCCGATACTCGTCCTATTTCTCAACTGAAATTCAAAAGGATATGTCAGGGAATCCCATTCACCGCATGTTCCATTTCGAACAGGATTTGAACATGACGGGTCAAACCTATTTGGGTCTCTTCTACGACGCGGAAATGAGGTCCTACAATAACGTCAATCATCATTATGGAAACTATGGGTTCTGGACCGGTGGCAAACAACGGAAATTTATCTACACTCTGGATATGTATTTCGGAGAAAACGTGGATCTGAAAAACAATCGTATTGGCAACTGGAACGTGATCAAAACAGAACTTACATTCCTGCCCACGCCTCACATAAATTTCGAACTGGATGCAACACAGGAAACAATGAGAGAACTTGGGGAAAAACTGTACACTGCTCACATCCTGCAAACCCATTTCATTTACAACTTCAACACCAGGATGCTCATTCGTACCATCATTCAATATACCTCCCTGGAAAAAAATCCGGAACTATATACAGACCTGGACAACCGGATATCCCGATCTCTGTTCCCACAAATTCTATTTAGCTACAAGATCAATCCTCGCACCCTACTCTATTTGGGTTACTCCGGCAACCGTGCCGCAACTGAATTAAATCCGATGCAATCGTTTGAAAGAACTCTATTCTTCAAAGTTGCGTACGCATGGAGCTTGTAACCAGTCGATTTGGCAAATTGCAGACGAACGCGTAATCTGGTTCTCTTGCATATGGAATCACAACAAAAAAAGCGGGCCTTCCGGCCCGCTCTCTTTTCAAAAATGGTGGAGCTAACGGGGATCGAACCCGTGACCTCTACACTGCCAGTGTAGCGTGCTCCCAGCTGCACCATAGCCCCACATTTGAGTTTTTATGGATTGGCAATTTCGCTTTCGTCGTCGATCTTTGCCTTATCTTTCTTTGTTTGCTTCTTTGTTTCTTTCTTCTTTCCCTTTTTTGTTTCTTTTGCGGCAGTTTCCTTGTCCTGATACTGTTTTATTTCTTCCTCGTCTTCGCCTGTCGTCTCCAGGACTTCATTTTCTTCCCTGAGCGCTTCCTCTTCAATCTTCTGAACCAACTCCAGTTTCTCCGCAATTTTCTCTTCCAGTACACCCAGCTTGATAAAGAAACCTTCGTACTTTTCTTTATCCAGGTTGTCTTCTTTTGTTGATTCGTAAATGTAGCGTCCAAGATCCTTGTAAATCAACGTCATCTGGTGTTTCAGGCTGGAGACCTCAAGCTTGAGGTTGGAAATACGCCATTTCTTTTTGGCCTGATTGCGAATTCTTACTGAGGTTTCCTTGATAAATTCAAGGGATTTGTCCATCAGCTCGCGAGTTTTTTCTTTATCCATTTTCTCCCTCCTCAAGGCGTATTATGTCCGAGTCAACCAGCCTTGTCAACCTTTTTTGCCTGAGAGTGTGGCGTAGTGAGTGGACGTGGGCGGCCGATTTAAAACAGGATCACAGACATCACATGCCTTGTAAACTCATCGCTCCCCATCTGTGCCTAATCATATCCGCACTGACGTCGACCTCCTTGCCCTCTACGCAACCTTATCAATCATCTTCCGTCCATCGGCGTGGATGAAGCATGGCCTCCGGAGATAAGATTCGGTCAATTTCTTCCTTAGTCAGCAAATTGCGCTCAAGAACCAGTTCATAGACAGATTTCCCCGTCTCCAATGCCTCCTTCGCAATGGAAGAGGAGTTTTCGTAGCCGATGTAAGGGTTCAGTGCCGTCACAATACCGATACTGTTCTCCACATAGCTGCGGCAAATGTCTTTATTTGCAGTAATGCCAAGGACACAGCGGTCTGCCAGCGCCACCATTCCGTTTCGCATAATGTCAATTGACTGAAAGAGGTTGAAAGCTATGATCGGTTCCATGACATTGAGTTCCAACTGTCCCGCTTCCGCTGCCATTGTAATAGTCAGATCGTTTCCAATTACCTGAAAGGCAATCTGGTTTACCACTTCCGGAATCACCGGGTTTACCTTCCCCGGCATGATGCTGGAACCCGGCTGCATCGGAGGAAGATTGATTTCATTCAATCCGGCACGGGGGCCTGAGGAGAGAAGCCGTAAATCGTTGCATATTTTCGAAATCTTAACGGAAATCCGTTTGAATACACCGGAAAGCTGCACAAAAACACCAGTGTCCTGGGTCGCTTCCACAAGGTTTTCGGACAGCACCAGATCCATTCCCGTGACTTTGCGCAGTTCTTCAATACAGAGCTTTGCGTAGGCCGGATCGGCGTTGATTCCGGTACCGATTGCGGTACCTCCCATATTTGTTTCATTTAGCAATCTGGCTGCTTGTTTCAACATCCTAATGTCTTCGCCCAACATGGTGGCATAAGCACCAAATTCCTGACCCAGGGTCATGGGAACAGCGTCCTGAAGCTGAGTTCTCCCCATCTTCATCACATGTTGAAACTCTTTTTTCTTTTTAGAAAAAGCATTTTTCAAGTGACGCATTCCTTCCAGTAGACTGGTGATAGAAAGCAGGAGGCCAATTTTTAATGCGGTAGGATACGCATCATTAGTGGACTGGGACAGGTTTACATGGTTGTTTGGATGAATGGTGTCATATTCTCCGGGCTTCTTACCCAGTTTTTCCAATGCCCGATTGGCAATCACCTCATTCGCGTTCATATTAGTGGAGGTACCTGCCCCACCCTGGATAACATCCACAGTAAAGTGCCGATGTAATGCACCGCCAATAATGTCATCGCATGCAGCTACGATGGCCGCAGCTACTTCCTCCGAAAAGAGTTCCAGCTTCAGGTTGGCCAGTGCCGCAGCCTTTTTAACCATGGCCAGTCCCTTTATCAGGTTCGGGTAATGACTGATGGGTACCCCGGTAATTGGAAAATTCTCGATGGCACGAAGCGTTTGAACTCCGTAGTACACATGTGCCGGTACTCCCCGCTCTCCCAACAGGTCGTGCTCCATGCGAAATCCGTCCGCGTGGTAGTCTGTGCCCTGGTGAACCAGCTTCTTGCTGGATGTTTCCAACCGACGGCTCAGCAATTTAGAAATACCTTCTACCATCAGAAAATATACTCTCGGGTTCTCCCTTCGAATCACCTGGAGACGTTCCCGAGTCAACTGGATAACAAGAACAGCAGTTTTCGCGGTGGCGGTAGCGGAATGAACCGTATCATCAAGGAATACGGCTTCACCGATAAAATCGCCCTTGGACAGGACCGCAAGAACTTCTTTCCCTGCGTGAACCCGCTTGCTGATCTCGACTTCACCCTGCATTACTACCATAAATCGGCTTCTTGGGGAATCTTCCCGGAAAAGCACCTCTTTTTGCGAAAACTTTTTTGATGTGAAAGATCCGGCGATTTTTTCCAGTTCCTCATCATTCAGTTGTTCAAAAAGGATGGTACCCTTCAGCAATTCTTTAATTTCTCTCATGATCCTGCGTCCTTCGCCCCGACCGCTGTCAAGGCAATTGTTTCTTTGCCTCCGAATACTCTCGGATGACTTCGGACACAATCTCAGCTGCTGGTTTTGTGTCCGTTATCAATCCCACCGTTTGCCCTGCCGACCAGACATCCTTCCAGGCCTTCTTCTTCCTGCCACTGGAAGCAGACTGTTCCATTCCCTTCATCGCCCGATATCCCTTATACATTTTGAACCACTTTCGCGTGAAAGAAAAACGGCTCCAGAGGCGCTCAAAATAGCTCAGTTCCGTACCCTGGGATTCCAGATAGGGCGTGTTGATGAAATTGGCATGACTTCCGGTTACTTTTGCAGTAAAAACAATATCTTCCGGATTTGACGACACGATACTGTTCTTGTAGTCCTCATTGACCGCCGTTTCTGTGCAGGCAATAAAACGGGTCCCCATATAACCAGCCGCCGCCCCCAGTGCCAGGGCGGAAAGAAGGGTCTTGCCATCCGCAATGCCCCCAGCTGCAATCACGGGAATGCTCAGGTTTTTCACCAGCCAGGGTACCAGCACATTCCCCACAATCTTACCGGCATGTCCGCCAGCACCATAGCCCACCGCCACAACGGCATCAGCACCGAGGCCCTCCACCTTTTTCGCATATTCCAGGTTGGTGACATCGCAGAATACCTTTGATCCTATTTTGTGCGCCTCTTCAATCACTGATTTTGGTGAGCCAAGAGATGTAATAATTACCGGTACTTTGTGTCGAACGCAGATTTCCAGGTGTTTTTCCTGGTAAATGTTAGACTTATTCGTGATGATGTTGACTCCGTAAGGTTTGTCTGTCAGTGATTTAACTATTTTCAGCCCCTCTTCGAACTGTTCAGGTGTACGGTAATTCAGGGCCGGAAAGGTTCCCAGTCCCCCTGCCTCAGAAACCGCTGCCACAAGTTCAGGATTCGATACCAGAAACATTGGGGCCGCAATCACCGGAAAGTCGATACCAAGCATCTCAGTAATTTTTGTCTTCAATTGAACCCCCAGGTTTTCATTCAACATTCATTATATCCAATTCTACGTTCAAAGATATTCGAAATTCTGAAGATCAATTGGACTATTGTGCGGGAAAGAGCTTGTAGCGAGCGAAGGAGTAGCGGAAAGAGTCGTCAAGGTTTTTGTGCTTAATAAGGAAAAAGCCGGGGGGTACCGGCTTTTTTTGAGGTAGAAATGGAGGCTATTCATTTCTGCTTATCTTATATGCCAGAATAATGCCAATTCTCTCCACATGGAGGTCAGGCCAAGACTCTCTTTATTTGAATCAGTGTGTTAGTTGCACGTAGTTTCTATGAATGCTGTCTCTGGATTGCCTGCCCTATCGAGGCTTTCCCACAACCGCGTCATTCTGGCTTACCAAAATATTCACGGATACTGTGGATATCTGCCAGGCCGATGATTGTGGACAATGTCTCGTCTTCAGCATCAAGAACTGCTTGAAGTGAACCAAAATGGCCAAGAAGACGGCGGGCTTTCTTGTCACCTATTCCGGGGACTTCCGTCAACCCGGGAGAAACAGCGTTTCGCTCCCTCAGTTGACGATTGAATGTAATTGCAAAACGATGAGCCTCGTCCCTCACTCGAATCAGCACTCTTGCTGCAGGCTCTCTCACATCAAGGACCAACCCTTTCGGATGGCGCATTGAAAAAACTGTCTCCTCTTTTTTGGCAAGTGCAGCCAATTCCACCTTGTCCCGTATCCCCAATGTCTCTATCACTTCCTTTGCTGCACTCAGCTGTCCCTTTCCACCGTCAATGAGGACCAGATCCGGTAGTCGGCCATTTTCCATCAGGATCCGTGTATAGCGGCGTTTTACGACCTCAGCAACAGATCTGAAATCATCATTTCCGCCGCCATGGCGAATCCGAAACCGACGATAATTTGCCTTGTCCGGCTCTCCATTAATGAAAGAAACCAGGGAACCCACCATAAACTTGCCACCAAGATGGGAGATATCTATGCATTCCATTCTCTCTGGGAATTTTTTAAGACCCAACATCAGCTTGAGAGTTTCCAATTCCTCCCGGCGGGATGCCGCCTTTAATAGCAGTTGCGTTGCATTCTCCTCAGCCATACGAATCACGGAAAGAAACTCTCCCCGCTTTGGGAAGCGAATTTTGATGGGCCTTCCAAACCGTTGACGATGATAACTTTCCAGAATCTCAACGCCAGGTACAGATTGATTGGTGATAAGCATAGGCAACGGCTGTCGCAAACGATACAGGTGTTGCTCCAGTACGTGTCGAAACAGGTCTTCATGGGTATCAAATATGTATTCGCTCTTGTCCAGTAGACGACCACTTCGAAAATGCAGAATCGCCACACCGGTCCTTCCGCCATCATCCACCGCAGCCACAGCATCCAGAGATATTTCTCCGTCAAGAATCACCGATTGTCGTGCTTTGAATCGTCTGATTTCTTCCAGGAGATCGCGAATCTCACCTGCTTTCTCGTATGCAAGGTCTGAAGAGTAGTTTTCCATCTCAACAGTCAGTGTCTTTTCCAGTTCTTCATAGTGACCAGCCAGGAATAATGTCGCCCTTTCCACTGAACGTCGATAAGACCCCGCCGTCTGATAGCCGACGCACGGTGCTGAACATCGTTTTATCTGATATTTTAGACAGGGGCGTTTTCTGTTGAAAAAGTCTTTTCCGCAGGTTCGAAGCTGAAAGAACTTCTCCGTAATCCCAATAATGCGGCGCACTGAACCGGCCGAAGGGAAAGGGCCGAAATATCGACTTCCTTTCCGCTCACATTTTCTGGAAAAATAGATGCCGGGAAACTCATCGTCCATCCGGAATTCAATGTAAGGGTAAGTTTTGTCATCCTTCAGGAGGATGTTGTACCGGGGCCGGTGTTTCTTTATGAGATTGTGTTCCAGAATCAGCGCTTCCACTTCGGTATTGGTCACATAAAACTCGAGATCTACTGCCTCTTTCCGAATCATGATGGATTTGTGGCTATCATCGGTGAGATAGGAAGAAACACGCCGTTTCAGATCCACGGCTTTCCCGACGTACAGGATGTCCCCTCCGGACCCCCGGAAGATGTAAACGCCCGTTTTATTCGGCAGGTTCCGGATCTTTTTTGTCAGGATTTCCATGTTTCTTCAAAGCGGACAGGTGCTCCCGGATGGACATGATCAGATGCTTGGGGAAAGGGGACCCCTCTTCCCTCAATTCCAGGAGTTTTTTGAGGATTTGTTCAGCTTCCTTCCTTCTTTTCATTGAAAGCAACACAATCCCCAAGTGGTAAAGAGCCAGCGGATTCCCCGGCGATAGAGAAAGGCTCTCCTGTAAGAGATCGTAGGCTTTGCCCAGTTTATGTTTTCGATAGTTTACCCACGCCAGCGCGTCCAGGGCATGATGTCGGAGGTCACGATCAGATATCTTCAATCCAGTCTTTGCGCAAGCTTCCGCATCTGACAAATTCTTAAGTTCGCAGAGGTCCATCGCGAGATGAACATATCCCAGTGTTTTTGCGTAATCCGAGGGATAGCGTTCCATCATCTCATGTGCCAATCCCACAGCTTCTTCCATCTGACCGGCGGCCTTTAGCGCACTGTGACGAATACTATACGCAGCCAGTCCCATTCCCTCCGGTACGTCCTGACTCAGGATACGTTCCGCAAGCAGGGCCGCCTCCTCTACTTGCTCGCTGTCGACAAGATACATAGCCAGGTGCACCATAACCAGCGGATTTCCTGTCTCCACTGACAACAATCCTCTGCAGTAAGAAATGGCCCGGTGATGTTCACGCCTTTCAGCAAATTTATCGCATTTTTCCAGCAATTTCATAATTTCTTCATTGTGCCTGACATAGGCAAGACTCTCATCATCAAATTCAAACGGTCGAACCAGCTCCAGACGCGAAGGGTTCAGCTGCAGGACCTCTTCGAACATCTCTTTTGCTTTTCGTGACCAACCCAATTCAAGATATACCATCCCGAGATAATAATATGCGTCTTCAAATCCGGGATCCGTCTCAATTGTCTTCAAAAGTAGTTTTTCGGCCTTTCTGGGCTGGTTCATATCCTTCTTCACCAGCGCCATGAAGAATAAGATTTCCGGTAACTTTTCGCGTTCCAGTGCCATGTTCAGAAAGAATTCCGCGAGTTTGAGGTTTCCTTCAAAATAAAAAATTGTCCCCAGTGTGAAGAATGGAAGATAGAATTCGGATGAAATCTCCACTGCTTTGTTCAGATGTTCCACAGCCTCCTCAAGTTCGCCGGTGTCGTTATGTACCAGACCCAGAAAAAGATTAGCGTCATAATCGTTGGGATGGCTTTCCAGAGTCTGCTGAAAAAATTTACGGGCGCGTTTCAGGTCCGAGCGCATGTAAAATGTCTGACCCAGGTAAAACGCCAATCGATAGTTTTCAGGGTTCTTTTTCAGTGCCTTCTCCAGCATTTCCAATCCCTCATCCAGCTCTCCTTCCTCAATGAGAGATTCGGCATCCAGCACAAGCTGCTCAAACACATCGCGGTTCCGGCCATGAAACATCATGAGAATGCTCTCTTTATATGCCTGAAAGCGTTCCCGCTCTTCCTTATTTTGAATATCAGAGAGAATTCGATTTTCCCAGATGTGAGAAAATTTGTCCCTCTGGATCAATCCCTTCTCTGACAGAATTTCTACCAGAGACAGCAACCCATTCCTCAAAACCACAATATCTTGATCCAAGGTTCCTATTTTTCGCTTCAATCCCCCCATTTCTTCAAACAAATCGGAAAAATTGTTCTCAAACTTTGAAAACACCTGAGCAATGATATTATCCTTATCAAACTCCTCCAGCGTCCCGAACCGCGGATTGGCGTTGGTAATCAAACGGGTTCCGCAATTGGAGCATATCGGCGCATCTTCCGAGTTGTAAAACCCGCACACATAACAGTACATTCAACTTACTCCTTGTGCCCCGCACAGGACCCAACCGCTCTTTCTATAGATTGTAATCGTAGAAACCCTTCCCTGACTTACGTCCCAAGTATCCCGCATCAACCATCTTAACAAGAAGTGGACACGGTCTGTATTTGGGGTCCTTGAAACCTTCATACAGAACTTCCATGATAAACAGACAAACATCAAGCCCGATAAAATCTGCCAGAGTCAGCGGCCCCATCGGATGATTCATTCCCAGCTTCATCACTGTATCAATTGCTTCAACAGTTCCTACACCTTCCATCAGGGCAAAAATTGCTTCATTGATCATGGGCATCAGAATCCGATTTGCCACAAAACCGGGAAAATCGTTGACCTCAACTCCAACTTTTCCCAGCATTTCAGTCAGTTCCAACACTGTTTTCATTGTTTCGCCACTGCACTGGGCACCTCGAATAATCTCCACCAGTTTCATCACGGGTACCGGGTTCATGAAATGCATACCAATCACATTGGCAGGTCTGCGGGTCAGGGCCGCCAGTTTAGTGATGGAAATCGAAGAAGTATTGGAGGCAATAATGACCCCTTCGGCCAGCAGGCTGTCCAGTTCCTGGATCAGAGACTTTTTGATTTCGAAGTTTTCGGTAATTGCTTCCACCACAAAATCACAATCCTTCAGGTCATTCAATTCCACTGTTGGTTGAATCCGATCCAGGACCTGCTGCTTCTCCTCTACTGTCATCCGCCCCTTGTCTACACCTCTCTGGAGATTTTTCGAAATTGTATTCACACCCCGTTCCACAAACTCGAGTTTCACGTCACGCATCACAACTTGAAAACCTTTTGAGGCAAAAACATGGGCAATTCCGTTTCCCATCGTTCCTGAACCGCAAACGCCCACTTTCTGAATCGCCATATCAACCTCCTGAAACAGATTATTCGTGCTCAGCTCTATTGTACGACCCGAAACCGTGTATCGCAACCACAATTGCTGCCTGAAAAGCACGAACGTGTACGTGAAAGTGAGAGCAGGAAACATCGGGGGTCAGTTGTCCCTGACCTCTCTCGCCTCATCAGCCATTACTTCGTATTCAAACCGGACCTTTCCCTCGCTTTGTATCGGAAGATTGTGACTTGGAAAGAGAATCATTTTCGTGTAACATTCAGAGATTAAAGGAGGATTTGATGAGATATCTGTTCCTGTTCCTGTTGACGACATCCCTTCTCGCCTGGACTCCCACAACCCGCAAGTATATGGCCGTTACCGCCTTTCGCGCATTTCCATCTGATGTGCGCATTGCGTTGAATCACCATCGTAAATCTTTCCTTGATGGTGCTTCCATACCTCTTTCAGGGAAATCCCGCAACGATCTGATAAATGAGGGATGTCGACTCAGTGAAGAGCTTGCAGCATTACTTGAGTCTCGACCGGATTTTGATCAGGTTGCAAGGAAACTGGGGCACCTCATGGCAATTACAGCGGAATTGAGCAATCCATACCTGGACTCAACATCTTCTCACAGTTCAGACTACAGCGCTTACGTTGAGAGTAAACTGGACTGCTTCTTTTTTGCCGGGGTCCCATTGAATTTCAATAAGATTGTTACCCGGGATGTCTGCGTTCGGCTATTCCACGTTCCCGATCTCGGCAAATCCCACCTGAAATCCATTGAGCAGGACTACAAAACCTACCACAATTCCAGCAATTTCGACGATTTGTCCGGCGCTTTCGGATCAGGATCCCTCCTCTTCTCTGATTCCTGCACCGAAATGGTTATTATCACTTCCCTACTGTGGAAGCAAGCCGCAGGAAACTCCGACGACGCCGCGATCTTCTCACAGTGAATCCTCAGCGCTCAAATACTGCTTGCACTGTTTGAAGTTTTTGTAAGAATTGTGCGTCAGCTTTCAGCTTTTTCTTGCAGCTCCACCTGTATTTCGCTACACTTGAAGTGTATCTTACTGGAGTTAAATGAATGAGAAAGGTTCAGAGCATTCGTTCCGTTTTCTTTCGCTACATTTTATGGCTTATTGTGATCTCTGCAATTCTGTCAGGCCTGTTGAAGATTGGTATGGAGTGGCGGCGCTCTCTACAAGAATTCAACCAGATCCGGAAGACCTATATAGACCATGAGAAAGAACTACTGAAGCAGCGCGTTGAAACCTTATTCTATTTCGTCAGATACAGACGAACTCACACGGAAGAGAAAATCCGCGAACTAAGTGCAAAAGGGGCAATAGACGCCAAAATAGTGTTCCAACTTATGTTGAAGAATGCACCTCCAGGTGCTCCATTGAAGGTTCTACAAAATCGTGTCATTGAACTGTTGAAGAAACTCAAGTTGCCATCCGGACTCGGTATCGCTGCCCTAGACACAGGAAATGGCAGAATTCTCTTTTCTTCACTCGATCATGCCCTTACCCCGGAACAGATCCAGTTGATTCTCGATCATAAATCTTCGCCTCCCTTTGAAACGGACGATTTCATAGGCCAGGCCGAGGCAATCCCCGCTCTGCACCTGTGTGTCACCGTTCTGGAGCCACGAAAACAACAGGAAGCGTGGTTACAGAGTCAGGTGCTGAACTATGCAGCCTCCATGCGTTTCGGCAAGGAAGGGTACATCTTCATCAATACCTTTGATGGAATTCCCCTTCTCAGGGATGGAAAACGTGTAAAGAATGGGAAATCGATGTGGGAACTCACTGACCCGGATGGAATCAAGGTCATCCAGGAAGAATACAGGGCTGCAAAAAAGACCGGAGGTGGATTTATTCATTATAGCTGGCGGAAATTGAGCACCAGCGAAGTCATGCCGAAAATGTCCTATATCCGTGGGATGAAAGACTGGCACTGGATTGTAGGGACCGGAACGTATATGGATGAAATGGAAGCCGCTATCAGTTTAAGAAAGGCGGAATTCATGCGTCGAATACGCTGGCAGGCCGGTCTAACTCTGCTGGGCTTTTTGATTGTCCTGGGAATTATTTTTCTGTTAACAAAACGTATGGGCCGAAAACTCAGCTCTGAATTCAATGTATTTTCAAATTTTTTCCAGGACTCCGCAACTGAGCACCGCCCCATTGATTCAGACTCACTAACACTGACCGAGTTCCGGATACTGGCGAAACAGGCGAATAATATGATTCTTTCCAGAGAGCGGATCGAAACGGCCCTTAAAAAAAGTGAAGAAAAATTCCACCAACTCTTTGAAGAATCCCGGGACGCAATGAGTATCTTGAACCGGGATGGATTCATAGATTGCAACGAGGCTTTGCTCACCCTTTTTTGCGCTTCAGAGAAATCTGAACTCTACATACCGCCATGGAAATTGTCCCCTGAGTACCAGCCCGACGGGCGACTCTCGGAAGAAAAAGCCAAGGAAATTATCCGAAGAACTTATGAAACAGGGGGCGCCAAATTTGAATGGATGCACAGGAAACTAAGTGGTGAATATTTCTGGTGCGAAATTACACTGACTTTAATTCCGTGGGACCAGGAAGATTGCATTTTTGTAGTATGGCGAGATATCACAGAAGATAAACTGGCCCACGATAAACTGAAGCTGAGTGAGGCCCGTCTTCGCAAATCTCAGGAACTGTCCAGGGCCGGGAACTGGGAAATGGACGTGATTAACGGGCATTACATCGCATCAGATGAAGCGTACAGTATCTACGGCTATACGGCTCTCGAAACCGTTACTCCCTTTGAGGAAGTTTCACGAGCCATCCACCCGGAAGACCAGGAGAGAGTGGAAACTGATTTCCGTAACTTTATCATCGACGGAACTCCCTATGACACAACGTTCAGAATCAGACGCTTTGACGACGGAAATATCCGTTATGTTCGGTCCATGGCAGAACGCGTAACAGACAGCGAAGGCCGGGCGGTAAAAATAATAGGCGTCATTCAGGATATCACTGAACTAATTGAAAAAGAACGTGAAATTCGCACTGAACATGAAAAAATGAAAATCACGCTGACGAGCATGGCAAGCGCTGTTATTGTCACAGACAGGTTACTCAATATTGAATTGATGAACCCCGTGGCCGAGAAGTTAACCGGTTGGACCCAGGCTGAAGCTATGGGGAAATCATTGAACTCTGTCTATCGCATCATGGACCCCGAAACCAGAGAAATAGTTTCTTTTCGTGCTTCAGGAGACGGAAATACCGGACTACCCCAAAAAGACTCAAGTGGGCTGGTTGTGGACAAGAATGGTGAAGAACACATGGCTCTCTGCAGCCAGGCCCCGATTCAGTGGAAGGACAGTGGATTTCTTGGTCTCGTTCTGGTCTTTCGAGATATCACGGAACATTTGAAAATGGAGCAGGAACTACAGAAAACGCAGCGCTTGGAATCACTGGGCGTTCTTGCGGGTGGCATTGCCCATGATTTTAACAACCAGATAACCGGCATCACCGGCAATATTTCCCTGGTAAAGGCCATGCTGAAAAACTCCCCGAAGGTGAACTCACTTCTTGAAGAAGCGGAAAGAGCAGGCAATGCCTGCAAAGCCCTCTCGCGGCAGCTCCTCACGTTTGCCTCCGGAGGTGCGCCGGTAAGAGAGTCCGTGAACCTGGAGGAATTGATAAGGGACAGTGTGTCTTTTAACCTCCGTGGGCAACCCGTAGACGCAAAACTCGAAATCAAGAGTCCTCTCTGGAATGCCAATGCGGACTCCGGGCAATTCCGCCAGATTATGAGCAATCTATTGATCAATGCCGTCCAGGCAATGCCGGACGGCGGTACAATCCGCGTTACCGCGGAGAATGCGCCACAGGACGACCCCTCAGTAACCGAGGTCAGTAATGGGGAACGATTCATCCGGATTTCGGTTTCAGATACAGGTCGAGGTATTGATCAGGAACTGCAGTCGAAGATCTTTGACCCCTTCTTTACCACGAAAGAAGACGGGAGTGGGCTGGGATTATCCACTGTTCATTCTATTGTAAAGCGCCACGGCGGCCAATTGACCCTGGAGTCCAGCCCCGGAAATGGAACCACTTTTACTCTGCTTCTTCCAGCAGCAGAAAAATCAGACGCGAAGCCTACTGCAATAACGGAAACCGGTTCCGTTCAACCCCTACGCATTTTGATCATGGATGACGAGGAAATCATCCGGGATGTCGCACAGGAAATATTCCACTTCCTTGGCCATTCCGTCACTGCAACAATCAATGGAGAAGATGCTCTGAAAGCATACAGGCGTGCTATGGAAAATGGTCCTGCCTTTGATTTGGTTCTTCTGGACATCACTATTCCAGGTGGAATGGGAGGCAAAGAAACCATTGTCCGCCTTCTGGAACTGGACCCTGATGTGAAAGCCGCGGTAACCAGCGGATACGCCCATGATCCTATTATTGCGAATTTCAGTGAGTATGGTTTCTGCGGCAGGTTGGAAAAGCCATTTAAAATTGAAGACATTGAAAGATTGCTGAATTCGCTGTTCGGCTGATATCCACACATTGGATTGATCAAGAGACGAGGAGACCTTATGAAAAAACTAGTCATCATTCTCATCTGTTTCACCTTCTTCCCTGCGATCGCAGATAGTTTGAATCTGAGTCTGAATTTGAAAAAGGGAGATCATTTTATTACCACGCTGACCAGCACACAAGCCGTAATCCGGGATGTTTCCGGCCAGCAGACTCAGGTTGACAACTCCAGTGAAATGACACTGTCTTTTGAAGTAACCGGGTCCGATGCGAAAACATACACCATTAAAATGCGCTACACACACATCACCGTGTCCAGCCGGGGTGCCGGTTGGGAATATCACTATGACTCAACGCCTTCTACGGATACCGGAAGAAGAGATTCGAAACAGATGAGCATCTTCTACAAGAGCCTATTGAATCAACCAATAACCCTTGTCATCGACCGCCTCTCAGGCACAATTAAGAGCATGTCCGGATGGGACGAACTGGGCAAACATGTTGTAGAAGAGTTGAGGCAGGGAACAGCAACAGATCGACAGAAACTGACTGATATGTTGATCTCTTCGATAAAGAATGGGATTGTGAACGGGGGGGCCACCAGTCTCTTCCCTTCTCTGGAAGGTAGATCTATTCAAAAGGGAAATGAATGGACGGTCCAGGACACACTTCCCACGTTTTCCGGCCTCACCCTTCGAACCACTTACAAAGTCACAGACCTTTTCCCCGACAGAGTGATACTCTCCGTTTCCTCCTCTTTGTCCACCTCACCAACAACAACCGTAATTGCTACAGGCACCACAAAAACCCAGTACAAACTCACCGGAACCCAGATTGGAACACTTGTCGTTGACAGGAAAACCGGCTGGGTTACGCAAACGCATGTAAATCAGGAACTGGAGGGTAAGCTTATCATGATTGATATGGGATTAACCATTCCTGTTACGGTGTCAGGAAAAACAGACATACAGTCCAGACAGTATACCGGACCAACGGGCAAATGAACTCCGAAACCCTGGAATGGATGATTCAAAACCAGATTGTCCGCCGCGGTATTCATAACCCTGCTCTACTGAAGGCAATGCGGGCAATTGATCGAAGGGTTTTTGTTCCAGTTGCTTCCCAAAGCGCGGCTTATGAAGATCGCCCTCTCCCATTAGAGAACGGCCAGACTATTTCCCAACCATACATCGTGGCACTGATGACGGAACTATTGAAACTTGACTCCAATCACCATGTCCTGGAAATTGGAACCGGCAGCGCCTATCAAACCGCCATTCTCGCTTTCCTTTGCCACAGCGTAATCTCAATAGAGCTTTCTCCAGCTCTTCACAAGGCAGCAAAGTTATCTCTGGAACCATTTAAATTCTGCAATGTCACTCTGATTCAGGGAGATGGGAAAAAAGGATGGGAAAAACAGGCCCCCTACGATCGAATCATTCTAACTGCCGCCCCGCAAGACTTTCCCGACAGCTTGTTTGATCAATTGGTTGAAGGTGGCATTATGGTGGCTCCAATTGGAAAAGCCGGATATCAAACTCTCTTTAAAATCACTAAAACTGCTGGAAAGCCCGTAAAGAAACAAATCTGCGGCGTTCGTTTTGTGCCGCTGGTCTGATTTTCCTCAGCCCCTTTCGCGGCAGACGCCCTGATTTGTAACTTATAATTTGTGATTTGCCGGGGAAAGACAGAGATGAACCATTCCCTGCCCTTCCTTATTTTCCCGTATTAACACTTTCCTACGCTCGCATACCGGGAAAATTGTGGTAAGATTCTGCTATTGACCCGTAAATTTGCTGAAAGGAGCGTACCATGAAAAAACTCGTGACTCTGGCAGTAGCCGCAATCCTGCTTTCAACAACCGCTTTCGCTGTCAAAATTGGAGGAGTGAACCTTCCGGACACACTCAAAGCCGGAGAAAGTACTCTCGTCCTCAACGGAGCGGGCCTTCGGAAAAAACTCTGGATCAAAGTCTATGCCGGCGGCCTTTACCTGTCACACAAAAGCAACGATCAGAATCAGATCATCAATGCCGATGAACCCATGGCAGTTCGAATGCACTTCATCCACGACGGGATTGCTCCAAAGAAACTGATTGATGCATGGGACGAAGGGTTTGAAGCTGCAACCAATGATAATGTAGCTCCCATTCAAATGCAAATCGATAAGTTCAATGCGACATTCAATGTAGAAGTTCACGAGGGAGATGTCTATGATCTTATCTATGTTCCGCAGGAAGGCGTTTCCGTATACTTCAATGGTAAGAAGATGGATACCATTGCCGGCCTTGCTTTCAAGAAGGCCCTTTTCGGCATCTGGCTCTGTGACGATCCGGCCGATAGCGGGCTGAAGGAAGGCATGCTAAACCAGTAATTTCATTCGGGGGGCCCAGCCCCCCCTTATTTGAGCCTGTCCTTATCAGATTTTTTCATTTTTTCTTATCATATCTTTATCATTTTGAGATATTCGCCGCTTTTCTCAGTTATTCTTATAAATATTTATTTATTTTAAACAAGAACTCAATATCTGGCCAATTTTAGTCCCTTTAACCCCTCATCTCTCTAATTTCATTCTTGACAAAAATAGCCATTGCCTCTATATTAGCAGTCGGAACGTTTAACTGCTAATTCCCTTTAAGGAGGATATCATGACAATTAAGCCTTTGCACGACAGAGTGCTGGTGAAGCGGATGGAACCAAAGGAAGAACTTCGCGGTGGGATTATTATTCCCGACACAGCAAAAGAAAAGCCCATGGAAGCAAAAGTTATTGCAGTTGGGCCGGGAAAAGACAAGGAACACCCCATGACAGTCAAGACTGGTCAAGTTGTTTTGATCGGCAAATATGCCGGAACCGAAGTCAAAATTAATGATGAAGAACACCTGATCCTGCGCGAAGAAGAAATTCTCGCCGTTTTGGTAAAATAAGGTATAACAGAGGAGTTAAAAATGGCAAAAAAGATTTCTTTCAGCGATGAAGCCCGCCAGAATATTCTGAAAGGCGTGGAACAGCTCACAGATGCAGTACAGGCAACTCTCGGGCCCCGGGGCCGGAATGTCCTTATCGAGAAAAAATTCGG
>CAZRHT010000023.1:27201-42880 GCA_964599895.1 uncultured Holophagae bacterium
TACAGGCAACTCTCGGGCCCCGGGGCCGGAATGTCCTTATCGAGAAAAAATTCGGGTCGCCCCTCAGCACCAAAGACGGTGTGACCGTGGCCAAAGAGATTGAACTCAAACACCCTGAAGAAAATATTGGTGCCCAACTCGTGAAGGAAGTGGCTTCCAAAACTTCTGACACAGCTGGAGACGGAACCACCACCGCTACAGTTCTGGCACGGAATATTTACAAGGAAGGCATCAAGGCCATCGTAGCCGGTGCCAACCCCATGGATCTGAAACGAGGTGTAGATATCGCAGTAAAGGCCGTTCTGGAAGGCCTCGTTAAGCTGGCTCAGCCCGTAAAAGGTGATGAAATTGCCAAGGTCGGCGCGATTTCGGCCAACAACGACATGGAAATCGGCAAGATCATTGCCGACGCAATGGACAAGGTTGGGAAAGACGGCGTCATCACCGTTGAAGAAGCCAAGGGTTTTGTAACCACATTGGATGTCGTAGAAGGTATGCAGTTCGATCGTGGCTATCTTTCTCCCTATTTTGTTACAGACGCGGAGAGGATGGAAGTGGTCTTTGAAAACCCCTACATTCTCATCCACGAGAAGAAGCTCAGCAATATGAAAGACCTGTTGCCGATTCTGGAACAGGTTAACAAGACCGGCCGTGCCCTCCTTATAATCGCCGAAGATATTGAAGGGGAAGCGCTGGCAACCCTGGTTGTGAACAAGCTCCGCGGCGTATTGAACATTGCAGCAGTGAAAGCACCTGGATTCGGCGACCGCCGGAAAGCCATGCTGGAAGACATCGCTATCCTCACCGGTGGAAAAGCTATTTCTGAGGACCTCGGCATCAAGTTGGAAAACATCACCCTTGAATTCCTGGGTTCAGCCAAGAAAGTGACCATTGACAAAGAAAACACAACTATCGTAGAAGGTTCCGGCACAACTGCCGACATCAAGGCTCGCGTAGCACAGATTAAGGCTCAGATTGAGAACACCTCATCTGATTATGACAAGGAAAAACTCCAGGAAAGGCTTGCCAAGCTCGTGGGTGGCGTGGCCGTCATCAAAGTGGGTGCAGCTACCGAAACCGAGCTGAAAGAAAAGAAGGCCCGGGTGGAAGACGCCATGCACGCCACCAAAGCCGCAGTAGAAGAGGGAATTGTGCCCGGCGGCGGCGTTGCCCTGATTCGTCAACTCGGCCTTCTGGACAAGATGAAATTGGAAGGCGACCAGCAACTTGGTGCAGACATCATTCGTAAAGCACTGGTTGCACCGATGAAAGCCATTGCCGACAATGCGGGCCAGGAAGGCTCTGTTGTGGTTCGGGAAGTACTGTCCCGCAAAGGCGCTGTCGGGTATAACGCTTCTACCGACACCTACGAAGACCTGCTGAAAGCCGGAGTAATTGATCCGGTAAAGGTGACCAAGAATGCACTCTTAAATGCCGCCTCCGTGGCCGGCGTTATGCTCACAACCGAAGCAGTAATCACAGAGATTCCGGAAGAGAAACCGGCCGGCCCCCCTGCTCCTGACATGGGCGGAATGGGAATGTATTAATTTCCATTTGTACAATCAATTTCAAGGACCCGCCTTTCGGCGGGTCCTTTTTTTCTTATGCTCTTTCCAACCTGTTCTATTTCTCAGGTTTTGTCATTGAAAGCGGATCTAACAGTTTTCCAACCTGTTTTTCCGGAATGATTGCCTGCTCCTCCACAACCTGTCGTACCGTTTTTCCACTTTTCCATGCCTCATGCGCAATCTTTGCTGCACTGTCATAACCGATTTCAGGAACCAGGGCCGTGCACATGGCCAGACTTTGTTCCACAAAACTACGGCAACGCTCTTCGTCCGCAGTAATATTCCTTATACATTTTTCTGTAAACACTGCACATCCATTGGCCAGCAATTGCACAGATTGCAGGGTGTTGTGGAGCATCATCGGCATCATCACATTGAGCTCAAAGTTTCCAGACATTCCACCGATGGTAACAGCCGCATCGTTTCCGATAACCTGGGCAGCCACCTGAACCAATGACTCGGCGAGAACCGGGTTTACCTTCCCCGGCATAATTGAAGAACCCGGCTGCAATTTAGGAATCGAAATCTCCCCGATTCCACACCTCGGACCGCTTCCCAGCCATCGCACATCGTTGCCAATCTTCATCAGTGATACCGCAAGGGTTTTCAAAGCTCCGCTGAATTCAACCACTGCATCGCGGCTACCCTGCGCTGCAAAATGGTTGCCCGCTTCCACAAATGAATAACCTGTGAGAGCGGAAATCTTTTCCGCCATCATCTCACCGAAACGGGGATGTGTATTGAGTCCTGTCCCAACTGCCGTTCCACCCATTGCCAGTTCCGATAAACGGGGATAACTGGCTTGTATTCTTTCAATTCCGTCTCGTATCATGGCTTCATACCCGGAAAATTCCTGACCAAGACGGATCGGTGTCGCGTCCTGAAGGTGGGTCCGTCCAATTTTCACAATGACGTCAAATTCCTCAGCCTTTTTTCCAAGAACATCTGCCAATTCCAGCAAGCGGGGAACCAAAAGCCTTTCTGACTCCTGCAACAGAACCACGTGTATGGCGGTCGGAATAACATCGTTACTTGATTGCCCTCTATTCACATGGTCATTGGGGTGAACAGGGTCCTTTTGCCCACGGCGACCACCCATAAGCTCACTTGCACGGTTCGCTATGACCTCATTGATATTCATATTGGTAGAGGTTCCCGAACCCGTCTGAAAGACGTCTACAACAAATTCGTCATCCATTCTTCCATTGACGACCTCTTCCGCTGCAGAGAGAATAGCATCGGCAATGTCACGGGGCAGCAGTCCCAGTTGGAGATTCACTTCAGCCGCGGCCTTTTTTATATTTCCAAGCACACGGATAAAAGCTGTTGGCATCCTGATTCCACTTATTGGGAAATTGTCCCTTGCACGGACAGTCTGAGCCCCATAATAAACTGACTCCGGTACTTTGACTTCCCCCATCGAGTCCTTTTCTATCCTGTATCTATCGTCCATAGGACCTCCTTTTATATTGCTGTCTGTACTCAGTTTACAACACACAGGGGAAACCAGCAAAATTTACCTCCTAAAGTCTTCATAGAATTCCAGATAAGCCACTGACTTCACATTATTTCACCTTCATCAAAAGATTAGCTTGACCAAAGTATTTCTAATCGCATAAAATGCACCTTGCGCTTTGCGCACGGAAACCAACAGGAGGTTTTATGCTATCCGATTCATTTTTTGGATCAAACGACCGTGAAAATGTAGCATTACAACGTGATTATTCTAACCGTTAGCCTTGATTAACAGACAAATATGGAGGATGATGAATTGAAAGCTTTAGGGACTCACATTCTTGTGGAATTTTATAACGCAAACCCCACCACACTCAACCAAACGGACAAAATCGGTGACTTGATGAACCAGGCGGCAAAACTGGCCGGCGCGACCATTGTTTCCAGTAATTTTCACCATTTCAGCCCACATGGCGTTTCCGGCGTAGTAATTATCGCCGAATCCCATCTTACCATCCATACCTGGCCTGAATACGGCTATGCAGCCGTTGATCTGTTCACCTGCGGAGACACCGTAGATCCCTGGATTGCTTTTGACTTTCTGAAAAATGAATTGGAATGCGAACACCAGTCCGCGATCGAACTGAAACGGGGCCAGGTACAGTTGGTAAACCAGAATCTGAAAGAACTCCATCACAAACCGGTGACCGCCTGATTTAGGCTTTCCAAACACAGGAGCAGGCACATGAACATCTGGGCAACAGAAGATCAGACAGATAACCTGCGGATTTCATTCCGGGTAAGAACCGTCCTCGACCAGGGGGAAAGTGAATTCCAGAAATGCGACATCTACGACACATTCGATTTTGGCCGACTCATGATGCTGGACAGCATGGTCATGCTCACAGAACGTGATGAATTTTTTTACCATGAAATGATCGCCCATGTACCGCTTACCGTTCATCCCAACCCAAAACGGGTATTGGTGATCGGCGGAGGAGACGGCGGTACCATCCGCGAAATTGCCCGTCACAGCTTCGTGGAAGACATCACCATTGTGGAAATTGATAAAATGGTGGTAGATATGTCAAAAAAACACTTGCCCTTTGTGGCATGTGGATTTGACGATCCCAGGGTCAACCTTCACATTGCGGACGGTATTGCTTTCATTCAAGAACAGAAAAATGCCTGGGACGTGATTCTGATTGATTCCACTGATCCGGTTTCCTTTGCCGAAGGGCTGTTTCACACAGACTTCTACGCATCTGTCAGAGACGCTCTCACAGACAATGGGATTCTCGTTGCTCAGACTGAATATCCCTTCATCCAGAAAAAACTTGTTCAAGACATATTCACTTCACTGGACCAGGTTTTCCCCATCAGTCGGATGTATCTTGCACCAATCCCCACCTACCCCACTGGCCTATGGTCTTTTGGACTTGCGTCCAAGGGTCCTGATCCCATACGGGATTTCAAGCCGGAACGGGCCGAGGCATTGTCCGGTCAATTGAAATACTACACTGCCGATATCCACAAATCCGCGTTTGCAATTCCGCCCTTCATTCAGAAACTCTTACCGTAAGTACCGGGCCACGGCCCGGCACAGGTCTTATGAAAGTGCGAGTGAAAGAGTGAGGGCACTATGCGTGGACATGGGAGGCAGATATGGGAAATGGGCATTGTCCTTTCCCGATCCTTGTCTTCACCCAACCTTATCCGGTCCCAACCTAAACATTGTGTCAAAAGAGTAGAGGCAAGAAGAATCACAGGGTTGGCAAGTGCCAATTCCCATCTTTCGGGTCAGAACACCTCTCTTTCTTATCAAACAAGGGCCAGTTTAAAGACCTCATCTACTTTCTTGACGTAGTGAAGCGTCAGGCCTGTCAGATATTCAGGTTCGATTTCTTCAATATTTTTCTGGTTCAGTTTCGACACAACAATTTCCCGGATCCCGGCACGTTTTGCCGCGAGAAGTTTCTCTTTCAATCCCCCTACCGGCAGCACATCGCCCCGCAGAGTAATTTCACCGGTCATCGCCAAGGCCGCGTTCACATGCCGATTGCTCATTGTAGAAAACAACGCCGTTGCCAGAGTAATTCCGGCAGAAGGCCCATCTTTTGGGATTGCCCCTTCCGGAACGTGAATATGAATATTCCGTTCATCAAATGGAAAATCCGTTAATTTATATTTTGCCGCATTTGAACGGATATAACTTAACGCCGCCTGTGCGGATTCCTTCATCACATCACCCAGTTGTCCTGTCAGGATCAGCTGTCCCTTTCCTTTCATTATTGATGTTTCAATGAAGAGGATGTCACCTCCCACCGGTGTCCATGCCAGACCGGTGGCCACGCCAATGCGATTCTGCTTCAGCCTTGTATCATCGGTGATTTTTTCCACGCCAAGGTATTCCTGAACATCCCTGGGGCCGATAGCGTAAATAATTGCGGGGTTGTCCTGTTGTCCTTCCTCCACCATCTTGAAAACCAGTTTTCGAATCAGCTTGTTGATTTCCCGTTCCACATTTCTCAGCCCCGCTTCCCTGGTATAGCCTTGAATAATCCGGCGAATAGCCCCGACCGAAATCCGAACACGCTTCCGATCCATTCCCGTCGCCTTTAACTGACGTGGGATAATATGTCGCCGACAAATTTCCACCTTTTCTTCAAGTGTGTAGCCGGGGAGTTCAATGATTTCCATTCTGTCGCGGAAAGCCGGCTGAATCGGGCCCATCTGATTGGCCGTCGTAATAAACATGACACCGGAAAGATCAAACGGAACACCGAGATAGTGATCTCTGAACGAGTCGTTCTGTTCCGGGTCCAGCACTTCCAGGAGCGCCGACGATGGATCCCCCCTGAAATCTGCTCCTATTTTATCCACTTCATCCATCATAAAAACCGGGTTCATGGAACCGCCCTGCTTGATTCCCTGGATGATGCGTCCGGGCATTGCCCCCACGTATGTGCGTCGATGCCCCCGAACTTCAGCCTCATCCTTGATTCCGCCAATGGAAAGTCGAATAAATTTTCGATCAAGGGCCCGGGCAATAGAGCGACCCAGTGATGTCTTTCCCACTCCGGGAGGGCCCACAAAGCAAAGAATCGGACCTTTCATATCGGGATTTATCTTTCGTACAGCAAGATATTCGAGGATTCTCTCTTTGATCGGTTTCAATCCGTAGTGGTCTTCGTTGAGAATCTTCCTCGCCTTACTGATGTCAAGATTGTCTTTCGTCATTACACCCCACGGCAGTTCGATCATCCAATCCAGGTAGGTCCTTACAACTGAAGCCTCCGCTGAGTCTCCATGCATCCGGGAAAGACGCTTCATCTGTCGCTCCACTTCTTTCTCAGCTTCCTCCGCCAGGGGTATATCTTTCAGCTTCTCCTGGTAGTCCATGATTTCCTGCTCCAGATTATCGCTCTCTCCCAATTCCTGCAAAATGGCTTTCAATTGCTGTCGCAGAAAATATTCTCGCTGGGATTTATCGATTTCGTCCCGGGCTTCCAGGTTGATTTCTTTCTGGATTTCAAGGAGCGTAACTTCCTTGACCAGATGTTCATTCACTCGTTTCAGGCGTTTCAGAGGGTCCGTTACTTCAAGCAATTCCTGGGCCTCTGGAACCTTCAAAGTCAAGTGATTGGCCACAAAATCGGCCAGTTTTCCGGGCTCTTCAATACTGGCAATAATTGACATTACCTCTGGTGGAATCACCTTTCCAAGACCTGCGGCCTTTTCCAGATGCTGCACCACATTTGCTGTAAGTGCTTCCAGTTTAACGCCAGATTCAACCGGAGGATCCAGCAATTTCTCAACGACTGCTTTGTAAAACGGTTTCCCATCATTCAAGCTTTTGATTCGGGCCCGATGCAAGCCCTGAACCAGTAGTCGCAGTGTACCGTCCGGCATTTTGAGCATTTTAATAATCACCGCCACGGTGCCAACCTCAAACATATCATCTGCTCTTGCCTCATCCACTTCAGCGTTCCTCTGCGTAGTAAGTAGCAGAAAGCGGTTGGTTGCCAACGCTTCGTTGACGGCCTCAACCGAACCGGTTCGCCCAACAGAAAGTGGAATTACAAAAAACGGGAATACGACAAGATCCCTGAGCGGCAATACCGGCAAAATATCCGGTGTTTTAATTTCAAACTTCTCTGCATTTTCCTGTAGATTATTCATGATATCCTTCCTCGTTCACTCGTATCTTCTGTTTTTTTTCAAATTCAATTTCTTCTGATTCCGAAACTTCTATTGGGACCGAAATGGGGCCGCCCCGCCTCTCAGTGCGCAGTTTCAAGCGAATGGTTAAAATTCCTTCCCTCAATTCACCTTCAACGTCTGAAAAATCCAGCGGTCGCTGAATATAAATTTTCCGTCTGAATGTGCCAAAGTTCCGCTCCAGGCACACAAATTTCTGTTTCTTCTCATATTTCGGCGCTTCTTTTCGCCCGGCAATAATAAGAAACCCCTGATTGAATTGGACCTTCAGGTTTTCCGGCTCCACCCCGGGAACGTCCATTACTACCACCAGAAAACCATCCTTTTCATAAATGTCAAGCGGTGGAACCGGATTCGCGTATGAGGTTCCGTTTCCATAACTCGCATGCTGAGTGCGATCCACCAGATCTTTCATTTCCAGTTCAATCTTACGGATTTCAGCAAAAAAGTCCGGTAGAAAAATCATTTCTTCCTTCTCCGTACCAGAGTTTGAAGCTCCTGCATGAACTCGTCCACGTCCTTGAATTCCCGATAGACAGAAGCAAACCGAACGTAGGCAACCGAATCCAGAGTTTTAAGCCTCTCCATTACGATTTCTCCGATATCCACCGACGGAATTTCCCGTTCAATAACCTCATAAAGCCTACCGATAATATCATCAACTACTGCTTCTATTTTGTCAATCTGAACCGGCCGTTTTTCGCAGGCCCGCAAAATTCCGCCCAGTAATTTTTGCCTGTCAAATTCTTCCCTCCGCCCATCTTTCTTAATTACAAGATAGGGCATTTCCTCGATGCGTTCGTAGGTTGTAAACCGCCGATGACATTCCAGGCATTCCCGCCTTCTGCGGATCATTCGGCCTTCATTGACCTCTCTCGAATCCACCACCTTGTCTTTGTTCTCTTTGCAAAATGGACACTGCATGGCCTTATTATACGGTTTGCGGTAAGAAAAGCAAGCCTGCCGGCACCCCGCCGGGAGCTCAGATAAAAGGACCTGGATGATAGATGGGAGAAAAATCAGGATAATGCTGATTCTGGAGAAAAACTCACACTTTTAAAGTGAGTAAACATCGCTCCCGAGGTTCCGTTTTCTGTCAATTAGAAGACCCGGGGGAAACATCAGTAGAAGCCGGGAGGGAACGGACGCAGCGAAATCCTACATTGAAATCGACCCAGTTCGCGGGCAATGCATTTCTGTGAAAAACAGCAACGCAACCGGGCCCGGATTTCCATCCACCACCTCTGACCACCCTGAATCGTCCTGCCTTCGGGCCAAGAGGATTCTCTACCGGACTTTTCCTGTAATATTCTGCACCATAGCGGTCTGAAACCCATTCCAAAACATTCCCCAACATGTCGTGCAGGCCGAATCCGTTGGGAGCATAACTACCCACGGGGACTGTGCCTTGTTTACCTGATTTATTGTAATTGCCGCTCTCAAGAGACAAGGTGTTTCCATTGGGAAATGACTGGTTCACGAGTCCACCTCTTGCGGCGTATTCCCATTCGGCTTCCGTCGGCAGTCTCTTTCCAAGCCACTTTGCGTATGCGTTTGCGTCGGCCCAACTGACCCCGATAACCGGATGGTTTGGAAAATCCGGACCACAGAAAAAACCCTTCCGCTCCCAGAAGAACGGCAACTGGTGGCCAGTTTGCTGGCAGAATCGGAGATATTGGGCACACGTCACTTCTGTCTTATCCATCTCGTACCCCTGCAATCGCACAGAATGTGCCGGGGCACTGTCTCCATTTCCATCCGTGCCCATCAGGAATATTCCAGCGGGTATCCTCACCATTTCCATATCCATTCTTACCGGGACCGTCGTCGATTTTGCTTCGGACAGTTCAGACATATCAACAATTTTCTTTGACTGCCTGTTGCAGTCCATTGTGATCCACACTGCCATACCAATCCAGGTAACCATCAGCAGTATTAGTCCAAATATCGCTAATTTCTTCATGTCAATTCCTCCCGCCGTCCCTTCCCGATTCTGAATTCAGGTTGGCCCAGCTTCGGCCCCGTTCTTTGTGAAACAGCCTCATTCCATTTCCTGCTCTAACGCCTCTTTTCCGCGCCCTCCACGCTTCATTCGAAGCATGTGCCGTTCCCTACTTGTCCTTTCTGATCGTAAATTCATCCAGCACACGGCCACTGATGCCAATTACCCGAACGTGCATATCTTTATCGACGTCCACCAGAATGTAGTGGTTTTCCCGTGTAAATCCCCTCAGATTTTTTCGCCACGGAATGTCTTTCGCCAACTCGTAGAATGGTGCCCCGGTTCCGCCGCTGATAATCTGATTTATCTCATTTGTTACAGGTGCAATATCCTTATTGATCAAGACCCGGGAGTAGTTGTGTTCATCGCCAAAGAAAATGAGTTGAACTCCATATCTGGAAAGCAACGACATCAGTTCGTTACGTCGCTTCACCACATAACGGCGATCTATTCCATTGTTAAAAGTAGGGTTTCCGCCCATATAGTACATACCGTCGTCCATGTGCGCACTGACTGGAAATGCAGGTTCATGGGCAGCAACAATGATGTGCTCCGCCTTTTTGCCTTCGGTTTTCAGCACCGTTTCCAGCCATTCCATCTGTTTGTCCATGATGTGTCCTTCAAGATTCCCGCCCTGAAGTTCCGGAAAATCGCCACCAACCCAGTAGTTGGTGTTGAGCATGATGAACAGGCTGTTTCCCCTGTGAAAAAAGTACAGGTTCTCTTTATAGGACGGCAAACCGGGTTTTTCAGAAAAATCAGCATTTTCCGGGTTTACAAAAACATCACCGAAAACATCCTCGGAAGAGTGCGGCGGCTTTTTGTCAAAATATATGTATGGATTATCCCGGTACATGTCAATTACCGTATCGTGATTGCCCATGCCCTCATACACCGGGATCATAGACGAGATGGGCTCTGTCGCATACGCCCATTCCTTCAGTTCCAGTTCGAGTTCGTCTTTCATGGAGGTGTAGCCGTTGACAAGGTCCCCCGGGAAAAGAATCAAACTTGCGCCATGCTGCCATGCAGACAGAAAGAGCTTTCGGATCACTTCTCCATTACAGCCATGCAGGTTGTATTCAGCTCCCCCGCTGCCCTGCCTGGAATCAGACATCATGGCAAACCTGAATTTCTTTCCGGTTTCCACAGTAAAATGAAATTCCCGGGGGTCATTTTCAATGGCGTACCTGTGAGTGCCTGGCTTCAGGCCGGTGAGATGTATAAAATGCCGCAGTGTGGATGATTTCGAGGGAATCCGTTTCCCGTCCACTACCAGCACGGCAGGCCTGGCTCTGTTCAGCTCAAATGAAATAACAATTTCACCTGTTCCTGGCATATCCAGATACGGCCCGAACACAACTGTGTCCATGCAATTTCCATCATTGTCCAGCAGAACCCGGGATTCAAAAGACTCCGGCCTTCCCTTTTCTCCCACAACATTCAATCTGTAGTAGAGTAACGTCGGATCTTTCGATAAGAAATGGCGGACTCTTCTCAGGTTCAGTGACAATTTGAAATGGCTGTCATCGGGGAAACTGCTGGCATTGATCCGATAGATCGGCGCGATCGCGTCCGGCCCCGGCAGAACTCCAGCAGCCAGGTAAGCAAATTTGACCTCTCTTGAGGCTTCAATATCAAATTCCAGTTTCTCATCTGATTTTTGAACTGAAACGCTCTTTACAAGCAGTTGATACCGGTCTGGAAGCTTTTGCTTCGGAACGGGTGGAATTTCCGCGAATACCGGAATTACGGCGAGAAACAATAAAAAACATCCCAGTCGTTTCATCAGTGGGCCCCCTTTGGCGTGGGTTTCTTATTCCAGATTCGTGTCAACAGGTAGAACCCGATCAACGCGAATGGCAGAAGGAACAACGGCCACCAGTGCCAGTTGTGGGTCGTAATCCATCCAAGCGCGAAAGACTGAACTCCGGTACCCAGATAGACAAAACCGTCAATCATACCGACAGCCGTAGCGGCACCCTTCGTACCGCCGAAATCCATGGTGGCCGTGCCGGACATGAGGCCATGGGTCCCGATCACGCAAGTAGACACAATAAACACCACCACTCCCAACGCCCACACATGGCTCATGGTAAAAAACATGAACAGGAGAACAACAGCCAGCAGGCCATAGAGGCCACCAGCCGCAGGAGCCCGGCGGGAGTCAAAGAAAATGTCACTGACCCATCCGGCTACATTTCCGCCAATCACCCCAGCTACCATGAGAATTCCGCCCCAGCCCGCCATTAAAAACGGTGCCAGCACAACCAGCGCACCAGAAATCAAGAGTGTAGCCCGGCGCTTCCCATCCGCCTTGATCGCGAGAAGAAAAAGGATAATTCCCGCCGCGAATACAGCTGCCACAACCGGCCAGTCTGCCCAGGAGCCGTTTCTCAACCAGTGATGTGACGGCAAGTGCATCACCTCTTTCACGTAAATGGGAAACCAGTGCATGATTCCGTTGCGAAGCACACCAGTACAGAATTCTACAAACGCAATGGTCAGGATGATGGGATTGGTGATAATTCTCTTCATAATTTTGAAAATCGGAATATCAATTCCCTCTTCTCCGCTGCTGGCATCGCCTGTATCAAAATCCTCCAGACCGGCAAGACCAGGACGGTCTTTCAGGATGAAAAACTCCACAATAAACATGAAGAAGAGAATTGCGGCCGGGACAAAAAACACAACTTTTGCTTCAGAAACCATACTGGCCCCACCGCTGGTAGCAAAGCTGAGAATCCAGCCATTCACAGTAAAAGCAAAGAAAATCCCCGAAGAAATCATGGTCCCGAAGATACCGGAAAACCCACCCCGTTCATTGACGTGAAACCAGTGGGCATTAACTTTCACAATCGAAAGAGCACCATAGCTCTGAAAATACATGTTTCCCGCATAAAGAATCGAGAAAACGGTCCGAATATGATGTACCTGCACTGTTGCAGCATTTACGGTGCTGATATATTGTCCCATAAGAAGATTCATCACTGATGCACCCAGAACCGCGATCAGCATCCCCTTCCTGCCGCCAATTTTATCCGTCAGCGGACCGTTGATGAGAAAAGACACCGCATATGTGATGGTTCCGATCCCAAAAATAATGCCAAAGTCCTCTTTGGTCATAATGTTTCCAAGGGCGATCTTGGAAACCGTCAGGTTGTACCGTCCCATGTAGAGAAAGGCATAAGCCAATCCCAAGGGGAACCAATTCAGAAAACGACGGATACGAAATTCCTTTGTGTGTTCAAACATTCTGCCGGCTCCGTTTCCAGTTTTCCCATAAGTGCGCCATTACTTTTTCGAGGTGAGGGCGAATCTTTTCGGGATCGTCCGTTTTTTCAGGCATATTCTCGAAAACACCGTAGGGAACGCTCAAATCCTTCACATGGAGAAAATTCGGGTCATTTCCGGTAAAATCCTTCCAGTCGGACTCCTTGTACATCATTTCCAGCTTCTTGTCTTCCAGTGCGTGTTCAAGCCAGGAATCGGGCCTGTCCGGGTTGTAGCGGCGTCTATTTTTTCGCAGCGACTCTTCCCAGGTGACCGAAATGTACAACGTCACCGCTTTCGACAAAATGTCATCTGACAGGTACTTGTATGCTTCACTGAAACCGCCATGTTGACTGCCTCGGGAAAATTCAATCAGCAGGGTCTTTTCATCGTGATAATCCGGGTCGTCCCGGAGTTTTTTTTCGTACGCAAGAACAAGCTTTCTGATTAGGAAATTCCAGAACCACTGCTCTTTGAAAGTATAGCCCGGCAGTTCTTCGCCCTTGTACTTGAACTTATTGTCAGAAATCAATCGGGGGAGCCCCATATCTTCCATGAGATCGTCATCTTCGAACCGTTCCCACAGAATCGGAAAATCATCAATTTCTTCAAATTCCCCAATATGAAACTTCTCAATCCGTTCCGCCAACGGTACGCTCTTCAGAAAATCTATTACTTCCGATTTTCCGGCGGCCGGCCGGCCGTTTACAATCACAATGTCGAAGGTTCTTTTCTCCACACATTCCCCCTCAAATTTAATTACTGCAAATATAATATCGCATTCCGTGTGATTTGTGACCTCTGACTTATGACTGACACGAAAAAGACAGAAAATCAATGGGGCCACCGCAGAGTCCGCAGAGAGCGCAGGAAGAGCGGTCAAATACAAATCAGAAATTGATTCTCTCGCAAAGGCGCAAAGCCAAGAGGGATGAAATTGAGTCCCAAGCAGATTGGGAAAAGTCAGAGAAAAAGATATCCTCTCGCGAAGCACGCAAGGAACACGAAGGTAAGAGGATGTCAAATGGAGAGGTCAGAACTGGGCAATCCTCTGATTTTCCAGCTATTCACTATTCACTTTCCGCCATTCACGCACCAAAGGTGCTCACCATCCTCCATCCTGGCGACCTTTGCGGCTTGGCGAGAAAATCAGATTCTCAAGTGAAGGATGCCAAAAGCCAGGAGAAACTGGGCGGGAATGTAAGTAGCCATCACGAGAAGGCGGCCATATTTAAATGGGTTCCGGAAAAGTTGAAATGCCAGCAGAGAATCCGAAGAAATAAACAGAATAGAACCGGCAAACGCCCACCATGTACCTTGCCCGTTGGACATTGAAAAAAGAAGCGCTGTGGCACTCATGCAGGAAATTACGAAGATGTAGCCTCCAACCGGCAACCGCATTCGGTCCAATCCGGACCGAAGCGCGCGGAAAATGGCCAATCCGAATAGTGTGTACACCAGAATAATTCCGCCAGAAAGCACAATGCCCGGAAAAGCAGGGGTTCTGAACAAAAACACTGAAATGTAGGCAAGGTGTCCCAGAAGAAAAGCCAGAAGTCCCAGCTTGAGAAAAAGGCTTCTTTCTTTTTTGATTAACAAAACGTCCCCGACCCAGCCCCAGAACAATGCCAGAAGGAGCAGATAGACAGGATGAACGAAGTAAGCCCACAGCATGAGCGAGGGGATCAGCAGGAACTTCGTAAAATGCCGGCCCCTGGAAAAATCAATCACAATAAAAAGCAGATGAAATAATCCGATACCGGCAAACAACGCCAGCAAGTTGCTAACCTTCATGAAAAAACAATTCCTTATTGCATTCTTGTTTCATGTCAGAAGCTTATCACAACCCGAAGCGTGTAACTATCGATGATTCTGCCCCAGAAAAGATCAATACTGACTATTTACGAAGACTCGTAATCAGTGCGGCAATTCCCCCTGCCACCAGAATCGCAAAGATGACCCGAAACAGGCTGATGATCCATGCAATGCCGATGCCCAGCGCCGCCCATTGGACCCACCAATGCCCCGGTGAAGTCACCCAGTTAATCAACACGAGAATTCCGAGAATTACCGGACCCATAAACAGGAATTTAATTGCACGAAGTGTTCGGAAAATCATATCTCCACCCCCACCTGAATGATACGAATCTTGAAGTTGCTTGTTTCAGTCTTTCCGGAATCAAAAAAACCAGACAATACTGAGCAGCGCTTCATGCGTAGTAAGATCAGCCTTTGTTCCATTGATCGTAATTGCGTCGTTAATGATTTCACCCGTTGAACGGTTGAGAATATTCATTGTACCGACATCCGTTTTAACTTCTCCCAGGTCCACATAGCGGTAGACAATCTCAAGCTCAACATTTTTTCCTAACGCGTAGCTGAAACCACCGCCGACAGTCCAGGCAAATCCGTCATAACTGCCATTGGGCGTTACGGTCTGAGTGTCGGGAAAGGTGTAAACCATCGGATGAATCCTGTTGTGGACCATCCCCACACCGGCTACGACAAAGGGATCTACGGACCACTTTCCCGCACCAAACAATGATGTGGGTCTGACAATTCCCGCCACCATCAGCGAAGTACTTTCCGCGTCAGCTCGAACACCCTGGTGAATCGCTGGTTCCAGCTGAGCGAAGTTACTGAGCCCATCGAACCGGAAATCCGGTCGATAAGAAAAGAAGACTTCTGACCTGAACCATTCATTCCAGCGATATCCGACCCCCACATCCAGGGCAACCGCCTTTCCGAAATCACCATATGCACCGATTGGCCTGCCGTCGTTACCAGGTATACAACCAAATAAGGCCGCAGGCGAAACAGAATGGCAATCCACATCAGAAAAAGTTGTATTCGCGGAAAACGAAACCCCGATTCCTGTACGGAAATAAAGGGACCCATTCTCAGCCGCTGAAGAATTGGTTGCCGGAATCACGCAGAGCAACGCTATCACAATCAGAGTGTGGACTTTTCCAATTTTGATGAGCCCCCTCCTACAATTCCGGATAAACAATGCCAGATTCATCTTCATCACCTGACCTCCCACTCAAATTTAAACTCATACTTAAACTCACCTTTCCTCATTCTATCATACTGATACAAAAAGAAAACGGCGTCTGCTGTTGTGTTCTCTACTCTCCTTTCTCCGGTCTGCGCAGCAGCC
>CAZRHT010000024.1:0-1746 GCA_964599895.1 uncultured Holophagae bacterium
ATGGTGCCAATATTAACATGCGGTTTTGTTCTTTCGAATTTTGCCTTCGCCATTGTTTTCTCTCCTTTCACTAAAGAGTTTTCTATAAAAAATGGAGCCCACGACCGGACTTGAACCGGTGACCCCGTCCTTACCAAGGACGTGCTCTACCGACTGAGCCACGTGGGCATATTTCTTGATTCCACAAAAAATATGGAGCGGGAAACGGGACTCGAACCCGCGACCCTCAGCTTGGAAGGCTGATGCTCTAGCCAACTGAGCTACTCCCGCTAAAACATGGTGGGGAGAGGAGGATTCGAACCTCCGAAGCCATCCGGCGACAGATTTACAGTCTGTTCCCTTTGACCGCTCGGGAACCTCCCCACTTCTACCAGGAAATAACCCTGGCAAAGATAGTATGGTAACAGAAAATCTTTGGATTGCAAGGGAAAATGTCATGAAAAATACATCTTTCCCGAAGCAGGGTCAGAATATCGATAACTTCATCATTTAGCTGTCTATATCCCTTCCGTTTCCCTTATTTTTTCCAGAATATCAGACCCACCGTCAGCCAGCATGGCCTGTCCGAGAATTTCTCCCGCCTCTTCAAATTCGTCAATTGGCAATACCAGTTCATGGCGCACCGCGTTTGTTCCATCTATGCTGCCGATATAGCCCCGAATTTGGAATTCTTTCCCGTAAGTGGCGTAGCAACCCACTGGGACTTTACATCCGCCCTCCACAATTCGGAGGAATGCACGCTCCTGAATAGTGGTTATGCGACTGGCCTTGTGATCAATGGCCGAAACAATTTCATGGACCGAAAGATCATCCCGCCTCGTTTCCACAGCCACGACCCCCTGGGCCACAGCCGGAACCAAAATATCTTCCGGAATCAGGTCCGCAACCACCGATTCCAGGCCCAGACGCTTTACACCCGCATAAGCAAGAATAATAGCATCGTATTCGCCGTTCTCAAGCTTCCGCAACCGCGTGTCTACATTACCTCTCAATTCTCTGGTTTCTACGTTGGGGAAACGGCTCTTCAATTGGCTGACCCGACGCAGACTCCCCGTGCCGACTATGACGTCACCTTCCAGATCCGAAAGGTGAATTTTGCTGGAAATCAATGCGTCCAGCGGCTTTTCCCTTTCCAGAAAAGCGGAAAGCTGAAAACGCGGATCAATTTCAGACGGAAGATCCTTGCAGCTGTGCACGGCCAGGTCAATTTCTCCATTATCCAGTGCCAACTCAAGTTGCTTGGTAAACAGGCCAACCCCGCCCATCTGATTCAGCGGCGTTTTCTGGTCAAGATCGCCGGTGGTTTTGATAATCTGAATAACAAATTCGTGGTCGGCGTGGATCTGTTCCAGCAATCGCTTCACATGTTCCGCCTGCCACAAAGCAAGTTTGGATCCTCTGGTCCCAATTCTTATCTGCATTGCTCTCCCCTTTCATTCAATCTAACTTGAATATTGATCTGAAAAACGACACCAGCCCACCTTCCAGGTTTTCTTCCCTGGCAGCCCGTTTCAATTCTGTAATGGGTTGATGCAGCATTTTGTTCATGATGGAATAGCTGAGACGATCCAGCTCTTTTCTGACATCTTCAGAACATCCGTGCAAGTTTTTCAAAGACTTTTCCAGTTCTTCCTTTCGCATAGCTTCAACGTTCTGGCGCAATTCCACGATGACAGGGTTCACGTCCTGCATCCTGCGCCATTTCTCATATTCCCTGACCCGGCGGGCGATAAGCTGAGCCGCTTT
>CAZRHT010000024.1:1846-6819 GCA_964599895.1 uncultured Holophagae bacterium
ATGTCCGCCGATTCAAGTGCCTCCCTCAAGTTTTCCAATGGATAAGGATGCCCATCGAAGCGACTGGCCAATTGCTCCGCCTTGGCAAACGTCCGGTTGGTCACATCCACCGCATCTACGCCCCGTTCTTTCAGATGCATCGCAGCCAACTCACACATTTCCCCGGCTCCCACCAGTAACGCACGTTTTCCTTTTAATTCACCAAACACCTTACGCGCCAGTTCAACTGCCACGTAAGAAATAGATACCGCATTTCGCGCAATCTCAGTCTGTGTTCGCACCTGCTTTACCGTTTGAATCGTGTGGCGGTAGATGCTGGACAAGCGATTTCCGGCAGTACCCGCCTCAATGGCACGATCAAAGGCATCCTTCACCTGACCGGTAATCTGAGGCTCACCCAATACCATCGATTCCAGACCGGATGCCACGCTGAAAATGTGTTCCACCGCCTTCAGCCCCCAGAACTGGTAGATGTGTTCCCGAATTTCAGAAAGGGGAACACCTGCACGATCGGCAAGAAAAGAGGCCAGGTTCGCTTCTCCCTCGTCGTCATCCGGTACAAATGCCACAAGCTCAGTTCGGTTGCAGGTGGAAAGAATGACCAGCTCCCTCAAATCAGCGTCCCGGGTAAGTGAGTTCAACGCCTCATTCAGATCCTCCGGATTCAGTCCCACCTTCTCCCGCAATTCTACCGGTGCCGTTTCGTGATTCAATCCAACCAGGACCAGTCCCATCTATTTCGCTCCATAAGATTTTTTCAGGGTGTGAATAGACGGCAGGAAGCTGCTGAGCAGAAAAGAAAACAGAATCAGTACCACGCACGCGATAACCACCACAGCAAGCCGATGCCCCCGAATCCGATCCGAAATCTTCCCATAAAAAAGCCATGCATAAATCACCCACATTGCTGCGGACCAGATTACCTTGGGGTCAAAATACCAGCCCGGACCCCATACCTTCGCAGCCCAGAAAAATCCGATAAGTAATCCCATTGTAATCAAAGGAAAACCTGCTGACACTCCGAGTCCGGTCATTTCCTCCAGTCTACCCAGGGATGGCAGTCTGGAATACCACTGGTTGAAACGTTTGGATTTCAGGTTTTTCTCCTGGATAAGGTACATAACTGAAGATGCGAATGCGAGGATAAACAATGCCTCTCCCAGCATGAGAAAACCCGTATGGATTCCCAGAAGAAAAGGGGATGCCATTTTGAGCTGCGCCACCTGTACGTTTCTGGAAAACAGGGAAACCATGTTGAAGAAGAATCCAACCGGGACAAGAAAGGTGCCCAGAAGCGGAATTTTGAAGCGAAATTCAAAAAGAAAATACAATAAATAGATAAGCATGGCCAGAAAATTGTAGCTGAGAAAAGGTGTGGTTACCGGTTGAGTATTGTGCAGCACGCCTTGAATTGCGAGGAAAAACATCAGCATCAAGGTGCCTGCCGCCAGTATGGATGATGCCGCCACAAAGACCGGTCGGCTCTTTTTGTACGCAAATACGAAGAATAGAATCAACCCAACGAAGTTGGCTACTACAGACAGCTCATAGAGTATCCTCATTCCTTCTCCTTAGTCAGAAATTCCTGCACTCGCTCAGCCGTGTTAAAAGCTGCCAATGTGCAATCATTGATTCCAATACCGTAAAATGCGTTTCCGGTTACAAAAAGTCCCGGGACTGAAGCAGCCGCGGCTTCCATTTTTTCTACAATCCTGTGGTGGCCCGCGTAGTACTGTGGAATTGCCCGCCGCCATTTGAAAAGTCCGATGTTTTCCAGTTCCCGCCGTTCCACTTTCAGGAGTCCGGCCAATTCCTCAGATGCTGCATTGACCAGCATGGCCTGATCCATGTCCCGAACCTCATAGTGGCGATCGCCGCCCAACATTACGGTTACCAGATCATATTTATCTGTTCCCCTGTTGGGGAAGATTCCGGAAGAATACAACGCGCCCAGAATTCCCCTCTTTTCAACAGATGGGATCAGAAATCCGAATCCATCCACAACTCCCTTCTTCACGGCGAATGGCACAATTGCCATTGGTGGATACGGTACCGAAGAAAGGTCTTCTCTGACATCTTCAATGCCCGGAACCGTCATTCCCGCTAAACTGTATGCTGGAACCGCGAGCACGACTGCATCGTATGCACCGCAGCCATGGTCCAGATGAAAGCCGTCCGCTTCTTTTCGAATTTCCAGAACTTCACTGCCTGCATGAAGGCGGAAGGCACCGGACAACGCCAGCATCTCAATGAGCTGCCCCATCCCGTTTTCGAACGAAGTCAGCCGGCCGGAAGGCGATGCCTTTTTTGATCGAAGTTTCAGCATCGCCTTGATCAGGCTGCCATATTGCATTTCCAGCTCATGAATCCTCGGGAAACAAGACGCCAGGCTCAGTTTGTCTACATTACCTGCAAACACTCCACTGACCATGGGGTCCAGCATCCAGGTCACCGCCTGCTCACCGAGCCGGCGCCGTCCGAAATCGGCAATGGTCTCGTCTTCACTCTCCACTTTCTTATGAACGAACGGTTCTTTCATGATGCGTAGTTTCCCTCCGAAGGAGAGAATGGATGAAGTGAAAAACTTCAGCGGCGTGTCCGGCAATGTAACCAGACGCCCGCGTTTTACAATCATGCGTTTTTCAGCTTTTGCATTTGCCGGAAGCAGTGTCCCCTGTTGTTCCAGCATATCCACAATCTTCAACGTGGTGGGTTTGCCGGAAAGAAAACCATTTGGACCCGTTTCCATCAGAAACCCATCATTCCGATAGCTGGCAATGGTACCGCCGGGTGTTCTGTTTTTCTCAAAGACGTCAATCTCTGCACCGGGAATTCTCCGGCCCATCACAAAGGCCGTTCCCAATCCGGAAATTCCGCCGCCGATTACTGCAATTCTCAAAACACCTCCCATGAAGATCCGTTCATGCCGGGGGTTCGTGTGGTTCCAGCACTTTAAACTGTCTGCCTGCATAATCCAGCAGGAAATCCAGGAAATCACCATGCGCGTTAAGACATGGGACCCGATCCACCTGCTCCATTCCTATTTTACCAGCAAACTCCCGCAAGTACAGATCCAGTTCGTAAAGAGTCTCGGAATTGTCCACAGTGAAGCTCAATGGTGCTACAATCAACCTCCTTATTCCGTCTTTTGCCAGGGCCCGAACGGTCTCCTCCAGAAACGGTCCGACCCACTTCACAGGTCCCAGAGGGCTTTGAAACGCCAGTTTCATAGGGATGCCCGGGAATCGAGCACGTATCCCTTCTGCCTGTTCCTTGACCTGGCTGATGTAGGGATCACCCTTTCGAACCGTGGACTCCGGGATTGAGTGTGCGGTCAAAAGGATGGCCGCAGCCGATGGGCCGGATTTTTCCAGGACGCTGTTGATTCGAGCGGACAACAATTCGGTAAAGGTGTCATTATTATAATAGGGCTTCACCAGTCTGACACCTTCAAGGCCTTCGACTGCATCTTCCAGGCTCCCATACGACGAAAAAGAATAGTGAGGAAAAGTCGGCAACACCAGAACAGGGCCCCTCCCTGTGGCCTCTTTCACAACCTCATGGAAAAAAGGTTCAATATAGCGGAAGCCCGGTTCAAAGTGCACTGGTGTATTCTTTTTATTGAGAACCCGGCACATATCCGACACAGTCCGGTTCACCGGAGAACCGCCGATGCGGCTGTAAATCTTCCTCGATTTGCTGCTTCGAAGCCGGGAAATCAGGAATGCCAGTGGCCACCTTGCGAAACCCGGTAGTCCGATAATTCTCCGATCTGAAAATATCCTGTATAGGAAAGGACGTACTTTTGAAAGAGTCTCAGGTCCTCCATAATCGGCTAAGATGACGGTTGACTGCACCGAATTACCTCTATCAGTGTCCGAACGCTTTGAACAGGAGTCTCCGGCAGGATGCCGTGCCCAAGGTTAAAGACGTGGCCCTTGATATTTCTGCCTTCAGAAATCACCCTGTGGGCTTCCCGTTCAATCACATCACTTCCGCCAAAGAGCACCACAGGGTCCATATTTCCCTGAAGTACAAAGGAATTTCCGGAACGTTTCGCCGCATCTGTCAGCGACACCGACCAGTCCACTCCGAGACAGTCTGCCTCCAGCTCCTGAAGCAACGGAAAAAAGGCAAATCCGTTCTTCGCAAAGTATATCAACGGTGTCCCGGGGAACTGCCTCTTCAGGGTAGTGAAAATTCGTTTCACATAGGAAAAAACATAGCGCTCATAATCAAAGGGAGACAGGATGCCACCGAAGGTATCAAAAAGCTGGATCGCTTCTGCACCCGCTCTGATCTGAGATGACAGGTATCCTTCCAGAACAGTGGTCAGTTTCTCCATCAACAGACGGAAACTTCGTTCATCGTTATACATCATCGATTTCAGCCAGGTGTAATTCCGGGACGCACCGCCCTCCACCATATAACAGGCCATGGTAAATGGGGCGCCGGCAAAGCCAATCAGCGTCTTGTTGTCCGGAAGATACTTCCGCAATCGACTCACCGCTTCATAAACGAATCCGACATCTTCCGACACGCCTTCTGACTTCAATGCCTCCACATGTTCCCTTGTCCGTACCGGGTTATGGAATACGGGACCCCGACCCTCAATGAATTCAAGGTTCAGCCCCATGGGCTCGATGGGAATCAGAATATCGGAAAAGAGGATTGCCCCATCCATATCAAACATCTCAACTGGAAGGAGAGTAACCTCCGTCGCAAGCTCAGGTTTCTTACACATATCCAGAAAAGAATTCTCCTTCCGGATTGCCCGGTACTCCGGCAAAAAGCGACCGGCCTGGCGCATGATCCATACCGGTGGAACCTCCGGTTGCTTTCCCTGAAGGGCATTCAATAGTGGCTTATCCATCAAAAGACTCCTCTTAAAAATTCATCACGCATTCAAGCGCTGCATCAGCTTACCATTATGAGTATAAATGAGCAATCGGATTGAGGAAAGCGTCCAGCAC
>CAZRHT010000024.1:6919-36110 GCA_964599895.1 uncultured Holophagae bacterium
TCTGAGATGTCGGCCGTCCAGTGGGTGGCTGCATTCCCAATCGCCTTCTCCACACTGGTTAGAATCAGCCCTGAAAGCGCCACTTCTTTCCCCACAGGTGCTCCGCCCCGTGAAAAAGTAATGAGGCGTCCGGTCAGCTCCCGGGCTCGCTCAATTGCCTGTTCAGCGAGGCCCAGTTTTTCTGCCACTTTTGATTCCGGTTCGGACAACATTCTTGCAAGTGAAATATTGCCGAAGACTGCTGTCATGACATTGTTGAAGTCGTGGGCAATTCCAGCCGCCATCAAACCCAGAGATTCCAGGCGCTTTACTCTTGCAAATTTGGCCTGTGTTCGCCTCAGTTCGGTAATGTCTCTGAATATGACTACCAGTCCCCTGAACTCTTCATCGCTTCCCAGAACCGGAGATCGGGATTCTTCGATTAGATAGCGAGATCCATCAGCAGACACCAGTACCGTTTCTTCTCCGGTAATTTCCACATCTTCTTTCTTGAAAAAAAGACGGGTGGTGTTATCAATTTCATACCCATTTCCCACTTTGATAATCCGATACACCTGTTCCAGGGGATATCCCAGTACTTCATCTGGGTTAAATCCTGTCATTCGTCCGGCCGCAACATTCATTATTCTGACCATGCCCAGGGCGTCCACAACCAGGACACCGTCACCGATGGAAAGGAGCGTTGCAGCCAATCGATCTTTTTGCTCCGCCAGCGCTTCTTCCATCTCTCTTCGATCCGTTATATCGACAAGTGATACGATCAGATGCTTGAAATCTTCTGATTCGTCTACTGTCACAGTAATCAGAACAAAAATATTCATACCGGTCAGTGTGCGATTCACCGCTTCGTATCGAATGACCCGTTCTCCCCGGAACAGATGAGTCAACATTTTAGAGAATCCACGATAGGAATCATCCGAAAATACGACTTCCAGGGATGACAAGAGCTGCTCTTTTCTCTCTGCGCCAAACATCCTCAGGGTTTCCTGGTTGACATCCAGAATTCGGATGGATCCTGCCGCTCTTCTGACAAAGTCGGGGTTGTTCTTGAAATAAGCATCGGGATCCGTGATCCCCTCTGCCTCCAACTCGTCAAGCATGGTCCGGACGGATGAAAAGTCTTCCACCCAGATAGACACCGCATTGGTTTCAAAGAGTTTCCGGTATTGCTCCTTGGTGAGCCGCCGCCCTTCTTCTGCCTCCTTGCTGTGCTTCAGCAACTCATTCGTTGCTTCTGCAAGTTTTCCGAATTCCCGAAGCTGGTTACCGCCCTTTTCAAGCAAAGTTCCGTCTGCCAGCGCCTTCTTTAATGAACCGGCATAGGTCTTAATTTCCAGGTTCACTTTTCGAGCCAACAGAAATGCCACACCCAGTGTGGCCAACAGCATGGCAACCAGAAAAAGCGTCATACCGATGGCAAAGTGAAGAATGTGTTTACGGGACAGTTTCATGTAAGCATCGGCGGTTCGGGTTGTTTCCGCCATATCCAGCGCTGCGCCCACCACCTGATTGCGGTCAGTCTGAGGGAAAAGATAAAAGGACCATTTGTCGTGGACGGGTGACCAGCCTGTGGACACATTATTCAACCAGCGGGGTTGACCTGTTTCCATACATTTCAGGCAGGGACCCTCCAGGAAAGGTAAACCGGACTTGTCAAGAATCTCTGTAACCGGAACAAAGTGCTTTTTTCCATTCCACTGTCCCGCAATCTGCCCCTTTTTTTGAAAGAACAGAAAAAGAAAGCCGCGATCTCCAAATCTTTCCTGCCAGATGGATTGTGCCAGAACTTTCTCCGGTTTTTCCGGGACAGGCCCTGACAGCTCCCCGTTTCCTGTACGGGAAACAAAGTCCTTGAGATGGCGTTCTGCCGCCGCCCGGCAACGGGCTATGTCTTCCTTACGGATCGCAGCAGCATCTTCAGTACAGGACCGGTATTCCAGGTACACCCATGTCGCGCCACTGATCACAACCAGGGCGTGGAAAACCAGAACAATCAGAATGAAATGAGTTTTGAAAATGCTGTTACCAGATGCCATACACCAACCCAAAATTCAAGTTTCCATTATTATAGCGTAATTCTCGTTTTAGTCAAAACTTCTTAAGGATAAGAATATGCAACTTCCTGAATATCTTTATGTTATGTTATTTCATATTTTCATCCAACATGAGGTAAAATTCTATTTTTATGTATATTTTTTATGCATTCTATGAGAAATTTGGATCTATCGCGAGCAAGTACGCTCAATTTCTGATATTCAAATTATCCATTAAGGAAAATTATTGAACAAAGCTATTTATCATCTTTCAGATGCCCGGGCTCGTAGTCACAGAAAGGTTCAGGATCCAGGTAATCCCCTGTCACAGCATATGCACGTGCCCGGCAGCCGCCACAGACGCCCCGATACTCACACACCCCGCACTTGCCTTTATAGACATCAAAGTCCCGCATCTCAAGGAACAGTTTTGAGTTCCAGATCTCTTCCATGGATTGTGTGAATATATTTCCGCCTGAAACGGGAAAATAAGAACAGGGCAACACCTCACCGTCGGATCGGATCAGGCAGATGGTCTGCCCGGCCACACAGCCTTTGTTGGCACCGGTGGAGAAGGTAAGGTTTCGCCGTTTAGCAGATTTTTTTTCCTTCATGGCTTCTTCCATGTAAATCCGATAGTAGTGAGGGGCACAGGTGGGCCGTACCAGGATTTCATTTTCCTGCTGCTCCAGCCTGTAATGCCAGCGGAGGATTTCATCGTAATCCTTTGTATCAATCAATTCGCTCATCACATCTTCTCCCCGGCCTGTGGGGACAATCATGAACATATACCATGCCGTGGCGCCCAGTTCCTTGGCCAGTCTGTATGTGTTCTCCATATCCTTCTGGTTTCTCTTGGTGAAAGAAGAATTGATGAGAAACGGAATATTATGGTTCTTCAGAAATTCAATTCCGCGCATCACGCCAGCGTACGCGCCCTTGTGGTTCCGGAAATTATCGTGAATCTCTGCCGTGCTGCCGTCCAGGCTCAATGACACCATCTTGATGCCGGTTTCAATCATTTTCTCGCAATGTGTGTCATTGATGAGGGTGCCGTTTGTGGCCATACACATCCGAAAACCCTTATCTGTTCCATATTGTGCCAGCTCAAAAATATCCTTTCGAAGAAGGGGTTCACCCCCCGACAATACCACCACCGGACTGCAGAAATCGCCAATTTTATCCAGTACCGACAGCGCCTGTTTGGTATCCATCACTTCCGGCATGTGCATGGTTGAGGATGATCGGCAATGCACACAGGACAAGTTGCATCTCGGTGTTGTTTCCCAGGCGATCCATTTCAGTTCTCCACGCATAAGTCCCTCCAGCTCTGTTTTCTTCCGGGGTATACCTTACACGATTCACTCAGTTTTGCATAGCATGAGCAAAGGACAAGTTTGAGTCTGAGTTCGGAAATGATTCAGATAAGAACGAGACCGGTTGATTATTTCTTCCAGCATCCCTCGTTCTGTAATGTTTGACAGCATATACATTAAAGAGTAGAATTGCAGCATGAACCGTAAAATAATGAACAAGATACAAACGGGCTCTCCCTATTTTCTTCTGTCACTGGTACTGGTGTGCGTGCTGTTTCTGGTGTTCGTCCCCATGGTGGGGCGTTTGCTGGAAAGAACTGTTCAACGGAAAGTAACGGAAACTGCCGCCGGATTCGGACTCAAACTTAACCGGGTTCAGGTGGTGAGTCTCGGCGTTACCGGAGCCCACTTCAGGGATGTAAGAATCGGGAAATCGGGTGAAAATAAACTGATACTTCCAGACATCCATGTCTCCTATACGTTAAGCGGCATCCTGAAAAGGAAAATCAACGCGGTCCATGTGGTGGGATTGACAATTCATGCACAGATCGACCGGGACGGAACGGTTCGGATATCGGGGCTCCCGCCTCTGTCAACATTTACGGCTCACAACAAGGATCAAACCAAGACTGCCGGTTCTCTGCCCCCAATACCCGATATATTCCTGGACAATGCCTTTGTTTTTCTGAAAAGCCCGTACGGGTCTCTATTAATTCCGGGCAGCCTTGTCTGCAAGTTCGATGGGAATACGTTAACACTTCAAACTGACCTTTTCCCGGAGGGAGGAACCGTACAGGGGAAAGGAAGGTTTGAACTTCCCGCTGTGGACGGAAATGTGAATATTTCCTGGGAGGGATTTGAACCGGATCGGTTCATCGGCCAATTGGTCACAGACAAATCAATATCGTTCTCGGGTACTCTTTCCGGAAAGGCATCCATCACCCTGGCAAGAGGCAAGCCTACCGCCGGTTCAATTGAGGCAAATACAAGAAACGCACGCGTTTCCATTTCCGGCACATTGCTCACACTGGATGCCCATTTTTATACAAGGATTATTAGAAATGTCCCGGAAGATATCCGGCTTTCCGCAACGGTTTACTCGTTAATCTCAGAAAAAATGGCGCTCGCCGCACCGGCCACGATCCAACTGGACGGCAAAACACTGGATATGCTGGATTTTTCTGCCCCGAAAGTCAGAATTAAAACCCCGATTCCAGTCACCGTATCACTGTCCGGGCAGCTTTTAAATTTGACGAAAATTCCGGCTGTCCAGGGCGAGTATACCCTGCGACTCCCCCCAAACGCCACTTCAGCTCATTTGCCTGGCCTTCCATCAATAACGGTACCGGTAAAAATCAGGGGAAAATTCACCGGAAACACGGGAAGAAAGCTGCCGCACTTCACACTTTCCGCCAACGCGTCACAGCCGTTGTCTCTTTCCATGGCAAAAGGAAAACTGGACATGGGCACTGTAGCGGTCAACGCGACACTATCAGGGAATCCACAAAACGCAAAATTTTCAGCAATTGTTTCGGCGAAAAATCTAACTGGAACCAGCAAAAAAACCACAGTCAAAGGTGACAGAATTTCCCTTCAAGTTGCCGGGAAATTGGGAGAGGCCGGTCTGAAACTCACCAGCACAAAAGGTGAATTCAGCGATTTCAATCTGGATGACGGCAACGGCAACCAAGTCGCCGGATTCTCCGGGAAGGCCCGTTTCAAAGGAAATCCAGGTGAAAACAGCGGCAGTTTTACTGCTGAAAAGACCGTCACACCGGATATTTCCTTCTCACACGTTCACGGAACATGGAAACCGGTAAAAAATGGAATCTCATTCGAAGGCGGCGCAGAACTTCCGGTGCATCCACTGGTGCTGACTTTTGAGGGTGAATTTGACTCTGCCCGGGAAAATGACATCTTCGCAATGGACTTTCATCTGCCGGAAACAGCTCTGCCGGAAGGCACGGATTTGGGTCCGCTTGTCTCATCTCTGAAAGGTTTTTCCGTAACAGGGAAAGTGGCAATGGCAGGTAGAATTGCCATGGCAAAAGATAACAGTCCCATGGCCACCGCCGAGCTGGAGGTCCATAACATGGCACTGGCCACAAAGGATGGCAATATGAAAATAACCGGCATCGAATCTTCCATTGAATTCAACAACCTCCTGAGCATGAACTCACGTCCATCCCAGCTGGCTACGATTCAGAAGATTAGCGCCGGTCCAGCAACACTCGAGAACGCTCAAATCCGATTTCAACTACTGGACGCGGACACAGTCTCAGTGGAATCCGCAGAATTTGCCTTTGCCGAAGGAGAAATGTCGGTAAGTTCTTTCCTTCTTTCCACCGCAAAACCTGACATGGACTTCGGCATCTATTGCAACCAGTTAAAACTCACTTCACTCTTAAACCTGGCAATGGGTGAAGGTAAGGCGAAAGGAGACGGCACTGTCAGTGGATACATCCCCCTTCGCCTTGTGGACGGAAACCTGGTTTTCGGAAAGGGGTTTCTCCAGTCGGTTCCCGGAAACGCCGGCACTATCCAGATAGCAGATAGCAAAGATATCACCGGCGGTGTGGTATTGGCCGAGGAAGCGGTTAAGGATTTCACATACCAGTGGGCCCGGGTCAATCTGGAAAGCCGGAATGGAAATCTGAATCTCCTGTTGAAATTGGACGGCAAACCCAACCGGAAACTCCCACTCATTTACGACCAAAAGGCTGGTGATTTTGTACGAGACCCGCAAAACCGTCGTCTGGTCTCGCTTCAGGGACTGACACTGGATCTGAATTTCGTAGACATTGACATAAATCGCTTGCTGAAACAGCAGGGAAAGGTTAAATTTAGAAGCAAATAAATGCGGTTGAAAAGGGAGGGAAAATGAGAGAATTTCTAGCCTGTCTGATACTTACATCGGCCATGGCATCTGTTTCATGTATCAAGATGGAACACGAAGTGACCATCAAACCAGTACATGTAACTGTGGAAGTCCGCGTCAAAATTGACAAGGAACTGGATAACTTTTTTGGTGATCTGGATGCCGCAACTGAAAACAAAAAATAGCTGGAGGTTATTTATGAAAAAAATCGTCATTTTTGTAACCTTTTTCGCACTTTTTGGTTCCCTCGCCCTTGCGGACGGGAACGCGATCAAGGAAAGAATGAGAAAACGGCTGCCGGCAATAACAAACATGAAAAATCAGGGCCTAATTGGTGAAAACAACCGCGGGTTCCTGGAATACCGTAGCAGCAATCGGCCAAACCAGCAGGTGGTGAACGACGAAAACGCTGACCGACTCACGGTATATCAGATGATTGCAAAGAAAACAGGGTCCACCCCTGAACTTGTGGGAAAACAGCGGGCCGTTCAGATTGCTGAGCGCTCCCCCAAAGGGCACTGGATTCAAGCGCCGGAAGGACGGTGGTATCGGAAGTAAGAAAAGAAGTGTTCAGTGTTCCGTTTTCTGTGTTCTGACCAGAAAGGGAAAAGAGAAACCAATTTTTCATTTGCATTCAGATTTGGAGATTAATTTCCCAAAATATGCCCCTCTTTTTTCCATCTTTTCAAAACACTGAACACAGGGGCCAGAGGCGCTCAGAAAACTTCTTTCCTACTTATCCTTCGACAAAGAAGATTTCTTTTCCAGGAGGTCTTTTCCCAGCCAGCTGCGAGAGAAAAAGACCTGCTATCACTATGGCAATACCAACTAGTTTCCGGGCATGCAGCGATTCCCCAAGCACCATCCAGGCAAACAGCGCCGTAATCACTGGAATAATATTTGTAAACACATTGAAACGGCTGATTCCGATCTCCCGAATGGCAATGGTCATCAACACAAATGCGACTGCTGAACATAAAACGGCCAATGCCATCAGCGCCTGGATCACATCGAGGCCGGGTCTGGCAGAGATGAAGCCATGGAACTCTGTTAAAAAGAAAACGGGCAAAAAGAACAGAATTCCAATGAAATTCTGCACATTCACGATGGTCAGAGAGGAATATCGACCGGCCACCTTTTTAACAAGAAGGCCATACCCCACTGCAGAAAGCACAGCAAATCCCAGCAGTAGAAGACCTGCCGGAGAAGCGGTCAACTGAAAGTCACGCCCAACAACAATCACCACAACACCAAAAAAAGAGATCACTAGACCCAGGACATTAATCCACGTCAACCGTTCTTTCAGCAAAAACCAGGCAAAAACAGGGGTTACCAACGGAATTGTCGTTATAATCACGGCAGCAAGGGTAGCTGAAACAAGTTTCAGTCCAAAACTTTCCCCGATGAAATAGCAGAACGGTTCCAGAAATGCCAGCAGAATAAAGATTTTTAGATCAGATCGTTGAATTCTCTCCCGCTTCCCCGTCACCAGGATAAACAGAGAGAGCACAATTGTGGAGATGATGAGCCGCAGGGTCAGGGTGGTTACCGGGCCATAACTGGTGAAGACAATTTTCGTCCAGACAAAGGACAAGCCCCAGAAAATCATGGGTAATATGGCGGCTGCGTACACAAGAATCCGGTTCAAGATATCCTCCATCAGCGTATCACAGCGGATTATGCCATATTATTCCGGAAAATGCTTTCTATCCGATGTACCAATCTGCATCTTTTTTCGCTATACTGAGCTCATGAACATGCAGTGGACTGATTTGCGATTCGCTCAGAAGCTCAGGAGCCTGGGTGGTTTGTCGCTCCAGTTGAAAAATGTTTTCCGACACATTTTCCTCGGCCATATTCGATATCGGCTGGTATGGAATGAAATGTACAAGCTCGGCACCCGGTCCCTGACCCTCATAAATGTAACTGCACTGTTCATCGGGATGGTATTCGCCGTGCAGATATCCTATTCTCTGAGTTTTCTCGGGGCAAAGTATTACCTCGGCACAATCATTGGGATTTCCATTGTCCGGGAGCTGGGGCCGGTGGTAACTGCATTACTGGTGGCAGGTCGGGCGGGATCCGGCATTGCGGCTGAAATTGGCTCCATGCGAGTGACAGAACAGGTGGACGCGCTTCGGGCCATGGGCATCAGCCCTTCGGAATACCTGATGGTGCCGCGAATTATTGCCATGGTAATTATGGTGCCGGTGCTGACGGCTTACGCAGATTTTATCGGCATCACTGGTGGACTGTTAATTTCCCGTTTCCAGATGAAAATCAGCTCGCATTTCTACCTTCACAAGGTTTTTCAGATGCTGGCCATCCATGATATCACCAGCGGTCTGGCAAAATCCCTGTTTTTCGGTTTCTTTATTGCAATTATTGCCTGTTATCACGGGTTCTCAGTGCGCCGCGGTGCCGCTGAAGTGGGTCGCGCTGCAACAAAAGCCGTAGTAGCATCCTCCATAACAATCCTGGTGGCGGATTTCTTTCTCACCCGCCTGTTTATGTGGCTTTAACGATGAAAGAAACTATAATTGAAATTCGGAACCTCTATAAATCATTTGGAACGAATCGGGTACTCTCCGGTGTTGACCTGGAAATATTCAAGGGAGAAACGCTGGTCGTTCTCGGAGGCAGCGGTTCAGGAAAATCAGTTTTGCTGAAATGCATTACCGGCCTCATGACCGCGGACTCCGGTTCCATCCGGCTCCTCGGTGAGGAAGTTGTGGGTCGGGGAGAACGGGAACTCCTGCCCATTCGAAAGAAAATGGGTATTCTGTTCCAGGGTGGAGCCCTGTTTGACTCCATGAATGTCTTTGAAAATATCGCGTTCGGCTTCCACGAATACGCAAAGGACATGCCACAGGACCAGATAGAGACGGAAGTCATGCGCCTGCTTGAGGTCGTAAAATTGCCCGACATCTGCGACAAGATGACAGCTGACCTCTCCGGTGGGATGCAAAAACGAGTAGCATTAGCCAGGGCAGTATCAATGAAGCCCGGCATAATTTTCTATGATGAACCCACCACAGGGCTGGACCCGGAAACCGCCCGGTCCATCTATAGGCTCATCAAGGATCTGGAACAACGCCTGTTCGTCACTTCCGTTGTCGTATCCCACGATATTGAGCTGGCCTTTACCATCGCGGATCGAATTGCTTTTCTGAAAGATGGACAGATGGCCTTTGTGGGACCAGTGGACGAGCTTCGAAAGTGCACACACGAGGGGGTTTGTGCATTCATTGGACCATTCTATCAGGCAGGGATGATGGGATATGAGAATCAAGAAATGAAAGGAAAAACATAGAGACTGGAGGTTGTGATGAAGGAATTGAAAACAGGAATGGTCGTATTTCTGGCACTGGTAGTATTTGTCGTAACCGTATTGATGTTGGGAGAATTTGGAGATCGTATTACCTATGTTATAGATTTTAAAAAGGTAGTCGGGTTGACAATTGATGCGCCTGTTCAGCTCAATGGTGTTCAGGTGGGAAGAGTAACAGATATTGAGTTCTCTAAAGATGTAAAAAATAACCTGGTTTCCGTACACATTAACCTTTTTGCTTCGGCCAAGAGCCGGATCAATAGATCCACCGTGGCGGATATCAGTACCATGGGTGTCCTGGGAGATAAATACATCGCATTGGAAACAAAAGATTTTACACTGCCTCCACTTCCGGAAAATGCCGTCATCCAAACCAAAAGGACACTTAACGTGCAGGGCATGATCACCAAGGGAGAAGGAATCATCGATGACCTTTCCTCACTGACACGTGACATGAACCAGTTGGTCGCACATGTAAAAAAAGGGAAAGGCCTTGTGGGAGTACTCATCAACAACCCCGAAATCGGCAAGAACCTGGTGGACAGCATTTCCATTGTTTCCCGAAATCTCAGTGAAGGCACCGGTCTGGTGGGAAAACTCATCAACGACAAGGTGCTCTGCCAGACTGTTGCCACCGGCCTTGAAAACATCAGCCACGACCTGACCCAGATTCTCAATAATGTCAATACCGGAAAAGGGACTGCAGGCTTGCTCCTGAAGGACCAGGTGTTTGCAGATAAGATTAAAACCGATATGCTGTCGGCGATGAATGGATTGAATTCCCTTGGGAAACTGCTTTCCAAATCATCTGAGAAAAGCATGACCGCTATCGCTTTGCAGGATGAACAGGCGGGGAAAGACTTGAAAGCTGCAATCCACCATTTACGGTCTATCCTTGAAAAAATTGACAATGGAGAAGGCACGATTGGCAAACTCGTCAACGACGCCTCCCTCTACGACAACGCAGACCAGGTTTTTCGGGGTGCTAAGAAGAGCGCCATTGGCCGCGCAGTGATTCGCCACTACAGAAAGAAAGGAGAAAAGAAATAGGCTTGAGGCCGGACGGAAACCAAGGTTAAGTGAAGAGGCATGCAAACGTTGTGATCAATACAAATAGAAGAGCAGAAGCCCAACTGTTGATTATGTGTTCACCCGGGTAAAGAAAAACAGACCCAGAATAACGAAAATCAGACCGCTACTCCAGGCTGCCAGCAATGGAGGAAGAACGTGAATCGCTCCCAACGAGCCAAACAGGGCAGAAACAGCATAGAACATTACCAGAAGCAGGATGGCCAGTGCAAAACCCATAGCGGGGTGCATGTCCCTTCCTTTTCCCTTAAAAAGCAAAGGCAAACCAACCAACAGAAGGATGAAAGAAGAAAAGGCTATCGCAAATCTCGCATAGTAGCTGGTAATCAAGCGATATGGACGTTCATCAAGGGCTTTTCTTTCCCGGATTCGGGCCAATAGCTGAGAGGACGTCAGTTCGTCCGGTGGTGTCTGCAAATCCTCGAAAAGGGAGGGTGGGTCAAACAGCGGCGGGTTATTTTGGACCGTTAGACCATTTATATTGAATATTCTTGAGTTGACAGCCTTCGTTTTCGGACCAAGAAACACCTTGTCCGCAGCATAAAACCATGAGAGCTCATTTCCGGTCCCATCCAGCTCAAAAGCCTTAAATCCACTGAGAGAAGCATCTCCTTTATGAAACGCCTCGACATCATAAAATACGCCCTTTCGTTTAACACTCATGATGGGGCTGGGATAGGAAATAATAGTGTTTTCGGAGTGTCTCCCATTTTTCCGCTCTTTAATCTCTTGCTTCACCCGGGAAGCCTGAAAACCGCTGTAGGGGGACAGGAATGTTGTTGTAATCAACATGAGTACGGATAAAACCAATACGACACGGAGCGTTGGCCTTACAATGGCAAAAACGGATACTCCCATTGCCTTCATAGCTGTCAGTTCACTATGACGCCCCAACATTAACAAATGGAAAAGGCCAGCAATCAGACAAGCCAGAGGCAAAGTGGTCGGGAGTTCTTTCACGGCCGAAAACAGAACATACCACGCCACCATTCCTGCTGACCCCTTTACTTTTAACAAGGTACTGGTCATTTCAATCATGGAACCGAGTACAAAAATCCCCTCAATTGCGAAAAAAGATGCGACCAGGGTCTTCAAAAATCCTCTGTACAGATAAGCGCTCAAAATTCCAGCGCGTGACTTCCCCGAAATAACTTCGATTCGTCCCCATATGCGCTTTATTCTCTCCATATATTTCTTGTCTCCGGATCCGATTTTCAGAATTCTCCTCTTCTCCAGCCGGAGCACGCGACCGTACCGTTTCCAGGTGAATGCAGTGAAGACAATAGCCACAATAGGAACCAGAAAAACAGGATTATGTCCGCCTTTCAGCGATACTTCTTCCAGCAGTTTTGCGAAGAAAATGTAGCAGTATGAGATCAGCAGGCTGAAAAAGAGCGCTCCACCGAATGATCTGCCCCTTTGCAATGAAAAAGAAATCAGAAACCCAAACAAAGGAGAGAGTAGAACAAGCCAGGCCACACAAATCCGCCGAACCAGGATCCCTTTCGCGATCGGGTCTCCTCCCTTTACGGAGGACAGCAGTTCTAAAACCTCCTGATTGGAAATAATGTGGATTCTGTTGTCATCCTCTTGAATTTCTTGAGGAATATGGATGTATTTTCGTCTGTATTGTGTTGCCATCACCGAAAGGTCATCGCTCTTGACTGTATAGTCATGGCCGTTTTCCAGATTCAATTCTATTGCGTCAGGTGAAGTGGAAAACAGACGGCCTTTCATTGCGGTCATGATTATGTAATTTGTTTTCGATCGGCGAACTAACAGGACATCCTGCAATTCTCCCTGCGGATTCTTTGAACGAAAGCGTACAAATGCATTCTTCCCGATCCCGTTGAACCGGCCCTCCTCTATCGCGGATAAAACCGAATGCGAGGAAATCTGCTTCACAATTTCACTGCGGGCTTGTCGGGAAAGCGGCAATATCTGGAATTGAAGAAAAAGAAAAACAAGAGTTGAGACAATCCCCATCCAGATGTAGGGTTTCATCTGTTCCCTGGGAGACAGTCCCACGCTGTTTAAAATGACAAGTTCCGAGTTTTCAGCCAGTACTGCCGTGACAAAAAAACCGCTGAACATGACTGCCACGGGAAAAGTATAGGTGATGATTCTGGGAAGCAGTGTCAGAAAATACTGAAATCCAAGGGTAATTGAAGCATGCTTTTCAACAATGATTCCGAGCAACATGAAAATGCTCTGGATAAGGAACGCAACGCCGTACACCAACTGCCCTGTCGCAAAAGCAATCACTAGTTTTTTCGATACGTGACGATTCAGCACTCGCACTTAATCCTCTCCCATTGATCCCGGTTTTTCTGACACGTTTGGCAGCTTCATCCGTGCTTTTAACCTGCCTGTTCAGGCGGCTCCTGACCCAGAATCAGCTTTGCCGCCCGCAATCACTATGTTGCCATTATGCCACAGAGATCCGACATTTCGTGTTCAATCTGAAATGATCAGTTTTTATGAAGCAGATCGGTTCTTACCACCTTGCAGAGACCATGACGCCCAGGGTTCCCGGACCGAGCAATGGTGACATAACTGCGTGCTTTCCGATCGGGCGGGCAAACAGGTACGCTCCGGCAATACCGATGGCCGCTCCCCGCAGGATGTCATTTGTGTAATGCTTTCGGGCATGGTATCGGCTCCAGCCTACAAAACTGGCCAGAGCATAAGAAGGTGCACCAAGTTTCCACCCATAGCGTCGTTGGATAAAGGCCGCCCCCGCAAAGGCTGAAGCTGTGTGACCGGATACATATGAATGCTTTCCGCCATTTGGCCGGGTTTCGGGAACTCCGTATTTGAGTGCATACATGACTGTCATGGAAGAAAAAAAGGATTTGTAAAACTGCTTACGCCCTTCCTGATCATGTCTGGTAAAGGTCAAGGTGTAGGCTGCAATGGGCAGAAGAACCTGACCGACAGTGCCAATGTCTTCTGCAGTACCCTTTGTATAGGATAACGAGGACAACATAAAAATGAGTCCAAGTACCGGCAATATGCCGGTTTTCTTGAACCGGAGTTGTCTTTCAATTCTGGCTGGAGAAGTGGGGTCCATATGTGCCTCCAATAATTTTGCAGGTTAAAGCTTGTCAAGCCAGCGTCCGGGACGAACGCCGGATCGGTTTGAGGACAATTGATTCCAGACATGAGAATTATTCATCGGACGATTGGTAAGAATCACGTAGTGTCGGCCCTTTCTGATGGTCCATCCTGGAGATAGCCCATTTTCTTTCCAGGATTGGAGGCCCTTCAATGTGGTAACGACAACCATTTGCCTATTGGATTTCCATTCCTTACGAAATTCAGGCATAGAGGGGAACCTCCGGGTTCTCTCCTCAGGGGAAATTTGTCCAATTCCAAAACTTAATTCTCCTGAGTACCCTGCAATTCCAATTGTCCGGCCAAGGTAAGGTGGAAGCGTTTGAGGATAACACCGGTATGCGAAGATTTTTGCATTGGCAAACTGAGGTGTCTGGAGCAATCTGGCAAAACCAAACAGTTCACCATCGTTCCTCAATTTTGGTATGGAAAGCTCAAGCAACAGAAACAGGCTTAATCCGAGAAACGCGACTGACCGGATTCTGGAATGAGTGTCTACCCTTCGAAAGGAGAACACAAGGTATCCGATGGATACTAAGACAACAATGATACCCAGGCCTATGGAAAAGCTGCTGCTCACACTTCCTCCTTTGGGTCCACGGCATCCGTCTGATGTTGCGTGGCTTTTGATGGGTGATGGAGTGTAGACGGTGAGTCGGGCCCGTTGACGGTACGGGCGGGAACAAACTCCCGGGCAAAGAGAACGGCCAGTGGTGGGAACACCGGCAAAATATAGGTGACCAGCTTGGATTCGGAAAGGGAAAAAAACACAACCGGGAAAACAATCCACAGCAAAAAATAGAGTGTATCGTCCTGGCGGAGTTCTTTCAAGGTTGTTGAAAAGGTATGCTTGATCACACGGGGGAACAAGTATATCCACGGGAAGCTGCCCACCAGCAATACCGCAATAAAGAAATACCAGGGTTGCGTACGGTGAGCAATTGTTGTGGCATACCGGAGAAAGTGTTCGTGGATGAAATAGAAATACAGGAAATCCGGATTGCGAAGAGCCGCGGCAACGTGCCAGGGCACAGCAAGTATCAGAAACAGGGCGATGCCGCTTACCCATGGTACAACTCTCAGCAAGCGCCACCGTCCGGAGATCAACAGATAGAAAAATACAATGCCGCCTGGAATGACAAGACCGATCAAGCCCTTGGTCATAACGGCGCCTGCAGATGCGGCAAACATCAACCAGAAATTGAGATTGCGTCTGTCCGAAGACGTCGCCAGGAAGAAGCAGCCCATACAGGCGGTCAGAAAGAAAGTCAGCGTCATGTCCAGCGTATTGAAACAGGCCAGCCCCATAAACAGAAAAGAGGACCCCAGTATGATCTCAGCTGTAACACCGGCCTCCCTGCCGAAAAACCTTCGGGCAAGCTTACCGGTAAACAGTATCGTTAAAACCGCCATAATCACACTCCAGATACGGGCGGCCACCAGTGAAATACCGAAAATGGCAACAGACAAACTGTTCAACCAGTAGTAAAGGGGAGGTTTTTCAAAATAGAGCACTCCATTGAGATGAGGCAGGATAAAATCTCGAAGGGCCAGCATTTCCCTCGGAATCTCAATATACCGCCCTTCGTCTGGTTCCAATAAGGGCGGCAAATTGATCATGGCCAGGTAGAACAGGAAAAAACCCAGTCCAATCATCAATTCCTTGTTTTCTTTGAATTGCTTTTCAACTGAAGACACTATTCTTTTCATATGCGGGTTATCTCCATATTTAATGCCATTATCAGGGAAAACTGCGTGATGCCGGAACTGACATTCTTTCCTTTGAGAAAACCGGAAGCGTGCAAATTTAATTGGCGGAGAGTCCTCCGTTCGGTCATTTTATCAGAAAATGATGGATACCGGTCCGTTTGGCGCTCACAATCGGATCCCGTCATCAGGTCACAGACAGAATTGTGAGGTTTTACGATCCGGTTGCGCCTGGTAGCGTAGAGCCAGGTCATCATGTCCCCGTGTCGGACTGGAGGGCCACCCACCCTTCACGTCCGGGAATGGTCCCGGCGATGATATTCCCGGTGGGTATAGGCTGATGACATTCTGGAAGTCTTCCCAGGGGAACAAAGTGATATCCCATATCTGTTGCTTTCGACACGAACTGTTCAAACAGGGGAAGACAAACGCCGCCCTCCACTTCAGCATGAATTGTGAGCACATTCAACTGATCAGCCCGGAGTTTATCCAAGAGAATCGTATTGAAGTCTTTCTGTGTGACACCGTCCCGACCAACCAGCTCGTCATATGTCGGCAGCGTTACGGGCACCTGGGGTGTTTTCAGAGGGACACCATCCACATTCGGGTAGAAGATGCTGGTTCCCCGGCAATCGCTGCTGTACGTGAATTGAAACGTTTCCAGCACTTTTACGGAGAAATTGTTGGCCCGCCACCCGGGTGAGGCGAAACAGACAGGCGGCTCTCCCGTAGCGGCTGTCAGCAGGTCAATTCCCTTTTCAACAATATCCCGGATTTGAGCCTCGGAAAGTGTATCGATTCGGGATTGCCAGTGATGGTGGTCCCATGCGTGGAAACCGATTTCGTGACCGGCTTCAGCGGTTGCCCGTATCACGTGCTTCAGTCGTTTGCCGATGAGTGGTCCGGGCCAGAAAGTTCCCCTCAGCAGGATGTCCCACCCATACAGGGAAGCGGCCCGGCTCCTGAGCATTTTTATGAAAAACCGCGGTTTGAGAAGCCGGTATAGATGGCGACCCATGTTGTCCGGTCCAACGGAAAAGAAAAATGTTCCTTTGACGCCAGCCCGATTCAGGTATTCCAGCAGACGCGGGACACCGTCACGGGTTCCGCGAAGGGTGTCCACATCGATCCGCAGTCCGATTTGCCTCTGTGTCAATGCTTCCCGTTCTCCTGCATCTGGACAAGTTCACTCAGGAAGAAATCAAGGGTCTGCAACACTGATTCTTCAAGCGGTATGACCGGTTCCCAGTCAACCAGCCTCTTCGCATTGCGGATACTCGGGCGTCGGTGCTGGATATCCTGGTATCCCTTCCCATAATATCGATTACTGGATATTTCCTGGAAGCCCGCGAATGGTGGAAAATGGTGCCGCAACGGGTGTGCCTCAAACGCCTTGACCAGCAGCTCTGCCAGCTGTCGAATACTGTACTCATTCTTCGGGTTTCCAATGTTGACAATTTGACCATCACAGTTGTTCTGGCGGTTTTCGATCAGTCTGAACAGGCATTCCACACCCTCTGATACATCGGTAAAACATCGCTTCTGGTGGCCACCATCCACGAGCTGAATTGGCGTTCCCTGCACCAGATTCAGAATCAGCTGCGTGATGGCCCGGGAACTGCCGATTCTGGCAGATTCCAGGCTGTCCAGCCTCGGTCCTATCCAGTTGAACGGGCGAAACAGTGTAAAGGGCAATCCGTCCCGTTGCCCATAAGCCCAGATCACGCGATCCATCAACTGCTTGCTGCACGAGTAAATCCAACGTTGCATCTTGATGGGACCGGTCACCAGCTGGGAGTGATCTTCTTCAAATTCGGTATCCGGACACATCCCATAAACCTCCGAGGTGGAGGGGAAGATAACCCGTTTGCCATATTTGACACAGTAGCGAATAATTCGAAGATTTTCTTCAAAGTCCAGTTCAAATACACGGATGGGATTCCGGGTATATTCAATGGGTGTGGCAATGGCTACCAGGGGCATGATAATGTCGCATTTGCGCACATGATATTCTATCCATTCCCGATGAATGGCGATATCACCCTCCCTGAACTGAAAATTGGGATGTGACAGGAGTTCCTGAATATTGCTGGATTGCAGATCCATTCCGTAGATATCATACCGTCCGTCCTCCAGTAAACGATGGCTCAGAGCATTTCCGATGAATCCGTTAACACCGAGAATCAGGACAGACTTCCTGCGCTGGGCCACAACATTAATGGCAGGTGCTCCCAGGGGAACTCCAGCGGTAATCCCGATTTCCTCCGCAAGTTGTGATCCGCTGGTCGTTGGACCGTTTTCCTGCTGAGCGACATTGATCTGCAATATGCCGTCTCCACATTTCACCTTAAAGGGGTTGACGGACAAAACTGTGCCGGGCTCACCGGTTCCACCCGGTTCAGTTGAGGCTTCCCAGACGAGAAACTTCTTCTGCCCCAAGAATGTAAACGCGCCGGGGTATGGTTTTGTTACCGCGCGCACCAGGTTCCGAATATGCTCGGCGTCCATGGTCCAGTCAATTCTTCCGTCTTCCGGAGTTCGTCTGCCAAAGTAGCTGGCATCCGCCGGATTCTGAGTTATCCGGGGTGCTTTCCCCTTTTCCAGTTCGGGCAAAATTCGCTGAAGCATGCGACCCGCGGCTTCTGCCATCCGGGTATGCAGTGTATTCGCAGTATCCTCGTACAGGATGGAGACTTTCTCCTGGGCCACAATGTCCCCGTCATCCGGCTTTTTTGTCATGTGGTGAAGGGTGACTCCAGTTTCCGTTTCCCCATTTACCAGAACCCAGTTGATGGGTGCCCGGCCCCGATAGTGGGGAAGAAGGGACCCGTGAAGGTTCAGGCAACCTTTGTCGGCGATATCCAGAATGTCCTGTTTCAACATGTCCCGGTAATAAAACGAAAAGATGAAATCCGGTGCCATTTCCCTGATCTTTTCCACCCACAGGGGATGGTTAACGTCCTCCGGTGTATACACCGGGATTCCGTTGCCGGCAGCCAGGTCGGCGACTGAGTCGAACCATACGTTTTCTTCAGGGTCATCCCGATAGGTGAATACGGCCGTGATGTCCCATCCCTGTTCCAGTAGAGAACGGAGGCCCACACAGCCCATATTGTGATACGCGAATACTACAGTTTTCATTGTTCTTCCCCTTTCCGGTTTACATTGATCATATTTGATTCCTCGTGTTGAATAATTTTCTCTACAAAATACCTGGGCCGTGCCCGAACATCATTGTAAATACGGCCGATATATTCCCCCACCAACCCCATTGCGGTAAACTGTGCGCCGACCAGGAAGAAAAGCAGCGCAAAAAGTGTAAAAATACCCTCTGCCGCCCACTGCGCACCATAAGCGAGTCGCATAATGAGGAGAAAAATTGCGAACAGCACACTGGCGATGGAGATCAGTCCGCCCGCGACAGTGAGCAGTCGCAACGGGACAGTAGTAGTCGTGGTCAGTAAATCAAACTGGAGGTTAATCAGTTTCCACAGGTCGTACTTGGAAGTCCCCTGGCTGCGGCTGTCATGGCTGACTTCAACTTCGGCAGTCTGGTGGGCAAACATGTTGGCGAGAATCGGGATGAATGTACTTCTCTCGTGGCAGTCCAGCATGGCCATGATAATCGGACGACGATATGCCCGAAGCATGCAGCCGTAATCGTGCATCGTCACTCCGGATGCTTTACGGGCAATGGCATTGACAAATCGGGACGCGACCCTTCGGAATAGGGAATCGTGACGCGGTGTCCGAATTGATCCTACGACATCACACCCTTCCTGAATCTTGTCCACCAGTTTCGGGATTTCCTCCGGAGGATTTTGCAGGTCAGCGTCCAGTGTTACTACAATCTCCCCCTCTGTGTGCTCGAAACCGCACATGATGGCTGCATGCTGGCCGTAGTTTCGATTCAGTAGAATAGCTTTGGTGTGATTCTCCGGATCTGAGGCGGTCTCCAACAAGATATTCCGGGACTCATCTGAACTGCCATCGTCCACGAATATCAATTCATAATTGATATCCATGGAATCACAGGTTTGTTTGAGGCGCCTGATGAGTTCGGGTAATGCCTGTTGCTCGTTGTATACAGGAACAACAATGGACAAATTGTCGAGCGAATTCACCTTGATCCCTCCCTATTTTTGGCCAACACATCCTTGATGGCTTTAACCACGTCTTGAATGTCTGTTTCGGTCATGTCCGGGAACAATGGCAGCGAGAGAATTCGATCCGAATTCCATTCGGTGTTTGGCAGCGTGCCACGTTCAAACCCCATTATTTCCCGGTAGTATTTATGCAAATGAACGGCGCGAAAATGAATACCGGTACCTATGTTGCGATTTTTCAGTTCTTCCATAAACATTTCCCGATCCATTCCGGCCTTGTCAATGTCCAGACGTACTACAAACAGATGCCATGCATGGGTGTGAGGATAGTCAGGTATCTTGAGAGGGATGATCTCTTCAATATCAGCCAGCTGATCCTGGTAGTATGCAGCAAGTTCTGTACGTTTCCGGTTAAGTGCGTCGAGACGGGCCAATTGGGAAAGACCCAGGACAGCATTCATGTCCGGCAGATTATATTTGTATCCCGGCTCTAAAACTTCGGCCTGAGGAGAACGACCCTGGGTAGCGCGATCAAAGGCATCCATACCCAAGCCGTGAAATTTGAGACGCCGGACACGTTCCAGAATAGCATCATCATCCGATATGATCATGCCTCCCTCACCCGTAGTCATGTTCTTGATGGGGTGAAACGAGAAAACGGCTGTTCCCCGGTTGCCGATCGGGACGTCTCGATAGCGGGTTCCAGCGGCATGCGCGGCATCCTCTATAAGAGGAATGTCCCATATCGCCGCGAGTTCTCGAATCGGGTCCAGGTCCAATGATGCGCCGGTGTAATGCACCGGAATGATGGCCTTCGTCTTCGGTGTGATTTTTTCCGCAATCTGTTCTGCTGATACCATAAGCGTGTCAGAGTTTACGTCCGTAAATACCGGCAATGCACCCGCCAGCGCAATCAGGTTGGCAGTAGACACCCAGGTCATGGAGGGCGTGATCACTTCATCACCGGGCCCAATGTTCAGTGCTTTCAGCAATACGTGCATGCCACCCGTTGCTGAAGAAATTGCGACGGCACCCAGGCCCCCTGTGTACTCACAGAACGCTTCTTCCAATTCCCGGGCCTTTGGACCCGTCGTTAGCCAACCCGATTTCAGAACCGACCTCACTGCCTCAAGATCATCCGCTGTAATTGACGGCCTGGCAAATGGCAAAAAGTCCTTTCTCATTGTTTTTCCTTTTTTTGTAAATATGAAGCCGCTCCAGTGGTCCCCTGGATCCAGAAGAGCTGCCGTTCACCGTTTGGTCCCTTCAAAACGGTTTCAAAGGGAACGTTCGGGAGCATTTTGACGTCTGAACGGGAACTGTAGACGAGTCCGTTGTACTCAAAGTCACATCCCTCCAGAATTTTCCCCAACCGGGACTCCGTGGTAATAGAGGGCAGTTTCCAGTCGGCATAAACAACCAGAGCCCCCCGCATGGTTTCACTGAGATCCATTCCAGCCAGGTGGGCGCGCCGGGTTTGCGGCACCGACCGGGCAAATGCCTGAACATGCGTACGAAGTTCCTTGGCTCTATCAATGACATGGAAAGGATACAACATTGCGGTCGTGTATACCATAATCGTAGCAGCTGCCACGCGAAAGGGCTTCGGGGCTGTTCGAAGCAGTCCGTATAGAATCACCAATCCTGCCAGCACGACCGCTGCGGAACACCAATACCAGCCTCCCGGATGAAGGAGAACGTTGACGGCTTCCGGTGGAAGGTGGATACGTCCGGAAAACACCGGTAAAACCAGCATTCCCAGAGACAGGAAGGTGCATACAACAATCCATATTCTGGACCACCAGGCGCTGTGCTCCCGCGATAGAAACGCAGGGCCCGCCACTGCGAGAATTGCGAACGCCGGCAGCGCCGGCAGCATATAAATTTCCCGTTTGGTGGCTGGAATTGATAGCAGAATCAGAGTGCCCAGTCCCCAGATCGTTCCGACGCTCAGCAGCGGGTCCGGCATTTTCCGTTTCCACATGGTTTGAAGAGAGTTCTTCAGTGAATGGAGTACCAGTCCCAGAAACGGAAGCGTATACATGGCCAGAACGATAACGTAGTAGAAAGGGCTTCCGGAGTGGATATGCCCCAGTCTGGATGAGGATCCGGTCAGCCGACCGACCTGATTTTTGAAAAACCAGGTATTGAAGAGTTCGGATCCACCAATGTGATACAGGAGATAAACCCAGATCCCCCCCAGGAAAAAAGCCAGACCGCCGGTCGCAAGCAATTGCGGGATCTGCAATGAAACAGCTTCACCCCCCCGACGGGGAATCCAACGGAATACCAGGAAAAGTGGCAGCCATCCGATACCTGTCAGCACCGGTCCGATCGGGCCTTTGGTCAGGAAGCCCCCCGCGAGACAAATACCCGCCACTGGAAACCAGTACCATTGGTCCCGCAGGTAGGCCCGGGCAAATGCCACCAGGGCAGCCACCACGAAGAACACCAGGGCCGAATCAACCCGTGACCAGATGGAATTGGTCAGGAATCCGGGGGAGATGGCCAGCATGAGCGTGACCCACCATGCCTTGGATGGATCGGACAACTCCTTAACCAGGAGAAAAACCATCCAGAGGACGCCCATCATCCACAGCCAGGACGTCAGTCGAACGGCTAGAACCGGGTCCACCCATTGCGACAACAGGCGGACGGCGCCGGCGGCTACCGCATAGTACAAAGGCGGTTTTTCCAGAAATGGTTGCCCGGCCAGTGTGGGAATGACCAGATTCCCGGATTGGGCCATTTCCATTGAAATAGCGGTCACCCGGGGTTCATCCGGCACCCACATATCATGTCCGAAGACACCGATCAACATGGCGGCACACAGAAAAATAACTGGAATCCGCGGTGCAATTATTGATGCCTTATTCATGTGGTCCCCTTTTTGAAGGAGGAGCTTGTGCCCACCCACGCCACCACGCCAAACAGGGAAATCAGGATAATCTGGGTAGTGTGAATCAGTAATGAAAAAGTAAGTGCCGGATACTTGCCGATAGCATACAGTGCCATGGCACGAACCGTAAAAAACTCAAATGTACCGACGTAAGCCGGGGATGACGGGATCAGAATCCCGAAATTGACGACGGCGAGTATCAGTAATGCCTCAACTGGCGTAAGTGGAATAGAAAGACTCCATGCCAGCGTCAGGTACATCACTGCTTCACAGATCCATACGATGATCGACATCGTCGCTAACAGTATAAGATTCAAAGGATTCTTGACAATTCGAAGTGCTTCGACGACGGAATGGAACATATGGAAGACGGGGGATATGTGCAGACGATGACTGAGCACCTCTGCGCGTTCATACAGGTGGCTCCCGTGGGCCAATAAAAAAAATAGGGCAAATCCTCCAAGGAATATAATGGTCACAATCTGGAGCATCTGAGATACCCAGTCGGGGGAACCGGTTGACGGCGCAGCAAATGCAAGACATCCCACCAGGGCCAGACCGTCGAATATTCGATCCAGCATAAGGGTGCTGAGTGAACTGGTTTTTGAAATGCCGGTGTTTCGGCTGACCGACAAGACTCGGTATCCCTCCCCCGCACGAAGAGGCAGAAAGTTGTTCAGGGCAAATCCTCCAAAAAATGGGGTCAATGTCTGTTTTGGGACAATGTCGGGGGCAAGCCCCTTGAGTATCAGGTGCCAGCGCCACCACTTAATTGCATAGGAAAGGGTGAAGGCTGCCGATCCGACAAGGACCCATCCGATCTTCGTGCCTGACAGGATTTCCAGTAAACGGGCCCAGTTGATGCCATGAACGGTGACCCAGAGAAACCATCCACTGATGACGATCGCACCAATAACGGAAACCCATTTCTTCCAGCCCGTGTTCATTCGAATATAGCCCTCGTGTAACAATTTTGAGGAAATGGCTCATATTGTGTCAAATCCGCCCCCCGTATCGTTTTGTCTCCTGGCAGGTTCAATCATCCAGATCCACTGTCAGTACCAGTCCGTTGCCGGCATCAACGAGGACTTCCCATTCCTGCCTGTTGAACAGAATGGACACATTGTACACCAAAAACCCGTTTTCGTTCTCCAGTTCTATCTCTTTTACCTTGCCTTCCACCATTTTCAAAGCGGATTGACGTGCGTCATCTGCACCGATTTTTGCCAGCTTTTTCAAATGGAAGTGCTTTTTAACCTGAATTGTTCCGACGATCGGTTCTTCCGCATCCTTTCCCCTTTGCATCACACGTGTCGCTCCATGCTCACTCCCTTTTGTCAGTCCCTCATCCGCTTCTTCGCTCCCGGAAGCTTCTATTTTTTTGAGGTCCTCAGCAGCCTCTGCGGCCTCGTCTTGCATCGATTCTTTTTTGACCAGTGCGACACTGCCATCTTTTGCGTTGATCTGGACTTCCGTAATTTCCTCTCTGTCGGCACGAATGTCAAACGAATAGACCAGCAATCCGTTTTCGACTTCCAGGCCTGCTTCTACAATCTTTCCAGGAGCCTTGGCCAGGGCAGTAGCCTTTGCCTGGGCAAAGGTTACTTTTGCCAATTGCTGAAGGACATTTTCCTGCTTTCTTTCGTTTTCGCCACTCATTACAAATGCTGACACGGAAAATAGCACCATCACCAGAACCGCGTTTTTCAAGACTGCTTTCATAACCCATCTCCTTTTTTAACATTTTAGCCCATTCAGGCTCATCTTCAACAATACAGAGTATTTCTTGCCTAAATGTGACCGATAGATGACCATTCAGTAATTTTATTGAACATGCTCTTTATCTTTACCTGACAGGAGGGACAGGAAAGTCGGAAGGCCCACCAGAACCAGGGGGAATTGAACGACCAGCCCGGAGACAATGGCAATAGCAAGCGGTTGAAGCATGGCAGCACCTTCACCCAGTCCGAGCGCAAGTGGGGATAGTGCAAGAATAGCGGCCAGTGTCGTCATGGCGATCGGCCTGGACCGGTTTTTTCCCGCCAGGATCATCCGTTCCGTGAGCGGCAGTTTCGGATCAAGATCATGAAACTCTGAGTAGTAGAAAATGGAGACTTCGGTTACGATCCCGATAATCATGGTCATGCCCATCATGGCGGTAATGTTCAGGTCCGTACCGGTCAGCCAGAGGCCCATGAAAACGGCTGAAATTGCAATCAGTGCGGTGACCATCATGGAAACGGCAACACGAAAACTCTCATACAGGTACAGAAGCAATGCAAATACCAGGGAAACAGCCGCCAGGAATACCGCGATTAACCCCTTGAACGCAATTTGTTGCTGTTCATACATGCCACCGAGCTGTACATAAACCGATGAAGGGATCAGTCCGGGGTCGTGGAGTGTCCGGATCACATCCTTTATTGTCGATCCCATGTCACGGCCACTGATGCGTCCGGTTACAGCGACCATCTGTTTCAAATCATCACGGGTAATCTGGGGTTGCCCGATTTCCGGAAATGACGTCATGATCCTTTTCAATGTGACCAGTTGGCCTCTGGCGCCGCGGATTCTTATGTTATTGATGGCACTAACCCGGCTTCTGTCCGTTTCCGGCACCCATACCCGGATGCCCACCATTTTGGGACCCTCCTGAAACGAAGTTGCCACAATTCCTGTTTCATAGGCTTCGAGAGCTGCAGTGACATCTGCCGGTGTGATGCCTTCCAGCGAGGCTTTGACAAGGTCTACTTTGATGTTCAGGGCGTCTCCTGCCGGGACTATTCCGTCAAACACGTCTACCACTCCGGGCACTTTCTTGATTCGTGCGGCAACTTTCGGGGCGAGTCTTCCCAGTAACTGGCTGTCATCTGAATACATCTTGATCTCAATCGGTTGCGGTACGGCCGTTAAATCGCCAATGAGATCTTCCATCAATTTTGCCATTTCGATGTCCAGTCCCGGGACCTCATGGGTTACGCGATTTCTAATGTCATCCATGACCACATCCAGAGAGCGACGTGGAAATCTTTTCAGACGGACGAAAAAATCACCTTCATTGGCTTCGGTGATGAAGCCGCCAAGGCTCAGGCCTGTTCTTCTGGAATAGGTGCTCACGTCCGGGGTTTGCCGGATAATATCCTCAACATGCCGCAACAGGCGATCGGTTTCAGTAAGAGAGGTTCCGGATGGCGCCCGATAGTCCAGAATAAATCCCCCTTCATCCATAGAAGGCATAAATCCTGAACCAATATGACGATAAGCCAGATAACCGGCAAAAAGAAAAGGTAGAAGTATCAATATGATGGCCGATGGGCGGTCCAGCAGTCGGGACATCAGGCGGCCGTAGATATTATGAAATCCAAGGGTGACGCGCCCGGGCTCCGGTTCTACCGTGTCTTTCTGTCGCATTACATGAAGGGCAATTAGGGGAATGCCCAGCCAGGCGACGAGAAACGAGACCATGAGGGAAGCCGCCATGGTGAGAGAAAGCGCCTTGAAAAATGCCCCGGTAACCCCCGAGAGAAAAGCCAGGGGTGCAAAAATGATAATCGTGGAGGCAGAAGACCCTGCGAGGGGCCGAGTAAATTCGATAACAGCCCGTTGAATCCGTTCTCGGTAGTGTCCGCTGCCGCCGTGGAGGGTTCGCATGACATGTTCTATCATGACAATGGAATCGTCAATGATCAAGGCCACGGCAGCCGACATTCCGCCCAGAGTCATAATGTTGAAACTCATACCGAGAATTTTCAGCATGAGTATGGTGGTTGCCAGAACAATGGGGACCGTGACCGCAGCGATAACCGTAATGCGTACATTTCGAAGGAACAGCAACAGTACAACGATGGCAAGCAAAACGCCGATCAGCAGGGCATCCCGGACGCTACCGGCTGATGCCAAGATCAGTTCACTCTGGTCATACCAGTTATTGATTTCAACGTCCTGTGGCAGATGGTGCCGGAGTTCTTTCAGTTTGGCCTTTACGCTTTTTGCGATTTGAACCGTATTGCCGTCCGGTTGCTGATAGACCTGGAATAATACAGAATCCTGTCCGTTTGCCGTCACACGGTTCCATCTGGGTACAATGCCCGTCGTGACATCCGCCACATCCTCAAGTCGAACAATGCCCGATGAATTGCTGCGGACAACGAGAGACTTAATCTGATCCAGTTTGAGCAATTGCGTTTTCGACATTACAAGATAAAGCTTGTAGTTTTCTTCCAGCCTACCTACCGCCTGCAACGTATTGGAATCGGCCAGTTTCTTTGCCACTTCTTCCAGGGTCAGGTTGTACGCGGCCAGCTTTGCGGGACTTACCGTTACACGAAATTCCACCTCATCTCCACCAAGAATGCCCACATGGGCCACACCATTGACGGTGGATATGACTGGTCTGATTTCATACAGGGCAATATCTTTCAACTGAACCTGCGACAGGGTTTGTGAATGCAGACTGAATCCCAGAACGGGGAATACGGTGGGATCCATTCTCCGGACGGTAAAGCGGGTACCGGCAGGCAGTTCTCCAAGTATCTGTGATGCGGCAGATTCCACCTGGAGCATGGCGGAAATCATGTCCGTTCCCCACTTGAAATTGACCGAGATATCAGCACTGCCCCGGGTCGTAGTGGAACGAATATTCGTTACCCCTGGGACGGAACGGACGGTTTCCTCTATCTTCCGCGTGACCTGTACTGCCATGAGTTCGGCCGGCTGGTCTCCTGCGTCCACACTCAAAACGACCCTGGGGAAAGTAACCTGAGGAAACAGGCTTACCGGCATAAATAAACTGGAAGCTGCTCCGGCAAGAGCGAGTACGGCCAGGACAAAGAGAATTGACCGGTGATGGTTCTGCATCCACTTTGCCATGCTCACGGATTGGATCCCTCTTTTACAGTCATGCCATCATGAAGCTCGTAATTGCCCAGGATCACCACTTTGTCGCCTTCCAGGAGACCGTCGCCCGTGATCTCTGCCGAGGCTGTGTTTTTCATGACAACTTGCACGTTGTGACGAACCGCGTGATGGTTCACCAGGGTATACAGTTCATATCCGTTTCGAGTTGGCAGAACCGCACTGGCCGGGACCACAAAAACAGACGGGTGGTTAACACCGAAAGTAACTTCGACAAAGGCATTCAGGTAAAGCATGTCCGGATGATCCGGCACAGCTGTTATCATCACCAGGCGGGTGGTGGGGTCCACAGCATGGGAAATAGTCTTGATTTTCCCCGTTGTGCTCCGGGTTGGAGCGTTCTCTACCATGTGAATCTGAACGGTTTGTCCGACTTTCAACAATGCGCACTCATCAATTTCCACACCAAAGACAATCACCATCCTGTTCTGCCTGAGCACTTGCAACAGCACGCCCCCGCTGGGGACAAGGTCTCCCCGGGAAGAACCGATGGATGCTACAATGCCATCTTCAGTCGCCCGGATGATAGAATCCGTAGCAATCCCCTGCTTTCTGAGGCTATCCAACTTCTGTTCGGCGCTGTGGACACTGGCTTCCATTGTGACAAGGTCCTGCTGTGTAGCCAGTTTCAGCTGAACCCGCTGTCTTACCATGGCAAGTTGTTTCCGAAGTGATGCAACTCCGGCGTCCGCCTGCTCCAATGTGAGGCGTGCGTCCGGCCCGGGTTCAATCTGAATTAGTGGATCGCCCTTTTGAACGGATTGTCCCGGCGTGACCATCACGTCCACAACCCGGCATTGATATGTGCGGGTGAGGCCCCAGGTTGCTTCCGGGAAAGGAGAAACGGTTCCATATGTCTGCCATGTCCGGCGGAAATCCTGCCGGCGAAGCGTAGTGGTAACAACCGAATCAACCGTCACGCCATTCCGATTCTCAGCCAAGGCGCCTGCTGATGGCCGGGGGTTATGTGCACTGAAAAAGAGAGCCAGTAACACAATGGTCAGAATTATGCCGCCAAGGGCCAGTGTTTTCTTGCGATCTGTGTGTGCTAAATTATTCATGGATTTTCCGCCTTTATTGATCTTTCTGGATGGGAGTCGGAGGATTGTGAGGATGTTAGACAATCATCAAGATTGTAATAGCCACTTGCCAATGACAACGCCATACCAAGCTGTGCCAGGTCACTTTTTTCAGACACCAGTTCCATTTGTTTCCGGGTGGCCAAATCCCGCATGTCTGTGACTGTCGGCAGATCAATGATTCCTTGCTCGAGTCCCTTCTGATAATTGCTCAACGTGCCTTTAAGCGTGTTGAGGGCTTTTTCATTCAATGTAATGCGGCGGTTGAGGGAGTGCGCCCGGTTTATCAGGGCAGCCACATCGGCACGCGCCTGAAATATCCGGTTGGTAAAGGCATCATACAACTGCTGACGCGTCGCCCTTTCCTGTGCAATCCGGCCCTGGTTGCGGTCAAAAATCGGAAACTCTATCGAAACCCCTGCCCCAATGGTATACAGATTGCTGTTGTCTCTGGCATGGTTGATACCGAGGCTGATTCGCGGAAACTGGTCCAGTATTGCGGTCCTCAGGGCCTCTTCCTGACTGGTGTATCCGTGCCGGAGTGCCAGAATGTCCAACCGCCGTTGAGAAAGATCCGCGACCAATTTGTCCTCTGATGGAAATTTGAGCTGTGTGGGCAGCGAGGTGCCATTTTGAATTCGGATCGCATAGTCCGGTGAAACACCGAGGAGTCGTCTCAGGAACAGTTGTTCCTGTCTGAAAGCCTTTTCCATTTTTTCCTG
>CAZRHT010000024.1:36210-39939 GCA_964599895.1 uncultured Holophagae bacterium
TCCCCCTGAGGGCTTTCTCATGTTGTCATGTCTCCTGACGTCCATTCACTATTCCTCCCGATTGATATGGGTCCGACCACTGTCATGTTTACGATAGGAAAATGACGCACACGTGTCGCAGACATTGCCATCTGGTCATGTTGGGGTGTGGAACAAGAAGTAAAAGCTCGGGAGCATGAATCAAAATAGGGCACTCAATCCCCTGTTCTGACTCAATCTCAAACCTGTACATCCCTTTATGCTTGTCCGACGGGCTTGAAATCAACATGAGTCACACCGGTGCTTGTGATTGTCACTTTCAGGAATCCGGATGTCTTCCCAGTAGTCCCGGGAGCTTGTACTTGGTTAGAAAAACCGACGAGTGTGTAGGGAATGTTGTTCCCAAGGGTAATGGAATTGTATCCACCACCATGGCTTGAAAAAACATGTTTCGGTGGAAAGCGTCTGAACAGGGCCAGCAGCTTCTCAGATTTCCCCCGGGCAATATAAGGCGAATCAGTAGAGTTTTCTAGACCTTGCAGGGGCACGTTCATAAATACGAGTGTCTGATAGTGACGTTCATGGGACATTGTCATAGTGGCTTCCAGCCATCGAAACTGTTGATCCGATATAATGGCGGGAAGTGAGGCGTCCATCATGACGAAAACAACATTCCCCACCTGAAAGGAGTAATACCGTGGTCCGAAGAAGAAGGCGTAAACACCACTGTCCATCGATCCGCTGTCATGTGTACCGAAAGCAGGGAGCAGGGGTTTCCCGCTCGTGTTTTTGTAGAGGTTGACGAGGTCGATGATTTCTTGTTCCGTTCCCTGTTTCACCATGTTCGCGAGATTTACTGTGAATTGAATATTGGTGTTTCCGTTGATCCTTGTGAGCATGTGTTGGAATGCCTTTCTATCCACCGAATTGCCGCCAATAACGGCAAAACAGACTGGTTCCTTCAGTTGTTGAACGGCCTGAATATTAGTCTCAATCCATTCGGTGCTCGTTACGTTGCCTTCAGGTGTATAGGATTCAATGAATCCGGACACTCCGAAATAACCGACAACCAGTGCCAGGGCAATCCACAAGCCCTGTTTCAGAATATGCCGGAACGTCATTGTTGATGTATACTTGTACATGGGTCATGTTCCTCCTCAACCTCACTCCTTTTGTCGAAAACCAGGCAAGTTCTACAGGAATGCCTCTTACAATATTGATTGAGAAAAATGACCGTAACGTGTTCGAAAGATGACCATCTGGTCATTGTTGGAGGGTTGTGGACAATCAGGAGATGGAATTGTTGGACTCAAACGGCAAAGAAACAACAAATTGACTGCCTGAGCCCGGTGTTGGGAGCAGCTTAATGTCTCCACCATGGGATCGAGCAATGGCTTGCGCCAGGGTTAAGCCCAATCCGGAACCGGGAGTGGAGCGACTTTGTTCGCCGCGGTAAAAGCGTCTGAATATCAGCTTCTGTTCCTGTGTTGGAATACCGGGGCCATTATCGGTCACCACAATTCGGATGAATTCAGGTTGTTTGTCAAGTGCCAGGCTCACCAGACCACCGGGCGGCGTAAATTTCAAAGCATTGTCTACAAGATTAGCCATCATCCGTTGCAGGTGCCGTTCATCACCGGTTCGGACAATCTCATCTCCAGGTAACATAAGTTGAAATTCAATGCCCTTGTCGTCAGCTACCGGGCGGAACAGGTCGTGTACATTTTCAAGCAATCGACTGAATGAAACGGTTGTTTCTTCCGGTCCCATCAATCCCGTGTTCATTCTGGCGATGTCAAGCATGGTGTCAATCATACCGATCATGCGATCACATTCTTCCACCACAGATCCGGCCCAGCCATTTTCATCGGCCTCTTCCCGGATGGCCGACTCTGCGATGCCCCGGATCCTCGTGAGTGGGCTTCTCAAGTCATGAGCTACGTTTCCCGAGACCTCTTCGAGTTCACCCAGGAGAGATTGGACTCGGTGGGCCATATGGTTGAATGATGTCGAAAGCTCTGCCAGCTCGGCACCATTCGGGCAGGGGAGGACACGATGCTCAAAGTGTCCCTGCTCAATTTGCCTGGCAGCCTCTGCCACACGGTTGATGCCACTGACAGCTCGGGAACCGACAACCCATCCGGCCAGCAGTGCACCGATCAGTACAAGGATGGCTACACGTGAAAACGTTTCCCGGTATTCCTCCATGATTTCGCTGAGATCATCCGTCGTTTTGCCCACGTACAGAATGGATTTGTCTGGCAGAAGATAAGCGATCAGACGGAGGTTCTTCCCATTGGCCAGCGACAGGGTCCCGATTCGAGAGGAGCCGATGATTTGAAGGGAGGGAAACAAGTTCAGCAACCTATGAAGTGGCACTTGTACTCCTCCGTTGAATACAAGCTGACCGTCCCGGTTTACCAGACCGAAATAGTCCTTTCCAGGTTCGGAAGACGCCAATTCTTCATGTAATTCCTGAATCATGGAACTCCTGCCAAGGGACCGGAAGTGCTCATAGAATTCCACGACGTCAACCTGGAGTTCCGCATCCTTTCGGTTAGTCAGAATCTTTGACAGGGTTATGTCCACGGACAGGAAAACCAGAAACGAGGACAGGATAAACAGACCGGACACCAGCAGATTGATTCGAAATTTCAGGGACCGGGGTTTAACGAGCTTCCAGAACATATCCGGCACCCCGCACCGTATGAATCAGTTTGGTGTTGAATCCCCGGTCAATTTTATCTCGAAGGCGGCAGACCCGGGATTCCACCACGTTGGTCTGAGGGTCAAAGTTGTAGTCCCAGACATGTTCCATAATCATGGTCCGCGACACAACTCTTCCCGCATTTCGCATCAGATATTCCAACAAGGCAATCTCACGGGGTTGAAGCAGGATTTCCTGTCCATCCCGAATGACCTTATGCCGCATCCGATCCAGAATGAGGGACTCCACCTGAAGCGTGGGTTCGTCATCAACCTTACGTGCCCGCCGGAAGAGCGCTTCAATCCTTGCCAGCAGTTCAGAAAATGCGAAAGGTTTGACCATATAGTCATCCCCCCCAGCCTTCAACCCTTTAACACGGTCATCCACGGTGCTTCTGGCAGACAGAAACAAAACTGGAGTTGTCACCTTATGCGACCGCGCCTCTTGAACTACACCAATGCCGTCCAACCCGGGCAACATAATGTCAACAATGGCAACATCATATTGTCTGTCACTGAGCAATGCCAGTCCATCTGGACCATTATCAATCCAGTCTGCAGTATACCCTTCCTGGCTCAAGCCCTGAACAATGAAATCGGCCGTTCTCTTGTCATCTTCAATAAGCAGACATTTCATTTTCAACTCCCTGGAGACATATTCTATCAGATTTGCCAATCCGTCACATTAAACCGTCAAACAGAAGCCCCGAAAACCAGCCTGGCAATCAAGTACTCACCTGTTCGAGCAACAAACGCAACTGCTGCATTCGGGAATCCTCGTGCCCGTTTCGGTAACTATGCCAACAAGTAAACGGCGGGAAGCTATTTTCCGCTCTCCGGGGAAACATGTGACTCGTCCTGAGCATTGTTGTCAATTCCACGCGGATCACTTAATCTACGAAGTCAGCTTTGGTGCATGCATATTAAATGCTCGGCCCATCTTTCTTTTAACAGTCCTATAAATGTATCAGTTAAATTCCGTTCCAACCGCATCCTGAATGGGCACTCCTCATTTTGAGCGAATAGCAGAAAAGCTGTTGACTT
>CAZRHT010000025.1:0-39790 GCA_964599895.1 uncultured Holophagae bacterium
TATATCTTAACTTGGAGGAATTTCAGAAATCCAAAGAGATGAGAGATCAAGTGACGTACAAGTTGTCTGACTATGCTGATGATTCATTTCTGTATTGGCGGTTTTTGGAAGCGAAGTTCGCTTTTGAAAAAAAATTTGAAAACCTAGAGTCCGCAAAACAACTTGTCAATGATGGGGAGAAATTTGTGCGGAAAACACCTTACCTTTTGCCATACTATACACCGGGCCTGTGCCACATGCGCGCATTGATTATGCCGAAGCAGAATGCAGATTATTACGATGCATTGTTGGAGACAATGGCCTTGCACAGCAAATATTTACCTAAGGTTCACCCGCAGTACGCGAACTATTTGGAAGAAATGGCTTCTTGGGAATTGGGAAAAGACAATATTCCCTTGGCAATGAAAAACGCCAAAGAAGGGGCCGCGATTCTTGTTGTCAAAAAATGTGAAAAGTCCATTTTGTTCATTAACATTCTATTGGTGGAGTCCAACATCCTCCTGAGTGAAGGCAGTGGATATTGCACAGTTGTTAAACATGTTCTTGAACGTGCGAAGTCTTTAATGACTAATACTTTACCTCAGGACCATTCTTGTTGGGGGTTGCTGGCTATGAACCAATCTCTTTACTATTATTATATGGGGGATTTGAACGAGGCCAGGACTCAGCTGCTACGAGCTAGAAAAATTTTCTCCAATAAACGGGACCGGAAGGTTATCATACCGAAAATCGACGACTTATTGGTTAATAAACTTCATATTTCTCCAGACGCCATTTCAAAGGTGGAGAATGTCCATTCCAAGACTCCTGTCAGAAAATAGAATAATTCCGGGGACACAATACTAAATAATTGTTGACGTCGGCGGATTATAATTGCAAGTGCACCAGTAAGGAAAAAGGTACTATCCGGGGCCAATTGGTCCCATTTTCTTACTTTCAGGTCAGAAAACAGAACACTTTTCATCCAGTCGGCCCGTACGAATGGAGCTGTCGCGTCGTATGGAGGGGGGAGAATTCAGGAAATGTCAGCTTATGGCCACGCATTCCATCACAGTGTCAGAATCGGCTTGTACCAGACATTCATGGATTCCATGGAGCCGGAGATCTGCGCGTTATTGACCAGTGTACCTGTGTATCGATAACCGAGCTTGGCGAAGGTGATGTTCATTCCGTATGAAATGGCCCGGGCAATTGTGTATGCGGCGGTCAGTCCCTTCTCACGCATGGTATTTTCCATCCGGTACAACAGTTTGACAGCCAGTCCTTTGCCGCGGCATTCAGGGAGCGTAGCGAAATCAGTCATTTCGACAGCCAGAGCATCCATGTCCATCTCGGAGGAAGCCAGGGCAATCAGCCGGTTGTCCACGAGTACACCAAAATACTGGATGTGAGAGCTCATGGCATGGACCAAGTATTCGGGATTATGGATTGAAAGGGGATAGCGGGAAAAAACTTTGCGATAGACTGACGCCATTTCTTCAGCATCGTCAGGTGTCATGGCTCTGAGCACGTGTCCTTCGGGAACAGGGTCCGGAGCCGCTTTCAGCACGCGGGTATCCAGAGCTGTGTGAAGGACCTTGTCCATTAATTCATTGTCCGTTGGGACCGCGCGTTCGTCCGACAGAAACTGGCTCAACAGCCAACAGGTTTCGCCGTCTTTGTAATAGTCCGGAATCCTTGCTTCTTCTTCATATCCCGCCCGGACAAACAGCGGTTTCAATCGTTCGGGAACTTTGCCAAGAATTTTGCTGTAACCCTTTTGGGAAGCGAGTTCGTAGAGACGGTCCGGCAGAGATTGTGCTTCCTTGCTTGATGCTTTCATCAGGTAGATTCGGTCATTCTCCGGTCCATGCTGGATCAGAGAGTTGCCGATTGTCTGGACAATTTCAGGCATGCGAATGCTCCGTTTCTTCAATTGTTTTTTCACTGGGAAACAGTAGGGTGAGGGTGACAAAAACCAACGCACTCAGTGTGATGCCAAAGATCGTGGGGTCCAACCCGGCCAGCTTGAATCCCTTCAGCGTAAGAATCAGGGTGAGTGATCCACCCGAAATCATGCTCCAGAAGGCTGCGAGTGAGGATGCCCGCTTCCAGAAATAAGCGCCCAATGTGGGGACAAACAGGCCGGAAACCATAAAGGAGTAAGCATACAGGATGGCGTCCAGTACCTGTTGAAAGCCAGATGCGAGGAGCATTGCAAGTATTCCGATTATCAGTGTGGAGAATTGAGACAGTCGCATCAGTGCCTTTTCACTGAGGGTCCTGCGCACAGCCCGTTCAACAATATCATTGACAAAGTTGCCGGATGACGCCATGAGACAACTGTCTGCGGTCGACATGATCGCGGAAAAGTAGGATGCCAGGACAACTCCCTTCGCCGCAATGGGAAGGACATCGTGGATTAATAACGGAACGCCCATTTCAGGATCAACAGCTGGAAACAACAAGCGTGAACACATGCCCAGGAAAACGCCCACAAACGCCATTATCGGATATTCAAAAATCCCCGCAATAAACCATGCCTTTTGTGCATCCTTCGTGGAGCCGCAGGCATACATGCGCTGGTACAGTGTCATCCCAATCAACCAGATGGGCATGATCGTGACCATCCAGTTGAAAAATGTAGGAAAGGTAACTGCCGTCAGGGAAAAATAACCGTCTGGCAGCTTATGATATATGGCTGAAAATCCACCCACACGGGCAACTGCAAATGGAATCGCCAGAAAAATGAGACCAACGAGCAGGATAATCCACTGAACCGTGTCGGTGTAAATCACAGCTTTCAAGCCACCCAGTACGGTATACAGCAGAATGACACCGCCAATCAGAATGATTGAAAACGTCAAAGCAGATATGCCCAGGACCGGGCCATCCAGAATGGCTGCCGAAAACAGTTTTGCACCGGCCAGAACTTGACCACCGGTAAACCCCAGGTATCCGATACCTGAAATAATAGCCGCAACCAGTGCGACCTTTGAATCGTAGCGAAAACGGAGAAAATCAGGATAGGTCAGCATACTGTGCTTTGCATCCAGCTTCTTGATTCGGGGGATAATCCAGACGGCTGACAGCCATGCCCCGAGGAGGCCGGTGAACAGCAACCATGTACCGGACAGGCCCATCAAATAACCCAATCCGCCCAGCCCGATGGAAAAGCCACCCCCGACATCTGTTGCGACAACGGACAATCCAACATGTCCCGGAGTCATATTGCGACCGCCGACATAGTAGTCTTCCCGGTCCTTGTTCTTCTTAAAAAAGTAAAAACCTATACCAAGTACACCGACCATGTACAGACCGAAGAGAAACCAGTCAATAAAATGCATGAATAATTAACCTTCCTGTTTTTCCCGGCGTTGAACGCGTTCCCTATTTCCCAGCCCCTTGCAGGACGTGATCACGCCCTTATCTTTTTGAGACGGAACTTTATCAGCAATATCTCTGGCCACTATTTTTTGAGGATCATTGAAGATTCGCAATTGTGTACCTCCTGAAATCTCTTTGCTTATACAAGTAATATGAGTAAGTAAGTGTATGGAAAACGAAACATTTTAATTTGAATTTCTACCGCAGGCAGGGGGGTTCCGAAGCTAAGAGACAGATTTTAAAAGATCTTAACGATACTATATCAAATCAGCAACCCTCTGTCAAATCGATGAAAACACGTGGGTCAGATTTTCAAGTTCCGTATCCCGGTCCCACTTCCGTTCGAAAATGACAAGGACTTCCTTCTGTCTCTCCGGAATTGCAAAGTCAGATTACACGTCGAAACCCGGGGCCAGTCGACCCTGTTTCCACCACCCATCACTTCTTTCTTCTTTCCCAACAATCCACCATCCACGCACCGAAGGTTCCTGCCATCCACTTTCCACTGTCCACGGCGGCAAGGCCGCCACGCCCTTTGCCGGGAACCTGTTCATTTGATATTATGGGGACAGTCCGGGGTTGTGACCCCGCAGTTTTTCAATTTGACATCAAGTGTCCGGAGGATTCCCATGCCCAATGTGCGTATCTGTTCTGAAATCGGCCAGCTGGAGAAGGTGATTGTTCACAGTCCCGGCCGTGAAATTGAGGTGATGACCCCGAAGACCGCAGGGGAAGTGCTGTACAACGATATTCTGACGCTGCCGGTAGTAGCACAGGATCACGAGGGCCTGACAGAGACACTGAAGCGTGTAACGAAGGTTTTTGAAGTGACGGATCTGTTGACGGATGTTCTACAGAATGAGGCAGTCCGGCGTAATTTTATTCATACAATTCTTACATTTGATGAAGCACTGGAGCTGGAGCCGATGCTCCGGGAGATGGCTCCCGATGAGTTGACACGGGCGGTTGTGGAAGGTGTCCGGGAACCGAAAAATACGCTGGAACGGTATCTTTCGGGTCGTACCTATGCGATTCCACCGCTTCCGAATCTATATTTTATGCGGGACAGTGCCATTGTATTCCGGGGTAAGGTACTGACCGGGTCCATGGCCAACAAGGTCCGTGCCGGGGAGGCAATTATTGCCAAGACGATTTTCAGCCACCATCCTGAGTTCATGAGTGAGGGGTTCATTTTTGACGGGACGAAGGAAGGGAACAAGTCGGTAACAATTGAGGGGGGCGATTTCCTGGCAATCGGCCGGAATGTGGTGGCGGCGGGTGTCAGTGAGCGAACAACGACACGCAGCCTGGATATTTTCCTCTCCAGAATTCAGCAGTCCATTACGGAACCCTTTCACCTTTTCGCCGTGGTCCTGCCAAGGGAGCGGGCAACGATTCATCTGGACATGGTGTTTACGATGGTGGATGCGAACCAGTGCGTGGTATATGAGCCATATATTCTGGGTAAGGAGAAGCTGCAGGTAATTCACATTACAATTTCTCCCAAGGGCAAGACCGAAATGGTAGAAGTCCCCAGCCTGATCAGCGGACTTTCGGATATCGGGATTCCAATGGAAGCGATTATATGCGGCGGCGAAGAACGGGTGGATCAGGAACGGGAGCAGTGGCTTTCCGGAACGAATTTCTTTGCCTTCGCACCGGGGAAGATACTGGGCTATGCCTGTAATTACCACACGCTCCGGGAGCTGGAAAAGGCCGGTTTCAAGACGGTGCCAGTGGCGGATGTAGTTTCGGACAAGGTGGACCTCAACGCCATGGAGAAGGTGGCGGTGGGAATTGATGGAGCGGAACTGGCCCGGGGCGGCGGCGGTGTCCGCTGTATGACGATGCCGGTTCAACGGAAACCGCTGGACGGCGATAGCGGTATTTTTTAGGGGGACAGGTGTTTCTGAAACGCTTCCTGGAGGATGAAACCCGGCGGCTGGCACCCATTGCTACCCGGTCAGACGAAGGCATACGACTGCACGATGAACCCGTTCTTGAGGTCGAGTACCGCACACCGTTTCAGCATGACCGGGACCGGATTATCCACTGTCTGGCGTTCAAGCGGATGAAGGAAAAGACCCAGGTGTTCGCACCGGAACAGAGTGACCATCTGCGTAACCGTCTGTCCCACACACTGGAAGTGACACAACTTTCCCGTTCGGTAGCCCGGGCACTGGCGCTGAACGAGGACCTGGCTGAAGCGATTTCCCTTGGCCATGACCTGGGGCATTCCCCCTTCGGTCATTCAGGGGAAGCGGTGTTGAACAATGTCCTGAAGCAGGAGATTCCCATTGACCATGCGGTTCCTGACGCGTTTGAGCGTACCGGTGGATTCAAGCACAATTACCAGAGTGTCCGCATTGTGGACGATCTGGAAAATCGTTATCGGGACTGGGACGGTCTGAACCTCACGGACAAGGTTCGGGAGGGAATCCTGAAGCATACGGGCACAAAGGGCCGCCTTTATAACCTGATGCAGTATGACGGGCTCCATGTGGACAGCCCCACATCCAGTCCGGAAGCGGCCATTGTGGCAATGACGGATGAAATTGCCCAGCAGTGCCACGACCTGGAAGACGGTATCCGGCTGAAAATGGCATCCATCAGCCAGTTGAAAGAAACCCCGGTCTTTGATATTGAACCCTTTCGCATTATTGTTGCCAGGGGAAATGGCTATGATGTGATGAACGACCTGATCCGAACGCTCTTCCACGTTTTTATGGATAACTTGATTGGAAATGGCGTGGTACATGAAGATGACGGGCGGTTTCGTTTCTGTTTTTCTCCTGAGCTGGAGAAGGCCTTTGCCGGGTTACGGGAATTTGTCTATACACGGATTATTTTTTCCCATAGCGTGGCCCGTTCCGATCACATTGCCAGGCGTGTTCTCAGGGATTTGTTCAACGCTTTCTACAACAATCCGAAGCTGCTTCCGGATTATGTGCTTCTGCGTGTTTCAAAGAACAGCAATGTTCCGAATCTACGTTACCTGACTGGCGGTGAGCAGAAAAAAACAGCAGACAAACTGAAATCCTGTGATAAATTTATAAGAGTCATCGCAGACTATATCGGCGGCATGACAGACAGCTATGCCATGAAGGAATATCGGAAAATCAATCCGTAGGGGGACAGATGAAAATTGCCATCGGTTCTGACCACGGCGGGTTTCAGCTGAAGGAAACCGTCAAGGCCTATCTCAATGAAAAGGGGTATGACATCGAGGACCTGGGTTGTTTTTCCGGCGAGTCGGTGGACTATCCGGATTTCGCCCTGAAAGTGGCGGAGAAGGTGGCTTCCGGTGAATTTGAGAAAGGGATACTCATGTGCGGGACGGGGATTGGAATTTCCATTTCGGCAAACAAGGTGAAGGGGATTCGTGCGGCGCTCTGCCACGACCATCTCACCGCGTCTCTGGCGGCCCGGCATAACAATGCCAATATCCTGTGTATGGGCGGGCGTACGACCGGCCCGGAAACAGCAAAGGATATTGTGGATGCCTGGCTCAATACACCATTTGAAGGTGGGCGTCACTCAAGGCGTCTGGCCAAAATTACCGAGATGGAGTGTAAGAAATAAATCGCCATTTTTTTGAGGGGGCATGTTATGAAGGTTGAAAAATTACAGTCAGTTGATCCGGACGTTTTTGAAGCACTGAAGGGCGAGGTGAACCGCCAGGAGCAGAACCTGGAGCTCATCGCGTCTGAAAACTATGTTTCGGAAGCGATACTGGAAATTACCGGCTCGGTGTTTACCAACAAGTACGCGGAGGGCTATCCCGGCCGACGGTATTACGGCGGATGTGAATTCACGGATGTAGTGGAAAGGCTGGCAAGGGAACGTGCAAAGGAGCTGTTTCAGGCGGACCATGCCAACGTGCAGCCCCATTCCGGTTCTCAGGCCAACATGGCGGCTTATTTTTCTGTCCTGGAGCCGGGGGATAGAATTCTTGGAATGGACCTTTCCCACGGGGGGCATCTGACCCACGGCCATCCACTGAGTTTTTCCGGCCGCTTTTTTGAGGTGTCATCCTATGGGGTCCACCGGGATACGGAGCAACTGGACTACCAGGAACTGATGGCGGATGCGCTTCGGGAAAGGCCCAAACTCATTGTGGCAGGCGCCAGTGCCTATCCCCGGACGCTGGACTTTCCGAAGTTCAGAGAAATTGCCGACGCAGCGGGTGCCTATCTCATGGTAGACATGGCACACATTGCCGGTCTCGTCGCCACCGGTGAGCACCCCAGCCCGGTTCCGTATGCTGATTTCGTCACCACCACTACTCACAAGACCCTCCGGGGCCCCCGGGGCGGCCTGGTCCTTTGCCGGGAAGAGTTCAAGAAGGCATTGAACCGCAACGTTTTTCCCGGAATTCAGGGTGGTCCGCTGGTCCACGTGGTGGCGGCCAAGGCTGTGGCGCTGAAAGAAGCCATGACACCGGAGTTCAAGGCTTACCAGCATCAGGTAGTTAAGAATGCGAAGAAACTGTCGGAAGTTTTGAGTGAAAGTGGAATCCGCATCGTATCAGGGGGCACAGACAACCATCTGATGCTGCTGGATGTAACTTCAATCGGTTTGACCGGTAAAACGGCGGAACTGGCGCTCGATCAGGCCGGTATTACCGCCAACAAGAATACAATTCCCTTTGACAAGAATAAGCCCATGATTGCCAGTGGTATTCGTCTGGGTACCCCCACCGTCACCACACGGGGCATGAAAGAGGCGGAAATGGAAAAGATCGGAGAATTGATTGCCAATGCGTTGAAGCATCCGGAAGACGATATATATTTAGTTGCAATCAAAGAAGAAGTGGCGAAACTCACTCGGATGTTTCCCACGCCGTACATGCCCATTATCAGATAAGAACCGGAAGAGGGGCGACATGCCCCTCTTTTTCAATATCCCAAAGGAGCGAACATGGACCCCAGACCATCCTGGAACGATTACTTTATTGAGATGTCTTATTACGTGGCCACAAGAGCAACCTGTACCCGTCGGCAGGTCGGTGCGGTTATTGTCAAGGAGAAACATATTCTGGCCACCGGCTACAACGGCGCACCGAGGGGAATTGCCCACTGCTTCGACACCGGATGTCTCCGGGATAAGTTGAATATTCCCTCCGGCGAGCGGCATGAACTGTGCGTGGCTCTCCACGCTGAACAGAACGCCATCATTCAGGCCGCATACCACGGAATCGCCATTGCGGGATCGGAAATTTACTGTACCACCCATCCCTGCTCTATCTGCGCGAAGATGATTATCAATGCCGGGATTACCCGGATTTATTACGTGGAGGGATATCCGGATGAATATGGAAAACAGTGGCTCGACGAAGCCGGAGTGGAACGAATTCAACTGGTTCGTCCGAATGCCGGACCGGCCGTTGTTCCTGGAATTGACTGAGCGGAAAGGACAGCTCGTTCGTCTTGAGTTCAGAAGGGGTGTCATGCCCCCAACCGGACCGTCGCCTTCGTCGCTCTTGCGTGATGCAGCCCGGGAGCTGCACGCCTATTTTGAAGGAAAATTGACAGAATTTTCCGTTCCGTTACAGGTGGAAGGCACTGCTTTCCAGACCAGCGTGTGGAGAGCACTCCAAAATGTCCCCTACGGCGAGACTGTGAGCTATGGCGAGCTGGCCGCTCAGATCGGCAATCCGAAGGCTGCCCGTGCCATTGGCGGAGCTGTGGGGAAGAATCCGATTCCCATCATTGTTCCCTGCCATCGGGTTCTTGCTGCCGGAGGAAAGCTCGGCGGATTTACCGGTGGAACGGATATTAAGGAATGGCTCCTTGCCATTGAAGGTATTCGGGGATAGCCGGGAAGTGCCCATGGATGAAACACCCTGTTTTTTGAACTCCGTTCACACCCCGGTCCCCGTGATTGATGCCGCAAGGATTCGCCGGAACATCAGCGACATGTCGTCCCGGGTAAACAGGGCCCGTGTACGGTTCCGTCCCCACTTCAAGACCCATCAGTCAGCCGCGATCGGGGAGTGGTTCCGGGAAGCCGGAGTCACAGGGATTACCGTCAGTTCTGTATCGATGGCCCGCTATTTTGCAGAGAATCAGTGGACTGACATCACATTGGCTTTTCCTTTCAACGTCCGGGAACTTGCTGAACTTAACCAACTGGACGATATCGCTGACATTCACCTTCTTGCGGACCATCCCTGCACTGTAGCTGCCCTTGCTGCGGGTGTTACAAAAGGGCACCGGGTATTTGTAAAAATAGATACCGGGTATCACCGGACGGGAATTCCCTGGGACCGGAAAACGGACATCCTTGCACTGGCCCGACAGATTGAATCCGGCTCCATGCTTACCTTTGCCGGAATTCTTACCCATTCCGGCCACAGCTATCACCGCTCCGGGCCTGAAGAAGTGAAGTCGGTTTTCAGGGAAACGATTGTCAGGATGAACAGTGTACGGGATTATCTCCGGGAAAATGGCATTCAAGACTGCGAAATTTCCGTCGGAGATACGCCAGGATGCAGTGTGGCGGAGAGTTTTGAAGGCGTGGATGAAATCCGCCCCGGAAACTTCGTATTTTATGACCTGATGCAGTTGTCACTGGGGGTTTGTGAAGAAGAAGATCTCGCACTGGCCCTGGTTTGTCCGGTTGCCGGTATTTACCCCGACCGGAATGAAGTTGTGGTACTGGGGGGTGCGGTTCACTTTTCAAAAGAAAGACTTGAAGGAGTGAACGGGCAAGTTGTCTACGGCTATGCAATTGACGTCACTTCAGATGGGTTTGGTCCGTTGAACCGGAATGTTTGCCTCGTCACTCTTTCCCAGGAGCACGGCGTTGTTCAAGCCCCTGCCGAGATGATACGAAAAATGCGGATCGGCGACCTTCTGGCCTTTGTGCCGGTCCATTCCTGCCTCGCGGCCGATCTTTTTGGCGAGTACCTTGATGTCTCAGGAGAGACAGTCCCCAGATTGAACAGTGCATCGGCAGGAAGCGCTTAGTGATTTGCCCCACCGGAAAACAGTGACTCGGTCTCCTTTTGAAACATCACCCAGAGGGTGTAACCCCCCAGCGCGGTACCGACAGGAAATCCCGGAAGATTGAAAACGCCCACGATGACCAGGAGGATGCGGCCCCAGTTTTTGTATTTCAGGGTGCCGATAGCTCCGATGATGGCGGGAATGGACAGACAAATAAATAACACCACAAAGAAGAAGCCAAGGCCGGAGGTGATGGCAATCGCTGTCTTGTCTCCGCTGATCAATCCCCCTGAAACCACAAGGATTGTAACCATCAGGCCCGCCAACAGCGTCAGGCCGCTGAATACCAGGTGAAGAACTGCCACTACTTTGACATGGGTTTTCATATATCCCTCCTTTAAGAATTAAAAGGTCCGCGCTTTCTGCTGCATCCACAGGTCCAGAAGCACGATTGCCGTCATGGCTTCCGCAACCGGCACCACCCTGGGGGCGACGCAGGGGTCGTGGCGACCTTCAGTGATGATTTCCACTTCGTTTCCTTCCTTATCCACCGTACGTTGGGGAACCCGGATGGAAGAAGTGGGTTTGACCGGAAACCGGAAAACAATGTCCTGGCCGGTGGAAATGCCCGCCAGTACGCCCCCGGCATGGTTACTGACGAACCCCTGTTCAGTAATTTCATCATTGTGAGCACTTCCGGTCATTTCCGCAGCCGCAAAACCAGTCCCGAATTCAATCCCTTTTACCGACGGAATGCTCAGGATGGCCCGGGCCAGTTCCGCGTCCAGCCGGGCAAAAACCGGTTCCCCGATTCCAGCCGGTAGTCCCGTAACCCTGACTTCCACAATTGCTCCGATGGAATTCCCTTCATCCCGTGCGATACGAATCTGGTGCGCCATTTTTTCCGCAATTGCCGGATCCGCGCAGCGGACCGGGTTTTTTTCAATGGATTCCGGTTCGAAGGATGTTGCAGAGACTTTACCCACCTGAATTACATGCCCCAGAATTTTCACGTCCTGTCTGGCCAGTACTTTCTTCGCTACGGCGCCGGCGCAGACCCGTCCGATGGTTTCTCTGGCCGAAGAACGGCCTCCGCCCCGATGATCCCGGATGCCATACTTCTGTTGGTAAGTCCAGTCGCCGTGGCCGGGACGATAGAGATTTTGAATGGCTTCGTAATCTCCAGGTTTCGTGTTCCGGTTGAAGACCGCCATGCAGATGGGAGTCCCAGTGGTGAGTCCCTGGAACAGTCCGCTGAGAATTTCCACCCGGTCTTTTTCTTCTCTGGGAGAGACGAGATCGCTTTGACCCGGGCGGCGCCTGTCCAGTTCTTTCTGTACATCTTCTTCGTTCAAAGGAAGTTGCGATGGACAGCCGTCCACAATTACCCCCACAGATTTACCGTGGCTCTCTCCGAAAGTGGAGACTGTAAACAATTTTCCCATCACACTGCCGGCCATATGGGTCCTCCTGCACTTGCGTGTTTCCGTAGTTTACGCTATTTGTCTTTCCGATGTCAAAACTCAACGTGGTTTTCAGGATATTGAGGCCGAAACGCCGGGGCAAAAAAATGCCGTCGTGAAGACGGCATTTCTCTTAATCATTTTAGTTTGTCATAACCTGCCCATGTTTTACGTGCGGATTATCGGGACTGACGGTTTCTTCTTCCGCCATGGAAGCTGGTCCTGCTCTGGGTTTGACCGGTGGGTCGTGGCCGTCTCGGTCGAATGACCTTTGGAGCAGGTTTGGCGTCACTACCGGTTGCTGTTCTGGCAAATTCCGAGTGGAAGCGGTGTTCCATATCAATGGGCACACGCTGGTGGATCAAGTGTTCAATTGAACGAAGATAGCTGCGTTCTTCAGCGCTACAGAATGAAATTGCGGATCCATCCAGGCCCGCTCTCGCGGTTCGGCCGATTCGATGAACGTAGGTTTCCGGTTCATTGGGCAAATCGTAGTTGATTACATGGGAAATGTTGTCAACGTCAATGCCCCGCGCCGCGATGTCTGTCGCGACCAGTACGCGTACCTTTCCCCTTTTGAAGTCATCAAGTGCCTGGGTTCGGGCCGTCTGGCTCTTGTTGCCATGGATTGCGGCGGCAGAGATCCCGTCCCGATTAAGTTTGCCTGCAACCTTGTTGGCCATATGTTTCATCCTCGTAAACACAATGACTTTTTCCAGTTTATTGTCATTCATCAGGGAAACCAGCAGACTGTCCTTATTTCCTTTGTCCACAAACAAGAGCTTCTGGATGATCTTTTCCACCGTGGGTTGCTCCGGTGTGACCGAAACTTCCACTGCGTCGTGAACCAGCGTCTGTGCCAGCGATACGACTTCCGGGGCCATGGTTGCAGAAAAGAACAACGACTGGCGTTTTCCCGGCAATTTCGCAATCACTTTTCGAATGTCATGAATGAAACCCATATCGAGCATCCGGTCCGCTTCATCCAGGACGAAAACCTCAATTGCGTTCAGACTCACGTGCCCCTGCTGCATCAAATCCAACAGCCGACCAGGTGTTGCGACTACAATATCAAGCCCCCGGCGAAGTTTTGTCACCTGGGGTTGCTGCCCCACACCACCGAAAACAACGGTATGGGCAACCCGGATGTGACGCCCATAGGTCGAAATGCTGTCGTTAATCTGTGCCGCAAGTTCCCGGGTGGGGGTCAATACCAGCACACGGGGCTTTCCGGGTATCGGCCGCTGGGGCTTTTCGGTAAGATATTGCAGGATTGGCAGCATAAACGCAGCCGTTTTTCCTGTTCCGGTCTGAGCACAGCCCAGCATATCCCGTCCATTCAGCAGATGGGGGATGGCCAATTCCTGAATGGGTGTCGGCGTGTCATATCCCGCATCTTTTACAGCTTTTTTCAGGGGTGAGATCAGTGTGGCAAATGCCCCTTTTGCAACGTAATCTGAGTGTTCCGGTCTGTGTGATCTCACTGGATGATTTGTATTGTTCTGAAACTGCGTGGGGTTGTTCCCCTCACTCTCTCTACTTTGATTTCGCGTACGCCCTTGCGGCGCATATTTATGCAAACTGCTCAAAAAATAAGTTCTCCTCAATCTTTTTTGATTTCCGACCCACGGTCATGGAATGAAATGTTCCGGGCCGACAACAGGCAGGAACCCAAGGATAGCACAGCTGTTTTGATATTGCAAATTGTCAAATCAAGCCGTCCAGGCACTTACAACATTCGGGAATAAAATGCGGTAATCAGCTGTTCACCGGTCCGCACTATTCTCAACAGCCATGACGAAAAAGCAGTGACGGCTGAAACCAGGCTAATCAGGTGTGTCTGAACAGATATGTGATATGATCAGTACAGTTTAATGGAGGTACATTTTGAATTGGATTGATACTGTTGGGCAGTGGATGAAGCAGACCCTTCACTTGTCTATTGAGAGTCAGTACAAATTGCTGGAATCGCTTATCGTAATTGTGTTTGCCATTCTTGTACGCTGGCTCGTAATGAAACTGGTTCAGGGAAGGACGGAAGACATTCGCGTTCGTTACCACTGGAAGAAAGTTTCAACATACGTGATGGTTTTTTTGCTTCTGCTTGTGTTGGGCAAAATCTGGCTGAAGGGCTTTGAATCTCTGGCCACCTATCTGGGGCTGGTTTCTGCCGGTCTTGCAATTGCATTGAAGGACCCGATTGTGAATATGGTGGGATGGGGGTTTCTGCTCTGGAAAAGACCGTTCCAGGTGGGAGATCGCATCCAGATTGGAGACTTGTCGGGAGATGTGATAGATTTGCGGCTCTTTCAGTTCAGTCTCATGGAAATCGGAAACTGGGTCGCAGCGGACCAGAGTACAGGGCGCATTGTTCACGTAAACAACGGATTGATATTTACCCAGTCTCTGGCAAACTACGGCCGGTCCTTCGACTACATCTGGGATGAAATCCCTGTGGTTGTTACATTTGAGAGCGATTGGGAGAAAGCCAAGGAAATCCTGAATAGCGTGGTCTGGTCGGAGACCGAACATCGGACAAGTACAGCGGAAAAGCAGGTGAAAAGGGCTGCGGAGAAGTTCATGATCTACTACAAGAATCTGACCCCCATCGTTTACACCAGCGTGGATGATATCGGCGTCAGGCTGACCATGCGATACCTGACAGAACCGCGCAAGCGCCGGGTGACGCAGGGGGCCATATGGGAAGCGGTACTGAGAGCCTTTGCGGAACGTGATGATATTGATTTTGCATATCCTACCATGCGGTATTACAACAACAGAACTGAGGGCAAGAAGGGAACAATCCCTCTTCCTGAAGACTTTGAAGAAGCAGAACCAGACCAGAACCAAGACAAGTAAAGTAAAGCGGGTACAGATGTTCGGGGCGGCGAGAGTGTCGAGTGCTGAGTGTTGAATGAGGAAAAACAGAGGGCAAACACTGCTTGATTTGTCTCCTGCCCTTTTGGCCGGAACACGAAACAAAGAAGGCTGATTAATTCTTTTCCCGGCTTTTAACTTGCCTTCCGTTTGATGGAAAATGTCTGGTATAATTTCATGGTCTACTGAAAAATTCCAGAAATTGTAAGGAGACATTTGCTTAATGAACTATTCGAGTGAATCTGCCCGGAACTGGTGGCTTCCTGTCCTGAAAGCATTGGCGCTACTCACAGTATTGTATGTGTTTTTCTTCAGCCTGGAACTGATGGGAGATGCGTTCAAGTTGATGGGAAAGGGTTTTGCCCACCGGATGATTGCCACTACAAATAATCCTTTTGTGGGTTTGTTTATCGGTGTTCTGGTGACGTCGGTGGTTCAGTCGTCTTCCACTGTCACCTCACTGGTGGTGGGGCTGGTGGGTGGAGGCGCCCTGAGTATTACCAATGCGATTCCCATTGTCATGGGCGCAAATATCGGAACAAGTATCACGAATATTATTGTTTCGCTTGGACATATTCGTAACGATGTGGAATTCAAGCGCGCGTTTGCGGCTTCGGTGGTTCATGATTTTTTTAACATTATAACGGTCATGTGGCTGTTGCCCCTCCAGATTTTCTTCGGTTTCCTGCAGAAACCAGCGCATTTCCTGGCCGAATCGTTCCAGAATGTCGGGGGAATGGACCTTCTAAGCCCGGTAAAAGCTGTTACCAAACCTCTGTCCCACCTTGTGATCCAATTGACTGGTAAAAATGGGATCATCTGCGCACTTATCGGGATTGCGGCCTTGTTTGTGGCGCTGCGCTATCTGGTGAAGATTCTCAAATGGCTGGTGGTGGGAAAAGTGGAGGCATGGTTTAAAACCCGGCTGTTCAAGAATGCGGGTCGAGCACTAGTACTGGGAACAGTTTTGACGATGCTGGTGCAGAGCAGTTCCATTACAACATCCTTTATCGTCCCCATTGTCGGCGCCGGTATCCTGACAATCCAGCAGATTTTCCCTTATACTATGGGGGCAAACGTGGGCACGACGATTACGGCCATTATCGCGGCACTGGTGATCGGCACCCCGGAGGCGCTGACTGTGGCATTTGCCCATTTACTTTTCAATGTGTTTGGAATTGCCGCGATCTGGAAATTCCAGTTTGTGCCGATTAAGCTGGCTGAATTGCTGTCGGAAATGAGTTATAAGCGGAAATATGTTGCATTTCTGTTCATTCTGGTTACATTTTTTATTATACCGCTGACGCTAATCTTTATTGCGAGGTGACTATGCTGAAACAATTGTTAAGCCTGTTGAAAGAAGGCTCTCTCATGGACCAGGCCTATAACGAAACGGTTGAAATGATCAACGTTCTCGGTAATATGTTCGACAAGAGTGTGGACTATCTCCACTCGGGAAAGGTTCCGGCGAAAGAAGAAGACACATACACACTGGACAAGCGGGTGAATCTGCTGGAACAGAAGCTCCGTCGTCACATTTATACTCATCTGGTTTTGAACAAACAGCAGGATTTGTATATGTCATTGATTCTTGTCCAGATCGGGGTGGATCTGGAGCGAGTTGGTGATTATATTAAGAATATTTACGACCTGAGGCGAATAATCGGAGACCTGAGTTTTAACGGTGCGCTTGAAGAATTGACCGAAATGGAAGATAAGATAAGGAAAATGGTCCCACGGGTAAAGGCGGCATTGAAAAAGCAGGACTCAGTCGACGCAACCCAAATCCAGAAAGAATATTTCCCCCTGGCAAAACGCTGTGATCAGCGGGTAGAAGAAATTTTGACCGGTTCATCAGAGAGCGAATCGGGCAAGCAGGCGGCCATGCTGGTACTCTATTACCGCTATCTGAAGCGGGTTATTGCCCATCTTATCAATGTGGCTTCCGCCATCAGCAATCCTTACGACAGAATAGGCTTTCATCCCGACGATATTATTTAAGCAGAAAAGCTTAGAAGCTAGAAAAAAAGCAGGGAATTTATATTCCCTGCTTTTTTTACATACGCTTACTCGTCACTGTGCTGTGGAATAGATCACATTTTGAACGGCTTGTCGTCCTCTTCGTCCCGGCCGGCGCCGAACATTTCGCCTTCCATGCTCTTTTCCATCATTTCTCTGGACATGTCTGTGGTGGACTGAACGCCCTGAATCCTCAACTTGAATTCGTCCGGGTTACTGGCCCGCTTCAGCGCTTCATCGTAGGTAATCAATTCCTGTTTGTACAGGAAGAACAGGGACTGGTCAAAGGTCTGCATTCCGTACTGGGAAGTGCCTCCCGCGATGGAATCGTGGATCAACTTTGTTTTTTCTTTTTCTTCAATCAGGCTGCGGATATAGGGTGTGCTGATCAATATCTCGCAGGCGGGTACCCGGCCGTTGCTGTCTAATCTGGGAACCAGACGCATTGAGATAACCGCTTTTAATACCTGGGACAGCTGCAACCGGATCTGCTTTTGCTGGTGGGGGGGGAAAACGGAAATGATACGGTTGATGGTTTCGGTGGCGTCCAGGGTGTGCAGGGTACTGAGTACCAGATGTCCGGTTTCTGCAGCGGTCAATGCCGTCTCAATGGTTTCGTAGTCTCGCATTTCACCGACTAATATAACATCGGGATCCTGGCGCAGCGCGCTTCGAAGAGCACCGGCGAAGTTTCTCGTATCCACCCCGATTTCGCGCTGGTTGATGATACTCTTCTTGTCCCTGTGAAGGAACTCGATCGGGTCTTCAATGGTAATGACATGCTCGGTGCGGGTGCTGTTGATGTAGTCAATCATACCGGCCAGGGTGGTGGACTTACCGGAACCGGTGGTCCCGGTGCAAAGAACGAGTCCCCGTTGTTCCTGGCATATTTTTTCAATCACCTTTGGCAGGGTAAGGTCGCGGATTGTGCGGATTTTCACCGGAATAACACGGAGTACCAGCCCCACAGTTCCCCGTTGCTGAAAAATATTACAACGGAATCGTCCCAGACCCGGAACAGAGTAAGCAATATCAATTTCCAACGTTTCCTTGAACTTCTGCTTCTGCCTGGCGTTCATCAGGGAAAAGCCCATGGCAATGGTGTCTTCCTGCATCAGTTTCTTGATTTCGGTCAAACTGGACAGTTTTCCGTTGATGCGCAGCACGGGATGGGAGCCCACCTTCAGGTGAAGGTCAGATGCGCCGCGCTCTGTGGCAATCTTCAAAAGGTCGTTAATATGCATAGTCGCCTCCGGTTTCCGGTTTTGCTTTCTTTTGAACAGACTACCATATTCGCTGCAATGTGAAAAGCGATTTCAGCTAAGTAGAAATAAGCCAGAACAGGGCGTCTTGGCCTCCCTCCCCTGTTATGCGTGAATGTGATGAGCGATGAGTTTGAGTAGGGGTGAAGAAGCACCATTCACCTTCAACCCTTGTTGTATTCACTGCTCAGGGTGGTCCATATTGGGTTATCACAGCTGGTCAATTTTCGGTTATCAAAACCAGAGAAAGAACGGGTCGGGAATCTCTCCCGACCCGTTCTTTGGGGATTGTGCAGGGCTTTATCTACCTGTTGTCAGGGCTGTCATAAAGGTGCGGTCCAGATCACCACATACCTCCAGTGCAAGGACCGGCTGGTCTGACAGGAAGCGGACGGTGTCCCCGTCATCGATGACGATTCCTGTGAAGTAGTCTGCCACGACCGTTTTGAACCTGTGTAGCGGGGCGATGGTCTCGGTTCGATTGGCCTTTACGACTCCGGCGGCATTCACCAACTGGATAGAGACATGGGCATTGGCCGTCATTGGATTGGTGATGGCGATGCCGGTCCATTCCCCTTCCCGGGTTCGGACGTCCGGCAGAATACCGGCGGTGTAGCTATCGTCGGGGAGCACCAGGCCGCAAATACCGCCGTTATGGGTTCCGTAGATTTCGATGCCTGCCAGTTTCCGGTCTGATGAAATAGTCGCCCAGCGAGCGGATGCCGCCTCGTCGGGAAAGAGTTCGGTCTTCAGACCCTTCAATTTGCTTTCAGGCGGGATGGTGAGGTTCTCGATTCCAACCACTGTGCCGTTATCAGTGTAGAAGGTCCAGGTGGTCAGGGCCGCTTCTTCTTCCACGTTGACTACGGCAAACCCTGTCCAAAAGATGTCGGTTTCTTCCGGGATGTGGGGAATTAGAAGCGTGTAGGATGCTTTGCCGACCAATTCACAGGCCGCTCCGTCACTGTCCTTCCGGATGAACATCTCGAATCCGGAAAGAGTGTTAGTGTTGGATATGGGGTCATCCGACCCGGAAACTATCTGCCCCCACGCGTCATTTTCTGAAACCGGGTTCGGTAGGTGCGCTTCCAGGTTGACGTACATGGATGGCTCCACCTGAAGATCTTCGTCTTGGCCCGCAAGTTTCAATGTGAGGCTGCGGGGGTCGGTGTTGGAAAGGTAAGCCCAGGTGTCCCACCAGTCTGTCTCTTCCGCTACGTGAGGAACCGTCAGTTGGTGCTGGAGCGGGGTGTTGAGATAGGCTGTCATTTCGCCGTTCGGGTGATGGAGCCGTTCGAATACCAGCAGGTGACGATCGGCCTGGGCCCACAAGGTGGTAGGTTCTCCCGTTCCCTCCGTGAGTGGATTTACCTGGAGAGAACCATTTCCTGTAACTGTAACGTTGGTCTGGGAAGTAATCTGTCCATTCTCATCCCGACCTTCTATTGTAACACTCGCATCTTCCGCGTAGGGGTTAACCAGCAGGGTATCGATGCTGTCCAGGAAGGACACTGTCTTTCCCTGGTACAAGAGAGTCGGCAGCGGCAGGGTAAGGGGTGGCTGCAGAGCAAAGCTGGCAGAGATGGTATGATCTGCCGTCACGTTGTTGAAGTTGTAGCTGGCGACCGCGCCGACCGAAACACCGTCCACCTGTACATCCGACACCTGGTAGCCGATATCCGGGGCGATGGTAAATGTCGCGTCGCTGCCTTCGACCACATCCTTGCTGACGGGGAATATTGTTCCGTGGGCACCGGCCGTGCCCGTAATCCAATGGAAGACCTCACCTGAAAAATCCAGTTTGGCCACAAAAACATCATTATACCCCCAATGCCCCGCCGCTGTGGTTCCGAACGCCCCGACGGTGGTGGGGAAATCAGATGAGCTCGTACCCCCGGTTACGTAGGCGGCACCATTACTGTCCACTGCAATGGCATCGCCGAAGTCGGAATTCATGCCCCCCAAATAGGTGCTATATAGTAATGCGCTGCCATCTGGGAGGAGTTTAATGACGAAGGCGTCATCATACCCTTCCGCTGTGATTCCGAACACCCCGACGGTGGTGGGGAAGTCAGATGAGCTCGTATCCCCGGTTACGTAGGCAGCACCATTACTGTTTATCGCGATGCTTGCGCCGTAATCGCTATCGGTTCCCCCGAGATAGGTGCTGTAATCAAGTGTACTTCCGTCTTCGGAGAGTTTTGTTACGAAGGCATCCGTGCTTCCCCCTATAACCGTCTGAAACGCTCCGGCGGTGGTGGGAAAATCAGGGGATCCTGTATACCCGGTCACGTAGGCCACACCGGCACTGTCCACTGCGATGCCTGTGCCTCTCTCTTCGTTGCTTCCTCCGAGATAGGTGCTGTAATCAAGCGTGCTGCCGTCCATGGAGACTTTGGTGATAAACGCATCAGTACCATAATCACCTTCACCACTGAAAGTTGTCTGGAATGCCCCAGTGGTGGTGGGAAAATCAGGTGACAGTCCATTTCCTGTCACATAGGCGGCACCAGCACTGTCCACCGCAATGCTATTGCCGTTGTCAAATTCACTTCCTCCGAGATAGGTGCTGTAAACCAATGCATTGCCGTCTGCGGAGAGCTTGGTGACAAAGACATCCCGACCCCCACCGAAAGCCGTCTGGAAAGCGTTGCCGGTGGTGGGGAAATCAGATGATTGCGCAACTCCGGTTATGTAGGCCGAACCGGCACTGCTTAGCGCAATGGCACGACCGCCGTCCCCTTCACTTCCTCCGAGATAGGTACTGTACAGCAGTGCATTGCCGTCTGCGGAGAGCTTGGTGACAAAGGCATCCGAACCCCCACCGATAGCCTGCTGGAATGCTCCGGTGGTAATTGGAAAGTCAGAGGAATCCGTAAGTCCGGTCACGTAGGCCGCACCGACACTGTCTACCGCGATGCCAGACCCTGATTCGTCACTGCTTCCGCCGAGATAGGTGCTGTAATAAAGTGTGCTGCCGCCTGGAGAGAGTTTGGTGACGAATGCATCAGTACCATAATTACCGCCACCACTGAAAATCGTCTCAAACGCTCCGGTAGTGGTGGGGAAATCGGATGAATACGTGTATCCGGTCACGTAGACCGCACCAGTACTGTCCACCGCGATGCCATCACCAGCATCCGAAGACGATGAACCACCCTGTGACGTTTTTCCGAGATAGGTGCTGTAACCCAGTGTACCGCCATCTGCGGAGAGCTTGGTGACAAAGGTATCATTCTCTCCCACCGCCGTTGGACCAAACGCTCCGGCGGTGGTGGGGAAGTCGGTTGAACTCGTCAATCCTGTCACGTAGGCTTCACCGGCATTGTCCACTGCGATGCCAGTGTTTCTGTCTTCGCCGTTTCCTCCGAGATAGGTGCTATACATCAATGCGCTGCCATCTGCGGAGAGCTTGGTGACGAATGCATCAGTACTATAATCACCTCCACCGATGTAAACCGTCTGAAACGCTCCGGCACTGGTGGGGAAATTGGACGAATACGTGTATCCGGTCACGTAGGCCTCACCGGCAGTGTTCACCGCGATGCCGGTGCTGAAATCAACGTCGCTTCCCCCGAGATAGGTGCTGTATCCCAGTGTGCTGCCATTTGGAGAGAGCTTGGTGACGAATGAATCACCACCGATGTAAGCTGTCTGCAACACCCCGGCGGTGGTGGGAAATTCGGATGAATACGTGTATCCGGTCACGAAGGCCGCACCGGTACTATCCACTGCAATGCCAGTGCCTCTGTCTTCGCCGCTTCCGCCGAGATAGGTGCTGTATCCCAGTGTGCTGCCATTTGGAGAGAGCTTGGTGACGAAGGCATCATAAGGATAGTATCCGCCACCACTGAAAGCCGTCTGCAACGCCCCGGCGGTGGTGGGGAAGTCAGATGATCCTGTATGCCCGGTCACGTAGGCCTCACCGATACCGTCCACGGCGATGCCATGGCCCTCCTCGTCACCGCTCCCTCCGAGATAGGTGCTGTACGCAAGTACACTGCCATCTATCGAAAGTTTGGTGACGAAGGCATCATAAACATAGGAAACGCCACCGCCGAAACTCATCTGGAACGCTCCGTCAGTGGTAGGGAAGTCAGATGATCCCGTAGACCCTATTACATAGGCTGCACCGGTACTGTCCACTGCGATGCCACTGCCTCTGTCTTCGCTGCTCCCCCCGAGATAGGTGCTGTAATCAAGTGTGCTGCCGTCCATGGAGAGTTTGGTGACAAAGGCATCCCGACCCCCACTGATAATCAGCTGGAATGCTCCGCTGGTGGCGGGGAAATTGGGTGAGCTCGTCCACCCTGTCACGTAGGCTGCACCGGAACTGTCCACCGCGATGCCCTGGCCGAAGTCGGTACCACTTCCCCCGAGATAGGTGCTATACACCAGTGCGCCGCCATCCGGGGAGAGTTTAGTGACAAAAGCATCTTGATTTATATGATAAACCGTCTGCAATGCTCCGGCAGTGGTAGGGAAATCAGATGAATCCGTGATCCCGGTTATATAGGCCGCACCGGCACTGTCCACTGCGATGCCAGCGGCCTCGTCATTACCGGTTCCTTCCCCCGGCTTATCCACCAGGTAGGTGCTCCAGCTCAAGACCGGGTCAATCGTCAGGGGATAGGTGGGATCGTAAGTACCAATGGTGAATGTATATTTGCCATTGTCCAGTGGTTGAAAATCGACATCCACCGGCAACTGTTTACCATCGATGTTTTGCCACGCCTTCGGGGTGCTCATGGTAAGCTGACCGCCCTCAAGTTCTGCCGTCAAGGAGCCATTTTCATTCAGGATCAATTTCTTTGCACCGGTTTCCATGTTAATCTGATTCGGGTCGGCTCCTGGTTCCAGTTGCACACGGTATTCAAGGCGGTCCATGTAGCCGATGTATTCCACATCAATGCCGGTCCAGACATTGTCATACACCAGTTTCCTGTAGGTTGGGATATTGGTGTGCCAATTTTCCTTTGCACCGACCAGGAAGTTGACTTTGCCTCCGGTGAGTTCTTCCATGTGAACCTCCGGTGTCCGCTGTGCCTTGATTTGAGCAACAGAAAAACCGGTTTTCATGACGACTGTCTTGATTTTTGTTTCATCCGGGTGCCCCGTTTCCGGTTTCATGCTTTTGGCTGTGTCCAGTTTCTCCGGGCGACCGTTTGGGATGTTGATCTGCATGCCGATGTAAGCACCGGTGGGGGTGAAGATGACCCTGCCCTTCCGGGTCTGGATAAAGGCAATGGCTTCCGGATTGCCTTTGAGGAGTTGTGCCGATTGCCCTTTGCTATTTTTTGACGGCACGGCATTTGGGATGAAGTAACTGGGAGCCACTTTGAAAGCACGGATACTGGGTTGCGTTTGAGGGGATGTTCCCGTGTTTGCAGTTGTGAAAAGACCCAGACACAGCCCCAAGGTAATGATTACGAAACGGCGAACGAACCAACATTTCATGTTCTTTTCCCCTTCCAGTGTCTGGCAGCCTTGTTTCTGGCTAATTAACACTGTTGATACAATATTAGGCCTATTATAACGCGTTCTTTTAGTAGTACCAAGAATGTTCCGCACTTTTGTCAACGCAAAATGGAATTTGCATTCGGCCATATTTTCAGACCACTTCCCCAAAAGAGGATGCCATATTCCCTTAAAAGTGAAAAGCGATTTCAGACTGGCAGGAACAGGTCGGAAAGGGTAGTATTGCAATCCTGCCTGTGATGAGTGAAACGTGATGAGTGATGAGTTTCAGAGGCAAAGAAACGCCATTTCCGGTCCCATTTCCCGTGCAGATCGGATTCCATTTTGCAGCACTTCATCTCTATGTTTTGTGTTCCACGAGCTAAGAAATCCTCTTACATTTTTCTTGTGAAGTTTTGCGGAAAGGGGATGATTTTTTGTTGACCGAAATTCAGAATATGGTAGACTTTTTTCTGCACTAAGGTGCCCAGGTAGCTCAGTTGGTAGAGCAGGGGACTGAAAATCCCCGTGTCGGCAGTTCAACTCTGTCCCTGGGCACCATTTTTTTGTATCCGGTTTGAGAACCAATCGTATACATCGCCGTGTGAATGGTGGATAAAACATACAAAATAGCCATTTCCCGTCTCTGCCTTTTTTCCCCCCCTACTCCAACTCCAACCCCTACTCCTGATGCTGCAAAGCAGCATCAGGGATGAGACTCATGGCCCGTTCGGACATGGCGGTGATGGTCAGGGAGGGGTTAACGCCGAGATTGGCGGGGATAACGCTGCCGTCCACTACGAGAAAATTATCGACGCCAAAGAGGTGCTGGCGTGTGTCCACGACACCATCGTCCGGGGAAGTACCAATTGGGCAACCACCGAGAATATGGGCTGTGAGTGGCGTGTCGAACAGGACTTCGTAGATGTTGCTCATGGCAACACCATGGAATAATTCCGCCATTTTTCTGGCATAATCGTTTGCCTTTGGGATGTACACCGGCACCCGCTCCACACCGGGCTCCAGGCTGCTTTTCAGTTTTATGCCGCCGAACCATTTTCGCTTTGATTTCAGACGAATCCGGTTGTCTCTGGATTGCATGACCAGCAGAATGATAGATTGTTTTGCCCATTTCCCCGGCCACAGGGCTTTCAGGGCAAGAAATGGATGACGCAGAATGTTCTTCAGAAGTAAAATAACGCGGTTTTTTCCTGTCTCTTTGTCCGTGAGCAGGGTGGTAATCAATCCCATGATGTTGGAGCCGGCCGGATAGCGTACCGGTTCCACGTGGGTTTCAGGATCCAGGTAAATACCGGAGGTGATGGCAACTCCCTCCGCGAGGTTCACGTCTTTGCCGAAACAGCGGACGCCGAGGAGGGATTCGCTGTTGGTCCGCACGCTGTCTCCAAGGCGTTCGGAGACGGGAATTCTCCCCTTTTCTTTCAGGCTGGACAAAAGTCGCAGGGTACCGAGGACGCCTGCGGCAACAACGATTCCGTTTGTATGATATGTTGTTCGGCGCAGAGCCAAGGCGCCTGGATGCCGGGCAATGACGGTGTAGCCGCCCTTATCCGGAATGATGTCCACAACTTTCTGGTTGGCTCGTATTTCGGCGCCGTTCTGCATGGCAAAGTGGAGGTAGTTTTTCAAAAGGACATTTTTTGCCCCGACTTTACAGCCGGTCATGCAGCCGCCGCAGAGGGTGCAGCCGGTGCGGTCCGGGCCCTTTCCATCGAAGTAGGGATCGGGGACTGTTTCATCCGGTTCTCCGAAGAATACCCCGACTTCTTCCCGGTAAAATGTATCGCCGACACCAAATTCTTTTGCCGTTTGAAGTATCATTTCGTCCATACCGGTGTGCACCTCATTGGTCGTTCTTCCCAGCATTGTTGCAGCGGTTTCGTAGTGGGGGACCAGATCCTGCTGCCAGTTCACTTCAGATGGAAACTCCGGTGACTGGAAGAAAACTTCCGGTGGGTTCAGCAGGGTATTGGCATACAGCAACGAGCCGCCGCCGACGCCGGAACCGCTCAGTACGGCGGTGTGGCGGAAAAAATTGATACGCTGGATTCCCCGGCAGAAAAGTTTCGGGAACCAGAAGAAACGAAAGGGATTGTTGTTGGTTTTTGGGAAATTGCCGTCTTCCCACCAGTTCCCCTCTTCCAGGACCAGCACACGGTATCCTTTTTCGGAGAGGCGCATGGCAGAGACGCTCCCACCGAAGCCGGATCCAATAACAATGTAGTCGAACCGATTTTCAGGAGGAGCGGTGGAATTCAACTTGAGATATCCCCTTGAATATAACTTTTCAGATGTTCCACCTGGATGGTACGATCCTCCAGCACCGAGGCCATGATGTCACCGGCGGTGCAGATGCCGATAAGTTTTCCATTCTCCGTGACTGGAATATGCCGTTTCCGGGCGGTGGAAATGAAACGACTGACTTCTTCAATGGTGTCATCAGGGGAGCAGGTCATAATATCTGTGGACATGACATCATCCACAATAGTTGTGTCGGGGTCCATTTTTTCTGCAACCACACGTTTCATGACATCCCGCTCGGTAAAGATGCCCCGAAGCCCCTTGTCATCTGTAATCAACACAGAGCCGATGCTCATTTTCGCCATGACCTTCACGGCCTGCCGAATCGTGGTGCCCATAGGAACGGTAGCCACTTCGGAGTTCTTGCGTTCCAGGATATTGCGAACGGTTTTCATATCGTGCTCCTTCATGTTGGATTCTGAAGCTATTATACAGGTTCAAGCCCGTTTTCTTCAAGGAAGGATTTGAAGTCTTCCGGCAGGGGGGCGTTCAGTGTCATGTTCTCGCCTGAGATCGGATGTGGAAAACAAAGCTGCCGACAGTGGAGCAGGGGCCTCAGGTTTCGCAGTGTTTCGTTGTGATTGTAGAAGCTGTCTCCGACAATGGGATGACCGGAAGAAGCCAGATGGATCCTGATCTGGTGGGTCCGCCCGGTGAGGGGCCGTGCTTCCACCAGTGTGAGCCCGTTTTGAGTTGCCAATGGGGTTAATTCGGTGGTTGCCTCTTTTGCGCTTTCACCGTGAACCCAGAAGCGGGCCGGCTTCAATTCCGGTACCCGGCCGATGGGGCTGTCCACTGTGATTGAGGTAGTCATTTCTCCGTGAACAAGTGCAAGGTAGCTTTTTCGGATTGTTTTTTCCTGGAACAGTTCCCCCACCGTACGATTTACCGTCTGATCTTTTGTAAACAACACCAGGCCTGTGGTGTCCCGGTCGAGGCGATGGTGCAGTCCGGCATAGCCATGCAGGTATTCCTTCACGAAAAAGTAGAGGTGGTTCACATCAAAACAACGGGTTCCCTGGGTGGTCATTCCCGCAGGTTTGTTCATGCAAATGAGCCAGTTGTCTTCGAAAACAATCCACCGGGGGTCGAAGGTGAATGAGGGAGGTACTTCTCCCCAGCAGGCCGAGACACTGGCGCCTGCCGGCACAACAAAGGCGGCATCCTTCACGCGTTTGCCGTTAACCTGAATCCCCCCGAGAGAGAGGGCGTTGCCCAGTTCTTTCCCGGAGATTCCCAGGGTATGGACCAGTTTACTGAGCCGGATCTGTTTTCTGGCGACGATGGTTTTCAAAGGCAAGAATAAGTCCTCCAACGGCAAATGCCGTAAAAAATGCCGCCGCGAGGCCAAAGGGGGCCCAGACGGCGAGAAATGTCAACACCGGGAGCCAGAGAGAGGTGATCCCGGCTCTTCCCTTCAGCAGTACCGAGAGTGTTGGGAAAAACAGCGAAACAAGAAAGATCGTGTATCCCGAAGCCAGAATTTTCACGATTCCAAGGCCTGAAAGGGCAAATCCAAGTGACAGAGCCAGAAGGGTTATCCCAACCAGATGGGGCGTGAACCTGTGGTGATTCAGTTCGAGAATGTCCCGTTCCAGTATGGCTGTTGCGGAAATAAAAATACTGTCCACCGAAGAAAGAATGGCAGAGGCAACGGCAAGAAAGAGTACCAGATTCAATTTCCCGATGTTCAGTCCAGTTGAAAAAGCGGCCAGCAACAACAGAGAAAACAGGATTTTCAGAATACCGGCTGCCAGCGTGCCTCTGGTTGCTGTACCTTCAGTGGCGGCGCTGAATACTTTGGCAAAAACATCTGGTCCGATGAGGTGGGAAAAGAACATCAGCGCCACAAGGTAGGCAATGGGCAGTCCGATATCGCCCATGGGGGGCGCGTGGAATTTTCCGCCACTGATTGCGGCGAACAGAAAACCGCCTGCAAGGATTGCAAATTGCAGCACATCCGTTCGAGAAACACTCCACTGGCCGCCGATGAACGCATAGATCCAGGTGAGACCGCATATGGCGGCCAACTCCCATTTAGTCAGCCCGGCAACGATCTGCAGAGAGCGGAAGGAAAGGGCCAGCCATGCAATCTGTGCAAGGACAATGGCAACGGCCAGCAGCTTTACAAGGCGGGGAGGAAAGTGGAATTTCAGCAGTTCAGGAAGAGTCAGTTTTTCGGTCCGGCGCACCCGAGCTGCCAACCAGAGTCCCAAGAGACAAAGCCCGGCACCGCCGGCGATGTCCGGTGCGATGCCCCATGCCCCGTAGCGGCTAATCAATGTCCAGGTAACAACCACAGCAGAACCGCCGATGGTGGTAGCGGCGATGGTCAGGGACAGGGTAAAGGTGCCAAGTTGACGACCGGACACAAAAAAACCGGTTTCCGTTCGGGAACGGGAAACAAAGGTTATGGAATAGAAGGTCAGGATCGCGAGGTAGGCGGCCAGTATCCAGAACATGGATTCAATCCTCCAGAGTGACGATGTTCAGCCACTTTAATTAACAGCTGTCCCAAAATCGGCTCTAAAAGTCCGGACTCAGACAAACAGATCGGTACGGTTGCCGTCCAACAGCTCCTCGTAGGAATCGAGGAGAGGGTCAATCTCTTTCCTTAAGAAATCTTTAACCTGGTTGGGGGCACGTCCCACAAAATCGGCAGGATTGAGGATTTTCTCAATCTCTTCACGATTCAGCGGTACGCGGCTGTCTGTGGCCAACAGTTCAATAAGGGGATTTTCCCGACTCCCTGCTTTCAATTTTGCCGAGGATTGATGGGAGTATTCTCGAATCACCTCATGAATCTCCTGTCGGTCCGCACCCTTTTTCACAGCTTCCATGAGAATATTTTCTGTGGCCATAAAGGGCAGCTGCTCCCGTACATGTGTTGAAATTACCTCCCGGTTTACAACCAGGTTGTCGGTGATGTTGGCATAGATGAGCAGGATGGCATCCGCACTGAGGAAAGCCTGGGGTAGCACCACCCTCCGGTTGGCAGAATCATCCAGCGTTCGTTCGAACCACTGAGTGGCTGCTGTGTAAGCTGTGTTGTCGGAAAGGGAAATGAGAAAACGTGAAAGGGCGGTCATCCGTTCCGACCGCATTGGATTTCGCTTGTAGGCCATGGCAGATGAGCCAACCTGCTTTTTGCCGAAAGGCTCTTCCATTTCCTGGTCATGTGCAAGGAGCCTCAGGTCGTTTCCGAATTTGGAGCAGGAAATTCCCACCTGTCTCAGTACATGGAGTATGTCGTCATCAATCTTGCGGGAGTAGGTCTGACCGGTGATGCTGATAGCACGGGGGAATCCCATGCGCTCAGTCACAAGTTCGTCCAGTTCCTTTACCTTCTCTTCGTCTCCGTCAAACAATTTCAGGAAACTGGCTTGAGTGCCGGTGGTACCTTTTACTCCCCTGGCGGGGAGTCTGGAATCCAGCAAGGCCACCAGCTTGAAGTCCATCAAGAGGTCCTGGAGCCACAGTGCCGCGCGCTTTCCCACTGTCGTCAACTGGGCCGGCTGAAAATGCGTGAACCCCAGGGTTGGCATTTCCCGGTATTCACAGGCAAATTCCCGGAGGTTCTTCATTACTTTCAGCAGTCGTTTCTTGACCAGCAACAATCCCTCTTTCGCCTGAATCAGGTCTGTATTGTCTCCCACAAAGGCCGATGTGGCGCCCAGGTGGATAATGGACATTGCGGAGGGTGCAGCCTTTCCGAAAGCATGTATGTGAGCCATAACATCGTGACGCAGTTCCTCTTCCTTCTTTGCCGCATATTCGAAATCGATGTCATCCAGGTGTTGCCGCATTTCCTCCAGTTGTTCATCCGTGATGGACAGTCCCAGCTCCTGCTCTGCTTCCGCAAGAAGCAACCACAATCTCCGCCAGGTGCGGAATTTAAAATTGTCGGAAAAAATCCGGGACATATCCCTGGACGCATAGCGCGTAATCAGGGGATTCTGATAAGCATCACGATTCATTTATGCCTCCACCTCAAGGGGAATTCTCATAAACAGAAGGGCTGGTGCCTCAATCCGTCCGAACACATCTTCCCCGAATTTACTGCAGATAAAACCGGAACCCGTTACCTCCGAGTCGGAAAGACAACCGGAAAATCCGCGGTTCAGGTCATTCAAATCCACACTGACGCGGGCCGGATACAGGGATTGTATCAAACTGTCTTTTCTCAGGAAAGCTTCCGAGATGGAAAAGAAGACCCGCCGTCTTTCATGGAGATAGTTGCCATCCGGCACGGTTCGAAGCAATAACCATGAATCCGGTGCAGTCACAAGGTGTTTGCATTGGACGCTGCCCCGAACCAGGCGGGGGTTGTCAACTGAATAAAAATGAGGATTCACAGATCTCAATGTGACGCCTTCAGGCAGAGATTGTCCGACTTCAGCCGGATGGGACAGCCATTCATGGAGAAATTTCTCCCCGTTTCGACCTGTCACAAGGTTAAAGGTACCACTTGTCAGTTGAAGGGTTGGAGAATGGAAAAAACACCGGCGGTGCAGAAAATTTGCCACCACGTTTGCGTTAATGTTCAAAGGGAAAAAACGGTATGCAACCCCCGGTCCCGGTCGTTTAACTCGAATTACCGGTTCATCGTCCAGGGTCAGAAGTTCCAGCTTGCCCTTTACATCTTTACCCCGCAAAACGGAAACCAGTTCAGAAAAGGTTTGGACCGCTTCTATCAGGGATCGGGAGAGCCCCAGCCTGGAAGCAAAAATTCCATCCGGTATGGAGTTGTGGCTGCCCTCATCCAGATGAATGAATGAGGCATTGTGTTCCTGGCCCAGAATGACAGATAGATGAAGATCCATAATCTCACCTGGCAGGAAGTTGCATTCCCCTTTTCATCAAAGGGGGATGGAGCTGTGCTTCTTCGGTGGGAGCCCCTCTCTCTTTGTGGAAAGGGAGTCCAGCACTGAAATAAGCTTCTTTCTGGTAGTGGATGGGGCAATGATTTCATCCACAAACCCCATCTCAGCGGCAATATATGGATTGGCAAAAAGTGTTTTGTACTCATTTACCAGTTCTTTACGCTTCTCTTCAGGGTCCGATGCCTCCTGCAGCTCTTTCCGATATACAATATTTACAGCGCCTTCCGGTCCCATTACAGCGATTTCCGCTGTGGGGTAGGCAAAGTTGAAATCTGTCCGGATGTGTTTGGAAGCCATCACGCAATATGCCCCGCCATATGCTTTGCGGGTAATCACTGTGATCTTCGGAACGGTTGCTTCAGAAAAGGCAAACAGCAGTTTGGCGCCGTGGACAATAATGCCGCCATGCTCCTGATTTACACCCGGCAGAAAGCCCGGAACATCTTCAAAGGTAATCAAGGGGATATTAAACGCGTCGCAGAACCGGACAAAACGGGCACCTTTCCGGGAGGCCTGGATATCCAGAACCCCGGCCAGGTAAGCGGGCTGGTTTGCCACAATTCCCACTGGCTTCTTCCCAAGGCGGCCGAAACCCACAACAATATTTTTTGCGAAATGCTCATGTACTTCAAAGAAATACTGGTCGTCCATCACCGGCCGTATGATGTCCCGGATGTCATATGGGGTGTTGGGATTTTCCGGGACCGTTGTGTTCAGCTCGGGAATTTCTCGGTACGGGTCGTCTGAGGTTTGTTTCAAAGGTGGCTCTTCCATGTTATTGGAGGGCATAAATGAGAGTAGTTCCCGGATGGCTGCCAGGCAGGCCCGGTCATTGTCCATTGCAAAATGGGCCACACCTGAGACCGAGTTGTGGGTCATGGCACCACCCAGTTCTTCCATGGTCACTTCCTCGTGAGTAACGGTTTTGATCACATCCGGCCCGGTAACAAACATGTATGAGGTGTCCTTTACCATGAGGGTGAAATCGGTAATGGCCGGTGAATATACGGCGCCCCCTGCGCAAGGGCCCATGATGGCTGAAATCTGAGGGACAACGCCGGAAGCGAGGGTATTTCTGAGAAAAATATCCGCGTACCCGCCCAGGGATACGACGCCTTCCTGAATGCGGGCCCCGCCGGAATCGTTAAGTCCAATGATGGGAGCACCAACCTTCATGGCCATGTCCATGATTTTGCACACTTTTTGGGCGTACATTTCAGAAAGAGAGCCGCCGAATACGGTAAAATCCTGGGCAAAAATATACACGAGACGACCGTCGATTTTGCCAAAACCCGTCACAATGCCGTCTCCTACAATTTTCGTGCTGGCCATGTCAAAATTATCACTGCGGTGTACGACAAACCGGTCGATCTCTTCAAAAGAACCCTTGTCCATCAGCAGGTCAATACGTTCTCTTGCTGTCAACTTTCCCGCCTTGTGCTGGCGTTCAATTCTGGCTTCTCCGCCACCCAGTTCCGCCTCCCGGTTCCGTTTTTCCAGTTCCTTCAAGCGTTCTTCAAGTGTCATCGCACTCTCCTTCTGTAAAACCATCTCGTTACATGCGCAAACATACCGAAAGAATACCAGATGGGGGGCAATGCCGCAAGGCGGGAGAGCGGAGTTAGCACCATAGAGACAGACCGCTTTGCGGCCCGTGGCTTGTAACTTGTGGCTGGTTGGAATGAGCAGGGGAAGAAGGAGCAGCTCTGAGGCCGCTCCTCCGGTTCAGCGGATCAATCTATCTATTTTTTGGAAGTTTCAGTTTTCATTTCCTTCGGCTTGTCCCGACTATAAGAAAGGTCCGGTCTGAATCTTCCGTGGTTTACTTCCACTTTGCGGGTAATAGACAGAAAGCGCTCATGGAGCGGTTTGACCGCGTCTCCAAGGGTGGCTTTCAATTCCTTTTCCATTGTGGCTAAATGAACCGCATCTTTTGCGTTGGTGACAATGTACATGAGGGGCATGTCGCTGCCCATCAGTTTAAGATAAATGGAAAATCCGCTTTTCGCGTGTTTTTCCTCAAACAGCTTACGGTAGTCGGCAGCCAGTTTCATTGCTTCCCCGTATTTATCGGGATTTATGTACCAGATTGTCTCTTCAAAATAGTTCCAGTTTTTGTTCTCTGCCTTTTCCGATTCCGGCTCATAGGAAACGTCCGGCAGGTACTTGACGATCATCAATTCACTGGAAAGGGCGGTCCCTTTAAAAGAGTCCCGTATGGCAGTAAGTTTCTCTTTCCCTATTTTCTTGCGAACATCCGCGAAGGCCGCATGAATGGTGTCTATATCTCCGTATTTTTTGATCGGGATGATAAAGTAATACTGCATATTGTCCATTGATTCGACATAAAGGTTGTCCAGGGCCAACCCTTCTGTTTTGTACAGCTCCATTGTTTCTTTGAGTGCTTTTTCATAACGAATCAGGCCTGCAGGATCAGCCTTTACAACACGCACCGCAAACATATGAGCTTCCCCTTCGCCAGCCAGTACCGGAACGGCACAGCAGAAAAGGGTCAACAAGAATAAATCTCTCATTCGTTTCATGACTCCTCCTATGTAAAAAAAACTAACTGAAACCAGAAAACCACAGAACAGGGGGTGCTGTCAATAAAAACTTTCCATTTTGGTAAAGAAAGAGAATTTCATTCTAATCAGTAGCTTGGTTGGCTATTTCCGGACTCCAGCCGGTTTGACAGTATTTGTCTGGATTTTCGGTGAGGTTGCATAAAGAAGGGGAGTAAAAAGCGGGCGGCGGAGAAATCCGACGCCCGCTCGTATTCAAATGAAGTTCTTACAGCATTTTTCTACTTCAGTTCTTCCATGATCAGCTGAATTGCTTTGTCCAGTTGCGGGTCTAGTCCTTTGTTTTTGTCACGTACGGTGTTTTTCACATCATAGTCCGGTGTGACGCCCGTGTGTTCTATGTCTTTTCCATCCAGGGTAAAACATCCCCAGCACGGGAGGCGGTAGAAAGATCCATCAACAAGTCCCTTGCCGGAGGTGAATATCAGCCAGCGGTAGGTTTCCGTCCCCACAATTTTCCCCAGTTTGAGCTGTTTGAACCCAGCTGCGGTCATTTCGCCGTCGCTCAATGTCATTTTGTTTACCAGCAGAACAATGGGCTTGGAAGCCGGGAAGAAGTTGGGCTGCGGGGCAAATGGACCACCCCGGTATTTCCACTGACCATACAATTTCTGACTGAGGAACTGAAGTACCGCGTCGTGGACATTACCCCCCATATTGTTTCTCAGATCAAGAATCAATCCTTTCCTCTGGTAGTTTTCTGATGTCATTTCAATCAGAAAGCGTTTTAGACTGGCAGTTCCCATGTCCTTCATGTGTACATAGGCAATTTGTTTGTCTGTTTTTGAATCCACTCTCTGCTGATTATCAGCTTCCCATTTGTCGTACAGTCTTCCCTTTAATTTCCGGAAGCTTTCCGGGTGCACATTGAGAGTGAACGTGCGATTTTCCCGGTGAAATGTCAGGCTGAGCTCATCCGGCATCTTGGGGAAGCTGAAATACCGTTCTCGATTCATTTCAGGGTTGACGGCCACGCCATTAACTGCTGTCAGTGTGTCACCGGGCTCAACTCCCTTGTCGACTTTGTCCATGGGAGACTGTTTGAGAATTTCTTTCACTTCGTATGGGTTTTCATTGTTGAATACAATTCCGACGTCACATGATGTTATGTTATAGAAAGGTTTTTCCTCTTTGCCGGATGAATAGAATCCCATGTGGGAGGAATTGAGTTCACCGAGCATGTCATTGATCATTTTTCTCAGGTCATTTCGATTGGTTACATAGGGCAGAAAGCGTTTGTATTTTTCACGGATTTGTGTCCAATTCCGGCCGTGGAAATTTTTGTCGTAGTAATTGTCATTGAGGCCGGCCCACAATTCATCGAACATCTGGTTGAATTCACTTCGCATGTTGCGTGTGAACGGGTATTCTATGTCAATCTTTTTCAGACTGTTTTTGCCCAGGTTCAGGCTGCTGATGGTACCGTTTATCAAGACATAGTTGTGGTCCTTAACAGAAACATAAAGGGGCCCCCGTTCTATATTTTCCGAACCTTTGACAAGTTTGGTTTCACGTTTTTCAAACGGCTTGATTGTGGTCTGGTAGAGGGCATTTTTGCCATCTACGTGGTTGGATGCGTATAGAACATGATGAACTTCTTTGTCTGTGATGACATAAGGATTGAACTGGTATCCCCTGCCAGGTGATACGAGCTCAAACCGATCCAGCATGTCACTGAAATCGATTTTTACGACGGCAGCGGGTTTTTTCTCCTTTTCTTCCTTGTCATTATTCCCTTCCTTTTTCTTTTCCTTTACCTTAACTTCTTTCTTAAAAAGTTTATTAAACTCATCGGAGCGAAAATCGGTGTCAAATTTTTCAAGTGCGATACGATAGATGTGCGTTTCAGATGCGCCCCTGGGGAAAGACGGGTTTATTCGGTCGGAAGAAAAGTACAGGTATTTGCCGTCGGATGAAAACATGGGGTCGCTTTCACTGACTCCAGTATTGGTGATGTCGACCGTTTTCTTTGTTTTCATGTTATGAAGGAAGATATCCATTTCGAAGTTCCGGTATGCTGTGAATACCACATAGGCATCATCCGGTGAAAACCGGGGGTAAGAATTGTAAAATCCCCAGATATTCTCTTTTGAAATTGTTTCAACTTTCATTGTGGTCAGGTCAAGCAGATTGACATCGTGGAGTCCGGACAGGTAAACAGCCATTGTCCGCTCATGGTTGAGTACGATGCCCCTGTTGTCTGCTTTTGTCCGGGTTACTTCCTTTTCCTGTTCGGTTCCATCTGCCTTGATGGTGAACCAGTTCTGCCAGCCTTTAACGGTCTGATTGAATATCAACCGGTCGCTGTTTTTCAGCCACTTGACCTCACTGACTCTTCCGTCCTCAGCGGTATTGAGTTTTTTGATAAATTTCCCCTTGATGTCTGATACAAACAGTTCTCCCCTGGACACGAAAGCCAGTTTCTTGTTGTCGGGAGAAACGTCGAAATCTGTGATTTTCCCTTTCACGTTATGGGACGTGGCAATGGTCAGGGTGGGGTCTGAGAAGAGTGTGACATTTACCGGAGATGTTTGACCGGATGCGATGTTGTACAGGTAAAGCTGGTATCCCTTTTCAAACACAATTTGCCCACCGTCAGCACTGATACGGGGATTCCGAACAGAAACTGTAAACTCTGTCAGCTGTGTTTTCTTTCCATCCTTCAGGGTGTACAGATTCGTAACACCACCATCGGGATCGCACTGGTCAGAAATGAAATAGAGTGTTCCCGCCCGGTCCATAATGGGGTCAAAATCCTTTCCTTCCCAATGGGTCAGTGTCTTGAAACTATCAGTGGTGAAATTGTAAGTCTTGATGTCCGGGTTAAATTCCCCCTTGTAACCCTTGCGATCAGCAAATCGGAGAGATTCCCACGTGTCGGTGAAATATACGGTGCCATCCAGAGGGCTTTCTGATATGCCGTGGATATTGTTGAAGTAACCTGCGAACAGCCTGTGAGGGGTCCCGCCGTCCCTTGAGACGGTGAATGATGTGAAATCGTTGTACCGGTTGGATGTGAAATAGATTTCCCGGCTGTCCCAGGTCCAGCTGTCAACTTTGTCAGAGCTGTCGCAGAATGTCAGTTGTTTGATGACGCCACCGGCCATCGGCATAACGTAGACGTTGGCATTTCCATCCAGTGAACCTGTGAATGCCAGCCATTTTCCATCCGGAGAGATCCGGGGACATGACTCAGTTCCTGCCATGGCAGTGAGACGGTGGGCGGTGCCACCGGTTGTTGCCACCTGCCAGATATCGCCATTGTAACAGAACACAACCTGTGTCCCATCCGGGGAAATATCCGGTTCAGAAAGAAAATAGTAGGGGCCTGCATACACAAACAGAGAGGCCACAAGCGCAATCAAACCAGTCAGTAGACGTTTCATATATCCTCCAGTAAGTTTGTAAGAATTTATCGCCACATTGAATCATACGCCAAAATCCGCATCATGTTTAGCCTTGTCTTCTATTCTTTTGAGCTCGGAAAATGTTGTATGCAACTGCCAGTTCGGTCGCCCCGTCCTTCAGTTCCGAAACCCGACAGTGATATGGTAAAATTAAATGTATTTCATCAAAAAGGCTGTCGGGCTGAACCGGCGGCAACGGAGGGCCTCATGGAGAAAGCCGGATATAAATCACTGGACAAGGACATGGGTGTCAATCGCCGTGAATTCATTGGGCTGGCAGCCGCGACAGGGCTGTTGTTGGGTACGCCATTGGCCTGGGCGAAGGACCAGACGGGACGAAAAGTCCCCGCCAGACCCATGACCAACATTGACAAGGCGATGAAAGCAAAGAAGACAAAATGGTCCATTCCGGGGGCCTTCCCGGGGAAAGTGGTCCGGGTAAAGGACGAAAGGGCCATGAAAGACGGGAAAGTGAACGGCAAAGTCGTGGATGCGATGTTTCGCAGAGGTCTGACTAGCCTCACCGGGAAGAGCCCCGGCGAAGCATTTCCGCTATTTTTTGAAAAGAGCGATGTGGTCGGAATCAAGGTCAATCCTGTGGGGCCGGGGCTGATCGCAACCCGCCTGGAAGTGGTGGATGCCGTGATTGCCTGGCTGGAAGCAGGGGGGATACCCCGGAAACAGATTGTGATCTGGGATCGCTTTGACTATATGCTGAAAGACGCCGGATTTACTGATGAACGATTTCCCGGTGTCCGGATTGCGGGCCTGCAGACCATGGATGAAGCAGCCGCGGAGGGAAAACGGGACGATAGTCGCTGGTTGAAGCCGGATGGGCACCACGTTAGTGAAGGAAACTTCGATAAAGACGTTTTCTACTTTGCAGATGTGGATGGGCCGAAAACAAAACCCTACCTGAACCAGCATGTTTTCAACGGGAAATATTCATATTTCGGTAAACTGCTGACGAGAGAATTGACAAAGATTATCAATATTCCGGTGTTCAAAAATACCGGAAACGGCATTTCCATGGCGACAAAGAATCTTGGATACGGCAGCATCTGCAACACCGGACGGTTGCATAAGCCATTGTTTTTTAACGTATGCACAGAAGTTCTTGCTTTCCCCTGCATCCGGAACAAGCTGGTGTTGAATATAACGGATGGGCTCAGGGGACAGTTTGACGGTGGCCCCATGCCGGTCGCGAAATTTGTAAGAGAATACAATACACTGCACATGTCCACAGACCCTTTCGCAGTGGATGCCGTATGCCATCGGGAAATGGTGGCGGAACGAAAGAAACAGGGAGTCCGGGTGAATGAAAACCCGGTTTATACCGAATACCTGAGATATGCTCAGAAACTTGGACTGGGCATTACAACTGCCGAATCCATTCAATATGTGCAAGTTTAGCTTCGTTTTACTGTTATTTCTTGTTGTTCTGCCCCTGTCAGCAGCAGATGTCCCCGTCGTGGTGCCGCCTGTCGGATGGCAGGTGGAAAGCCGGGCTGTTTATTCCGCGGAAAACCTCTACGGCTACATTGACGGAGGTGCTGAGCTCTTTCTTGAATTCGGGTTCAAAGAGCTTCGGGTAGTTCATCTGACACGTGGGAAGGAACAGCTTTCGGTGGACTTGTACCGAATGACCGGGGTTTTGCCCGCGCTGGGCATCTACCTGGCCAAATGTGCACCGGAAACACCAATGGCCGGAGTTGTTCCCCGGAATTCTGGTGACCGATACCAGTTGGGCATGGTACAGGGCAGCTGGTTCATCTTTATCAACAATTTTGACGGGAACAGAGAACGAATTAAGCTGATGCGGCAATTGGCGAACAAACTGGCCGCACAAATACCGGACAAGCTGATGGCATGGCCCTGCACTCTCAGCAAAGAAGGGCTGGTGAAAGGCTCCATTCGCCTTGCCAGGGGTCCGGTAGCGCTTCAGCCTGTGTACACGCTGGGAGAGGGCGATATCCTTCAGCTGAATCGACAGAACTGGGCAATGGTTGCTGACTACATGGTTAAGGGTAAAAAGGAAACTCTGATTCGGGCCAAATATGACAACGAACAGTTTGCCCTGAAAGTATTTTTGTCCCTGCATGAGAACCTGGATCCGTATCTGAAGGTGATTCAAAGTAATAAAACGGCCTTTGTTTTTCAGGATTATGCGGGAGAATACGGCGTTGCCACTATCAGGGGAAGAGTACTGGACATTCGATTTCACATCATAGCTGCTCCCACAATATGACTTTCCGAAGTGTACGGGGGAAAATGAGCCAGACCGTTTCCTGCTGGACAAGACATGAGGTAATTGATATTTTATTAAATATGACTGCCTTACGTTGAGAGAGTTTTAGGCCTTACAAAAGGGAAATTGACATAACTGGAGTATCAATGCGACAGAAAGAAGAGAATCCGACCTTTCCATTGTGGCTGAAGCTCTGTCTGTTCTTAATTGTCGTGTTGCTTCTTTCAGGCGGCGGATGGTTTCTTTCAGTACAGCATAAAGGGAATAAGAGGGAAGTGGAGAACCTTCTTTCATCTGTTGCAAAATTGAAGGTTCAGGCAATCCGGGACTGGCGGAATGAAAGGATTTCAGACGGATTGATCCTGATGGAACGTGAAGCCCTTGTACGGGACATTTCCAGTTACATGAAGTCAAGGAATGCCAGGATAGAAGCGGAGATTCTGAGACGGTTGAAGCCTGTAAAGGACCGGCTGCATCTGGAGGAGGTTCTCCTCTTGAATGTCAACGGACACCCGCAATTGAGTCTGACAGGGACTATACACAATCTTGAGATTTCACGTACTTTTCTGGATCAGGCCAGGTCTGAGCGCAGACCTGTCTGGACTTCTATCCATACGGGTTCCGATTTCCCCATGATCCACATCTCATTAATTGTACCGCTCTTTGTAGGAAAAGACAAAGCGAGTCCGATTGGCTTTCTAGTGTTGGTTAATGACGCTTACCAATATCTCTATCCTCTGATCCAGTCCTGGCCCATCCCCAGTGAGACAGCTGAAACGCTACTGGTGAGGCAGGATGGCGAGGATGTCCTTTTCCTGAACGAACTTCGACACCAGAAAGGAACCGCATTAAAACTCAGGATCAAAACAACTCAGATGAAGCTTCCGGCAGCCATGGCTGTGGCCGGGAAAACGGGTATTGTATACGGAAAAGACTATCGGGGGGTGGACGTTG
>CAZRHT010000026.1:0-4455 GCA_964599895.1 uncultured Holophagae bacterium
AGGCCCTCTTTACAAGCATCCTTTCCTCTATCCAGTTGTCAAAGACCCAAAAAACCCCTTCAATAGGGATACATAATGTAAATCACCTGTCGGCTTTTGTCAACCCAAATTTAAGTTCCGGGCTAAGAAAATTATCAGCTCAATTTATTTTCAATCAATTAAAGGTGCTTCGCGTTACTAGCTGAACCGTCAAACGACAAGGATGGATTCTACTGACTGTTGTCCCGGGTGTCAACCTTTTTTTTAAAAAAACATCCATTTTTATCAAATTTTCCCCCAAAGGGCATGTAACACCCCTGAATATAAAGGTTTCCGCTTGAGTTTCTTCTTTTCTTTCTTCATAATCAGTTCGAGGGAGCAATACCATGGATAAAAAGTTCCGGGACGATATGAAGAAGATGATGAAGCATCGCTTTCAGGATTCACCTGAAAAGAGGGTGCTGAACAGCTATGATGCCATGAATCAGATGGTTCTCCCCGATGCAGTGGCCGAGCCACTGACAGAGGAAGAGATTGTCTCTATAATAATGTTATGCAAAAAATTCAATGTCCCCATTGTTCCCCGGGGAGCCGGATGCGGCTTTTCCGGAGGAGCCCTTGCGGTTACCGGAGGCCTCGTTTTGAATACGTCCGGGATGAACAACATCACAATCGACAGGGACAATCTGGTGGCGGAAGTGGGCCCCGGAGCCGTCACCATCGATATTCATCGGGCAGCAGAGGCCATGAACCTGTTCTATCCACCGGACCCCGCGAGTATGGAGGTCAGTACCATCGGTGGCAATATTGCAGAAAATGCAGGCGGCCCGAGAGCGGTCAAGTATGGGGTGACCCGGGACTATGTCCTTGCACTGCGGGTCGCATTAATGGATGGTTCCGTCACCACCTTCGGCAAGCCGTTGAGAAAGGATGTGGCCGGGTACAATCTGACGTCGCTTTTTGTGGGAAGCGAAGGGACGTTTGGCATTATCACCCGGGCATGGCTGAAGCTGCTGCCGAAGCCGGAAGCAACTCTCAGCTCCATGCTTTCATTTGACACTGCACTTTCAGCCAGCCGGGCGATCTCATCAATCGTCGCGTCGGGATTGAACCCGTCCCGGCTGGAAATCATGGACAGTTTCTGCATCCAATCATTGAAAGAGGCGGGGCATCCGATTGACGGAAGCCCCGGGGCTATCCTGATGGTGGAAGTGGACGGCCCGGCTGCCGCTCTCCCGGACCAGCTGGACCGCATCCAGGAAGTGGCTTCTCTCCACAATCTGCTTACTTTTCACCGGGCACAGAACAAGGATGAAAACGAGAGCATCTGGGAATTACGCAAATCCCTGTCTCCGATTATCAATACTTTCGGAGATACCAAGATGAACGAAGATGTGGTAGTGCCCCGGTCCCGTATTCCGGACCTCTTTTCCTTTGTGGAATCCCTCCGCCTCGAAACCGGATTGACCATTGTCTGTTTCGGCCACGCCGGAGACGGAAATATACATGTCAATGTCATGTTCAATGCAGACACTTCCGGCATTAATGAAAAGGTGGAGACGGTCCTGCACAGGTTGTTTGCAAAAGTCGTGGAAATGGGGGGTTCGATTTCGGGTGAGCATGGGATCGGAATTGCCAAACAGCGCTTCATGCGTCATCAGTTTTCAGAAGCACAGTTGACCCTGATGCGCAACATCAAGGAGCTGTTCGACCCGATGAACCTGCTGAACCCCGGGAAGGTCCTCCCGGAACCGGAGAAAAAAGAATGATTCCCGGAGTAGACATTGTTTCGGTCGCGAGGATTGAAAAGGCACTTTCCCGGTTCGGGGAAAAATTTGTCATCCGAATTCTGACGCCGGAAGAACATGAGCTGTATCGAAAGAGAAAAGACAGTGTGCAGTTCCTCGCCGGACGGTTCGCGGCAAAAGAGGCCATTTACAAAGCCGCCGGCATCCCGGACCTTACCTGGCAGCGGGTGAACGTATTGCCGGAAGGGGAAAAACCGGTAGTCCGGATTGACGGGCATCTTCATCAAAACATCCAAATCTCCATCTCCCATGAAAAAGAATACGCCATTGCATTGGCAATATGTAAGATCCCTGAAAAACCTGAACCAGACAAATCAAGGAGGAAAATCCTATGAAACAGATACTCCCGATGGCAAGCGCACTGGTCCTTTCCTGGCTGGCCGCTGGCTTTACGGTATCCCGTCCAAAACCCGCAGATCTGATCCTGTTGAACGGAAACATCATCACATTGACTCAGCAGAAAGGTCAGTTTTCAGCCGTCGTTATCCAAAATGACCGGATTCTCGCACTGTTGACAGACAATGAAGCCAGGGAGTTTGTCGGACCGAAAACCAAAGTTGTCGATCTGAAAGGAGCTACCATTCTTCCCGGTCTGGTGGATGCACACTGCCACCTGCTGGGTCTTGGGATGGCTCTTGCCAATGTGAATCTGGTTGGGACCACATCATATGCCGAAGTGATTGAGCTGGTAAAGGCACGGGCGGCAAAAACGCCAAAGGGCCAGTGGATCCTGGGGCGGGGCTGGGATCAGAATGACTGGCAGAACAAGCATTTCCCAGACCACAAAGCTCTAAGCGCTGCCGTACCGAACCACCCGGTCTGGCTGACCCGGATTGACGGTCACGCGGGCCTGGCCAATGGCATGGCGATGGAACAGGCCGGGATTACCAGTAAAACAAAAGACCCGAAAGGGGGTCGTATCGTTCGGACCGACAAAGGGCTGCCAACTGGCGTGTTCGTGGACAATGGGGAAGATTTGATCTATCGGATCATCCCGCCACTTAACTCGGATCAGCGTCGAAAACTCCTGGAATCTGCCGCCCGGGCCTGCCTCAAGGTGGGATTGACCGGTGTCCATGATATGGGTATTCCGCCGGAGCAGATTGCGGACTATGAGGCACTGGCAGATACGGACCGTCTGGGGCTTCGGGTCTATGCCATGATCAGTCCGCCTGAATCCATTGAAAACGCCGTCGGCTATCTTCGGAAACACCGGGTGGAAGGAAACGGGGACGGGATGTTCACGCTACGTGGCCTCAAGCTTTATATGGACGGCGCACTGGGTTCCCGGGGAGCTGCACTGCTGGCGGACTACAGTGACGACCCCGGCAACCGGGGACTGCTGGTCACAGCGCCGGAAAGAGTAGAGAAGCTGTGTGAAGCTGCACTGAAAGCAGGGTTTCAGGTGAGCACCCATGCCATCGGCGACCGGGGAAATCGCCTCGTCCTGGATGCCTACGAAAAGGCCCTGAAGGCCCATCCGTCTCAGGACCCCCGGTTCCGCGTGGAACACGCCCAGATACTGTCTCCGGAAGATATCCCCAGGTTCGCCGCGCTGGGTGTAATTCCGTCCATGCAGCCCACCCATGCCACCTCGGACATGTACTGGGCCAAAGACCGTCTGGGTGCCGACCGGCTGAAAGGCGCCTACGCCTGGAAGTCATTGTTGAATACCGGCGTTTTTATTCCCTGCGGATCTGATTTCCCCATCGAATCCAACAATCCCATGCTGGGAATCTACGCTGCCGTCACCAGACAAGACCTGAAAGGATGGCCGAAGGGCGGCTGGATACCGGAACAGCGGATGTCCCGGAAGGAAGCATTGAAGGGATTCACAATCTGGGCCGCGAAGGCCGCGTTTCAGGAAAAGGACCTGGGTACAATCCAGGTGGGGAAACGCGCCGACCTCACCGTGGTGGACCGGAACCCGTTGACGTGTGAAGCAAAAGACATCCCCGAAACCCGGGTACTGTACACCATCGTCAACGGCCGCATCCGGTACCAGAGCATTGACAGCGAACAATGAATAAGGAAAAATCAATTACCGGCAATCTGCAGTTATGCGAATCCATTATTTCTAAATGTCCGGTCTGTCGACTGGGCATGGTGGAGGGGGACCGGCCTTATGTCATTCCAGTTAATTTCGGGTACCGTGACAAGACTATTTACATTCACACCGGTCTGAGTGGAAGGAAACTGGATGTCATCGCCCGAAACCCGAATGTATGCGTGGAGTTTGATACCGGTCACAAACTGGTGGAAGGCGCCGTGTCCTGCAAATGGACCATGCACGGGGAAAGCGTAATGGCCGACGGCAGCGCCGAACTGGTTGAAGCAGCAGAAGAAAAACGGCAGGCACTGAAAGTCATCATGAATCACTACGGCGGCGAAGGCAATGACATTCCGGACAGTGCACTGGATGCCGTCGCCATTCTCCGCATCCGGCTTACAGGGATGACCGCAAGAACCGTGTGAATCCTGAAGAGTAGGAGTTGGGTCAGGAGTATGGGGCAGAGGGGGAAACAGAAGAGAAAAATGCAGAGTTGGCCAATCCCTTTCTTCGCTCAACCTTGCCTTCGCCTCAACCTCAACCTTTCTCCCGGCGCAGGAGTTGGGGTAGGGGCTAGAACAATCAAAGAGTTGCTTATCCCCACTCATCACCCATCAC
>CAZRHT010000026.1:4555-38106 GCA_964599895.1 uncultured Holophagae bacterium
TCACCCATCACGGCGACGTTTACGGCGCTTCCCTTGAAGATAGATTTTCAGTATAATATGTACACCAAAGTTATTTATGAATGGTCCAGACCGCAATTTCTTATCGTTTTTGCCAGTTTGAACCAGCATCAATACTATTAGAAAAAGGAGTTTGTAATGTCAAACGAAGTACCCCCGGTTCCCCAGGCCCCTCAGGCACCACAGCCCCCATATACTGCCCCGCAACCCCCGGTTCCACCAAAAAAGAAGGGCCTTCCAGCCCTGGCATGGGTGGGCATAGGTTGTGCGGTAATTGTTCTGCTTACGGTCATCGGACTGGTCGCCCTTGGTGGATACGCTGTCCATAAGGTTAAACAGGCCGGGTTTGACCCCGCACTCTGGAAAAAGAACCCGACTGCGGCAGCCGCAAAAATTGTCACTACCATGAATCCTGATGTGGAAGTGGTTAGCACCGACAATGATTCCCAGACCATCACCCTGCGGAACAAAAAAACCGGAAAAACCGTTACCGTGGACCTACAGGATATAAAGGATGGTAAATTCCGATTTTTCGATGACAAGGGGAAAGAATCCACCATCAGCATAGACACGGGTTCGGACAAAAAGGGGGAAGAGTCCGGCACCATGAGTATTAAGACATCTGAAGGGAATCTTAATATTTCAACCGGATCAAATGCCAGTAAACTGCCAAAATGGGTCCCCCTCTACAAAGATATTGTTCCCCAGCACGTCATGGTAATGAGCGCTGACAAGGGGACAACCGGTGGATATTCCATTGTGGTTCAGGACTCAGTGGAAATCGCCGCGGCCCTGATGGAAAAGGAACTGAAAGACAATGGTTTCACCGTCAGCAAGAACAGCTATACCATGAATGATAAGAAGATGGTAAATATGTCCGGTCAGAAGGGCGGCAATGTTTCCATTAATGTAATTGTCACCAACACAGATAAGGGGACCGGTATTAATATCACTTTTTCTGAAAAATTCGGCTCCTGACTTTGGCCTCTGGCCAGTGATGGGTGATGGCGTGCCTTCGGCACTGTGATGAGTGATGGGTGGGGGCAAGACGGAGAATGGCTGTTCCTCTGTCTTGTCCTTGCCTTTATACCTGGCTTGAACTCGCCGCAATGCGGCAGTCGTCAGCCACGTGGCCCCGCGAAAGGCTTTTGCGCCCCACGTCAGCCTATTTTTCTACTTCTTCGTTCACTTACACTCAACCTTAACCTTGTCAGTGGACGTGGGCGTTATGTGTGGGCGTGGGGCGTCAGAGGGGAGGCAATTCTCTATTCCATGTAGTTTAGCTCCATCCCGGCGACTTTGCCGCCTCCTACTTCAACTCTTACCCTCCCATTCCCTCGCGCACTTTCACACGCACTCGCACTGCCCGCAGGGCAATCCCCTTGCATTTCCTGCGCAGGGTCGGGTATCATAGGGCCGGAAGCAAAAATGACTGTTTTTATAAGGAGAATGACATGATGGATCTGGAAACTGCAGTAGAACTTCACAACAGCCTGAAGGAACGTATCCCGACTATTCGGAGTTATCTTTGACGCAACTGGCAAGAAGAAACGGGTTGTTGAACTGGAAGAAAAAACGTCCGACCCTGAATTCTGGAATGATAATGAGGCCGCACAGAAGATCCTGAAGGAAGTGTCCCGATTGAAAGCACACATTGACATGGACGTACGCCTGCAGGAAGCTGCGGACGAAGTGGACGTGCTCCTGGAGCTCCAGTCAGAAGGTGAAGACATGGTGGCTGAACTTTCAGAACAGATTACGACTTTGACCGAAATTGTGGATGATGCCGAGTTACGGATGATTCTCGGAGGAAAGCACGACCCAAACAATGCCATCCTGACAATTCATTCCGGATCCGGCGGCACCGAGTCCCAGGACTGGGCACAGATGCTGTATCGGATGTACACCCGCTATGCCGAACGCAAAGGATTCAAGATGGATGTCATTGATTTTCAGCCCGGGGATGAGGCCGGAATCAAGAGCGTTACGGTTTTGATGGAAGGGGACTACGCCTACGGATACCTGAAAGCGGAAACCGGCGTCCACCGATTGGTCCGAATCAGCCCGTTTGATGCCAACAGCCGTCGCCACACATCCTTCGCATCGGTATTGTCAGTACCGGAGATTGATGATGATATCGATATCGACATCAATGAAAAGGATCTGAGAGTTGATACCTACCGGTCCAGTGGCGCCGGCGGTCAGCATGTCAACACCACCGATTCTGCTGTCCGTATCACCCATCTCCCCACCGGAACTGTGGTTTGTTGCCAGAACGAACGCTCCCAGATCAAGAACCGCGACGTGGCAATGAAGGTGTTGAAATCCCGTCTTTATGAACTGGAACTGGAAAAGCAGAGAAAACAACATGAAAAACTGGCGGGAGAAAAGAAAGAAATCAGCTGGGGCAGCCAGATTCGTTCCTATGTTCTTCACCCATATCGGATGATCAAAGACCATCGCACAAATTTTGAAACCGGAAATGTTGATCCGGTTCTGGACGGAGATCTGGACTCTTTTATCCGGGAATACCTGGTAATGAGTGCTTCAGGAAAGGGCAAATGATTTCGCTCATAGTAGCGTCTGTCCTCGCAACTTTTTTCGCGCTAATCAGCATTGTCCTCTGGCTCAAACTGAAAAAAGCCAATGCCGTCCACAAACTGCAGGTGGATTTGAGCGAAGCCGGGATTCTGGCCTCCGGTCTGGCCCACGAAATCCGGAATCCACTGAATTCTATTAAAATCAATATCCAACTGCTTCAGGAGGATCTGGAAGACTCTCTTCAGGATGACGAAGCCAAAGGAGATTTCAGGGAAACCATCCGCCTGGTCACGTACGAAATCAGCCGCTTGAATGAACTCATGACAAATTTCCTGACGTATGCCCGGCCCACTGAACTGAAACGGGAATCTATGGATTTGAACCATTTTCTCAATGACTTGATTCAATTCCTGAAGAAACAGGCCACGGAAAAAGGTGTTGATCTGGAAATCGCACTACCTGAAACTTCTGTGTTAATCGATGGAGACGCACGGCGCCTTCGCCAGGCACTGATGAATATTCTCATCAATGATATCCAGATTCTCCCGGAACAAGGTCGAATCCAGGTATCACTGAAGCGGGTTCGTGATCTGGCCGTTATACGGATTGAAGACAACGGGCCGGGGATGACGGAAGAATTCATGCGGGAAATATTTGTGGCATTCCGTTCCCAGCGCCGGGGAGGAACAGGACTTGGCCTTTCCATCGCAAACAAGTTCATTGAGGCCCATGGTGGTGGAATAAAAGTGGAGAGCAGTGTTGGTAAAGGAACTGTTTTTTCCATCATCCTTCCCCTTAGAGTCGTCGAAAATTAGAAAGGTACTTGACAACTACAAGAGAAATAAGTAAAATATCCTTGAATGAGAATAATTCCTGATTAGGAGGCAACAATGGCAGAAAAACAACATCGGATGACACGGCAGCGGCAGATCATTCTGGAAACGGTCAAAGGTTTGAAAACTCATCCAACTGCGGATGAGATTTTCGGACTGGTACGGAAACGGTTACCGCGCATCAGTCTGGGTACCGTGTACAGAAACCTGGACCTTCTGACAGAGCAGGGGATCATCCGGAAACTGGACACTGCAGGCCAACAGAAGCGATTTGATGGAGATGTCAGCCCACACTATCATGTAAAGTGCGTTAAGTGTGGGAAGATTGATGATCTGTATTTTGAGCTTCCCCAACCTTCATCGGAATGGGCTGAAAGGACCTCTTTTCAGATTCTGGAGTACAACGTGGAATTGCTGGGTATTTGCCCTCAGTGTCAGAAGGGCCCAAGCCATCATTAAGTTTTGCTCCCTGCTTCCGGATGAAAACATTTGCGATCAGAATCAATACGTGGCATAAATATAACAAGGAAAATCAGGGTTTTGAATTAAGAACAAACAGGCAAATGGGGGAAGCATGAATTTTAACACAGTGGACGACTTGCTGGATTTTGCGATTTCTGAGGAAGAGAAGGCATCAAAATTCTACGTTGGTTTGGCCGACAGAATGGATCGGCCCTGGATGAAGAAGATTTTTATCGAATTTTCCATGGAAGAACTGGGTCACAAAGCCGTTCTTGTGGGAATCAAGAAGGGTGGCGACCTGCGGCCGCTACAGGAACAGATTCTGGATCTGAAAATACTGGAAGGGCTGCACTCGGAAGAGATCCCGGCACATAACATCGATTACCAGCAGGCATTGATCATTGCGATGAAGGCAGAAAAAGAGGCCTACATCCTGTATACCAGCCTCGCAGAACTGGCCCAGGATGAGAAGGCCAAGAATGTGTTATATCGTCTGGCCCAGGAAGAGGCCAAACACAAACTCCGTTTTGAGATGGAGTACGATGATATGATCCTGACAGAAAATTAACTGAAACGAAAGAACCGAGATTTGGGAGGATTGTATGATTTCAGAAAAAATGCAAAAAGCACTCAACGCCCAGATTAACGCGGAATTCTTTTCCGCGTACCTTTATCTGGCCATGGCAGCCTATTTTGAAGAAAAGAACCTGCCCGGCTTCGCCCATTGGATGGAAGTGCAGTTCGAGGAAGAAACTATGCACGCCATGAAAATTTACAGATACGTCGTCGACAGAGGTGGACGCGCACAATTTCAAGCAATTGAAGAGCCTCAGAAAGACTGGGACTCTCCCCTGGCTGCATTCGAGGATGCCTACAAACACGAACAGTACATCACCGGTCGGATTAATGACTTGATGAAACTTTCTTTGGAATTGGGTGACTTCACAACCCAGAGTTTTCTCAAGTGGTACCTTGACGAACAGGTGGAGGAAGAAGCCAATGTGGACGAAATTGTCCAGTCATTCCATCTTATGGGAAATGACAGGCAATCTCTGTTCATGCTGGACAGGGAACTGAAGCAACGGCAGGCAAGCCCCGATCCCACAGCGCCATGAACAAAGGGGATAGCATCGCCGCCCGTTTTCAAAAGGAAAGGGACGAACTGAATGAAATCGTCCTGAAGTATGCCGGAAAGAATCTGAAAAGATTTTACTCACTGGACAGTGCGGTGTACCGGGACGACTCACTTCCTGCAAAAACAAAGGAATTACTCGGCTTTACGGCTTCACTGGTACTGCGTTGCGACGACTGTATCCTCTACCATACGATTCGATGTTTTGAAGAAGGCGTAAGTTCCCAGGAATTTGAAGAAGCGGTCACAATCGGCCTGGCAGTCGGGGGGTCCATCACCATTCCCCACATTCGCCGTGCCATGAAGAACTGGCAGGAATTGCAGGAGCATGGGACGCAGGGCACCGTATAAGAAAAATGCGTGAGATCATCGGATTTCTGCCAAAAGAACAGCATTTTGCGATAGAATAGGCTGGAGAAGCCGTAATTTGGAGGAAAAATGAAAAAATATATTTGTGACGTATGCGGGTACATTTATGATCCGGAAATTGGAGATCCTGACAACGATGTTGCTGCTGGGACCTCTTTTGAAAACATTCCGGAAGAATGGGTCTGCCCACTTTGCGGTGTTGGCAAAGAAGATTTTTCCGTTTACGAAGACTGAGCGATGACATTTCGGCGGGTGAGGTTATCCTTACCCGCCTTTTTTCTTGTGCACCAACCGGCGGATACCCTCATATGCAGCTGGTTTCCGTCTGTTTAATTCTGGATCTCACGGAGGGACAATGGCTGTCAGAAAACTGAAGGATCGTATTTTCGAAGTGGGTGCAATTGATTGGGACCGGGAACTTTTCGACGAGCTCGTACATCTGCCGGACGGCACCAGCTACAATGCTTACCTGGTTCAGGGCAGTGAAAAAACCGCATTGATTGACACAGTGGACCCGGACAAGGAAAAGGTCCTGATTCAAAACCTCAAAACTGTCCATCCCAAACGCATTGACTATCTGATATCCAACCATGCCGAACAGGACCATTCCGGAAGCATTCCTAAAATTCTTGAACTTCATCCCGAAACCATGGTAGTGACCAACGCCAAATGCAAGGCAATGCTTGTAGATCACCTCCATGTACCGGAAGAACGGTTCATTGTGATAAAAGACAGGGAAACATTGTCTCTGGGAGACAAGACACTGGAGTTCATTCTGACGCCCTGGGTTCACTGGCCGGAAACGATGGTTACCTATCTTCAGGAAGATAAGATTCTTTTCCCCTGTGATTTCTTTGGTGCCCACCGGGCTGCCAGTAACCTCTTTGTCACCAAAGAATCCAAGGTTTTATACGGAGCAAAACGTTACTATGCGGAAATCATGATGCCGTTCAGAGCGATCATCAAAAAACATCTGAAGGTTCTGGAAGACTACGATATCGAAATGATCGCTCCCAGCCACGGCCCGGTATATGACCGTCCGTCTTTGATCATGGACGCCTACCGGGACTGGGTTTCTGATGAAGTAAAGAACAAAGTACTGATTCCCTTTGTATCCATGCACGGCAGCACCCGTGCGATGGTGGATCATCTCACAAGCGCCCTCATTGACAGGAATATCAAGGTGAAGCTGTTCAACCTGGTCAAAGCGGACATGGGCGAATATGCCATGGACATTGTGGACGCGGCAACGGTCGTGTTCGGGACGCCCTTTGTACTGGTGGGGGCCCATCCTGCTGTAGTCTATGCTGCCTACTTTACCGGTGCCCTCAGGGCAAAGGTCAAACATGTTGGCATTATGGCCTCATATGGCTGGGGAGGAAAGGTCGTTGAACAGGTAGGCTCCCTCATTGAACCGGTAAAAGCTGAGCATTTTGAACCGATTCTTTCCAGGGGACTTCCCGACAAAGAAGATTTCCAGAAAATTGATGCCCTTGCGGATATCATCCTTGAACGACATCAATCCCTGAACATTCTGTAGGTAACGGCAAAACGGGGCAATCGCCCCGTTTTTTTTATAACTCGTATTCTTTTCTCAACTGGATAATACGCTGGCGTGTTATTCCCAGGATTCGGCCGGTTTTCGAGTTGTTGTATGCGTTTTCCTCCAGTACCTGACGAAGATACTGTTTCTGAAATGCCCGGGTGGCCTGCTTCAATTTGCCCGAATAGGTCACTGGAGCTGTTCCCGCTACAACTGAAAGATGTTCCGGCTGGATTTCAGCTGCACTCCCCGCATTGACAATTCCCATCATCAGGATGTTCTGGAGCTCCCGGACATTACCCCGATACGTGTATGCGGACAAAATCTCTCTTGCTTTCTCACTCAGTTTCTTTCCCGCACTGTCCTCCATCTGATGCAACAGGTAATCTGCAAGCTCCGGAATGTCCTCCCGCCTTTCGTTCAACGATGGGATGCTCAAGCGAAATCCGGCAATACGGTAGTAGAGGTCCTCCCGAAAGCGCTTTTCTTTCACCGCCAATTCCAGGTCCCGATTCGTTGCAAAGACAAATCGCGCATTCACTTTTCTGGGAGTGGCATCACCGAGGCGGTAGAATTCCCGTTCCTGAAGTACCCGTAACAGCTTGGCCTGGGTTGCCATGGGCATTTCACCGATTTCATCCATAAACAACGTGCCATCCCGGGCAGACTCCAGCAAACCTGCCCGAGTTGTCTGAGCGCCGGTAAAAGCACCTCGGGCATAGCCAAAAAGCTCACTCTCCATCAGGTTGTCCGGTAATGCCGCGCAGTTAATAGCCAGAAAGGGTTTGTCTCTTCGGCTGGAACAGAAATGAACGGCACGGGCAGTCAGCTCTTTTCCCGATCCGCTTTCTCCCGTCACCAGCACCGGAAACATGAAATCTGCTGCCCGGGATATTTCGCCTTTCAACTGTAGCACCGGTTCGGAATGGCCCACAATCAGTGAAAGATAAGGACATGTGGAGTCCGTATCTTCCCGAACGGCCGGGGACAGCCGGGGGAAGTTTGAAGCGGCAAAGTTTACCACAAACTTCAGAAAAGGCATAAGTTCTTCTTCCGGTTCCGGTTGAACATCCAGAAAGAATCGACCCTCTGAATCTCCGATTGAAAAGACATCATCCTTTGCAGGCGTATTCGGGCTTCTCAGTTCAAAATCCGTGAAACCGGCCCACTCTCCCATTCGCCGGAACGCCTGGTGAAAGCTGGCTTGTTCGTTTTTCTTTGCATGGCCCATCACCCGTGTGAGATGGGCGAATATTTCCGGATCCAGGAAACTTCGTTTACGGTTCATGAAATGGCGACGGAATCGGTCAGCAAGGACGCCATTAAAAGCCCGGACCCTCTGATAGTCCTCTTTCAACTCCGCTTCATCTACTACCCCAACAAGGCGGGGATAGTCGTCCAGCAACCAGGCCCGAAGGGAGAAAATAAACTGCTCAGAACCGGCATTTCCCGCATCAACATAGAGATCTGCCACTTCCGCCAGTGAACGGGAAGAAATGAGGGCGTCCAGGACCCGCACATAGAGGACATCATCAGGAGAAAGACTTCCGGAATCAATTCTTGTCAGCTCAATTCCCGCGGCCTCAATATCTCCTGCTTTTCGCAAGCATTCAACATTCAGAATGTGAATCTGCGTATCCCAGAAGGGTTGCCCCTTTGCCCTCTCAATCAGGTTGTCCAGGGATTTACGCGCCTTTTCCAACTTTCCAAGCTCCAGAAAAACCGTGACCAGTATGTAATGAATACCGGTAATTTCCTCTTCAAATCCACCGTCTTCTGCCAGACGAAGTGCCTCCTCCAGCAGGGCGGCCGAGGCTTCAAAACGATATGCCATGGCCGCCACTTTCCCCAGCGCCTTTAAGTTGAACACAACATACCGGTTGTGACCGCTCGCCCGGTTCTTTTTCAGGTCCTTCTGAAAAACGTCTGCCGCCGCGTCCAGCCGACATAGATTCATGTCAACCATGGCCATGTTGTAAGCCACTTTTTCAAACTGCCAGGCATTTCCAAGTGAAACAAATAGTTCCATTGCCTGGTAATAGCAAACTTCGGCATCCCGGAATCTGGGTATTTTGAACAATGCGTTACCCAGTCTTTTCAGGACAAATGCCTTCCGGTACAGTTGTCGATTCTCCTGTGCCAGTTGAATTCCCTCTCGAAGCAGCAATTCCCCCTCCGATGGGTCGCTGCGAAAAGCCAATTCTCCCTTAAATTCGTAGAAAAGGGGGTCTTTCCCGTGCTCTTGCTCATATTCCAAAAGCTGGATTTTCAACTCTTCCAGTTTCCCCTGCATCAGAAGTACCTGGAATTGATGTTCCGAACTCAGAGTTTCCATACTGAATTCTTCCCCCCGTTGAGCCATGAGGAAGTTGTAACATGAGGGGCGAATACCCTGTTCTTGACAAAAAGACTCCATCTGATCGAGTTCTCCGCTTTCAAAAAGCGCATTGGCATACAGGTTCGCAAAGGCCGGTCGTGTCTTCAATGACTCCATATGGCTGATGGCTGCCTTAAACTGTCTTGTTGCATAACAAATCAGTGAAGAAACCTCTTCCGGTAAGTCCGCATCGTTGTCTGCCACAGACTGGGCCATGAGAAAAAGATCGGTGTCATTTTCCAGGCGGGTCAGAATCCGGGACACAAACCCGTCAGTCCCCCCTTCCACTTCCTTAATTATTTCGTCAGACAGTTGTTTCAGTTCTTCGCAACCGGAAGGAAACAGAGTTCCCAGCGGTTCTGACAATCCCTTTCGGTCCAGCATTTCGTTGGGGGCACCTGACAAAAGCGCTTTTTCTTCTGCCGAATCAAGTCCAAGCGATGCATGGGAAAAATTGTCCCGCCATTCTTCATCCTGTTCCATCCACTGCAAGGCCAGAGCAAGAGAATCCGATGTCCTGGATTTTGCCTGTTGATAGAAAATGGCCGTGTCGAACCGGGACAGGATACCGCTTCTTACTTCCAGTTTTTCATCTGTTGCCCGGGGGTTCCATATTGCGGCCTTCCCGGATTCCAGACTCCGGTTCCACCGGCTGGAAAAGGGTTGACGCGTTAGTACCAGAAATCTCACCGGCAGTTGCTCGGAAAGCCAGGTGAAGATATCCAGTGAATAGCTGTCCAGATTGTCTTCATGCAGTACCGCGCAAAATTCTTCCTGAATCAATCCGGCTGATTTTTCCAGCACCGTCTGCATCCTGCCTTTCAGTGCTTCTGGGGCCGGAAGGCGTTCCAACCCATGTTTCGGAAGATTCAGAAAATAAAATATATCAGCAAATCGATCATAGGCCCCAAAGGGGAGCGGCTTTACTTCAGATATTTCGGTCCACCGGCCCGCGCAGGATTCCACAACCGGCATCAACGCATTGCAAAATGGCAATAGCACGATGGGCGCCGTCTCCGGCAGACTGCAGTGAAATTTGAAGGAAAGCAGGCGGGAATCCATGGTATTGTCTTTCCAATAGTCAAGGATCCGCCACTTGAAATGTACCAGTGTCATTTCCGGGTCGTTGAGCGCCTCCAGCGCATCGGTAAATTCCCTGGGATAGTTTACAATTACCTGACCCAGTGTTTTCCCTTTGGGCAAAACGTCTTTTCGGAGTAATATCTGCAGAAACAACCGGTAGATGCGGCGCAGAAATTCCCCTTCATCAAATTCCTCCTTTCCCGAACAACCCGGTTGCAGGAAGAGGAATCCGTCTTCTGTCACACTGATATTCTTCAGCAATAATGATTCCGGCATCCGCCCCATCTGCTTGAAAAAAAGACCCGCGTTGACCAATTGCACCGCATAGTGAACCGCAAGTCGAAACGCAAGCTTTCGACTGGTCTCAGAAAGAGGACGCCCGGGTTGAAGGCGATTTCCGAGAAAGAAAAGAAAGTCTATTGTCATCGATGACTCAACAATTGATCGTAGTCGGGCAAACGCCAGAGATGTCGATCTGTTTCCTCCTCCAGAAAATCAACTGAATCCCGGATTTTTTCCATCAACGGCAGAATGCTCCCGTAACAGAATTGAGCCTGTTTTTCACTTCCTTCCACTTCGCGCAACCCCTCTAATTCACCGACCAGTCTGGCTGAATCCCGTTCCAGCTGCCCCACTGCTTCCCGATAATGGGTACGAATTCCCCAGTCCAGATAATCCAGGTCCTTCATCTGCTGAACCAGAGCCGGGCGAATGTCCTTTCGAATCAGCTTGAGCAGTGTTCGCGATTCTATTTCCACCCTTTGAGCATACTCTTCCACTTTGATTTCATAACGCGCACCCAGTTCCGTCTGGTTCAGCACACCTGCCTCAAGAAGAAATGCTGCCTCGCTTTCGCTTCCGAAGGCAGCACGGAGTGCTTCCGGCGTGGCACAGAGATTGGACAAGCCCCGTTTTTCAGCCTCTTCCTTCCATTCCCTGCTGTAACAGTTTCCATTGAATACCACCCGGTCACACTGCTCCAGCATAGCGGACAGCGCTGCCAGGGTTGACTCTTCCTGCCCCCTGCCTGCGCTGACTTCGCTGCGAATCATCCTGGCCAGCGACCGCATACTTTCTGCCATTGCGGTGTTTAGCACCGTGTTTGGAAAACCCAATGGCTGGCCGGAACCCACTGCCCGAAATTCAAACTTGTTCCCGGTAAATGCCACCGGTGACGTCCGGTTACGGTCTGTGTTGTCTTTTTCTATCTGCGGTACATACTTCAATCCGGCCTGGATCATCTCCATCCCGGTGAGTTCTGTGAAATTTCCATTCTTCAGATTTGTCAGGACCTGTTCCAGAGCGCTGCCCACAAAAACGGAAACGATGGATGGTGGAGCTTCATGACCCCCCAGGCGGTGGTCATTGGACGCCGACGCGACAGAGGCACGGATAAAGACTTCGTGACGATGTATTGCATTGATAAATGCCACCAGAAAACAGAGAAAACGTAAAAATTCCTCCCGGTTCTTGCCGGGACTGAAATAATTGGTGCCGCTTTCATCCGACATTGACCAGTTGTTGTGCTTACCACTGCCGTTCAGTCCCTGAAAGGGTTTCTCGTGAAGCAACAATGCAAAGCCCCGATCTGCTGCTTTCTGCTTCAGCATCATCATCATCAACTGGTTGTGGTCCGCCGCGATGTTCACTTCTTCAAACACGGGCGCAATTTCATACTGGCTGGGCGCCACCTCGTTGTGTCGCGTCTTACACGGCACACCCAGGCGGTACAGCTCCAATTCCACATCCTCCATAAATGCTTTCACATCCGGCAGAATGCTCCCGAAATAATGGTCGGAGAGCTTCTGCCCCCGGATAGGCGGTGCGCCGACAAGTGTTCTCCCTGTGAGCATTAGATCTTCCCGCTGCCGGTAGATTTCCCGGTTGATAAGATAGTATTCCTGCTCTGCCCCGGCTGTCACATGGATGCGCTGGGGAATCGGATAGCCCATCACTCCGAGAAGCTCTTTCGCCGCCTCATCCAGCACCATAGTGGACCGAATCAGCGTAGATTTCTTGTCCAGAGAATCTCCATTGTAGGAAAAAAACACAGAGGGGATACACAGGGTGTTGGTCATCTCTCCTGCAATAATAAAACAGGGGCTCTTGGGGTCCCATGCGGTATATCCCCTGGCCTCGAATGTGGTCCGGGTTCCACCGCTGGGAAAACTGGATGCGTCCGGTTCCCCCTGCATCAATTCTGTTGCGTAGAACCGCTCAATCGGTGTGCCACCGTCATGGAACTGCAGAAATGCATCGTGTTTTTCAGCTGTCTGGCCGGTAAGTGGTTGAAACCAATGGGTATAATGAGTGGCATTGTTTTCCAATGCCCACTCCTTCAGCGCATGGGCAATACACTCCGCCACATCCCGGGTCATGGGTTCTCCCTGCTCAATGGTGGCTTTAAAACGCCGGAAAACCTCAAATGACAGCTTTTCCCGCATCACCTTTTCATTGAAAGTCAGGTTGCCGAAAAGTTCAGAAATCTTCATTTTACCGGCTCCACGGCAACCGCCCCTGACTTATGGGGAATCGGGTCTGCCTTCTTCCCGCATGCTGTTGCAACAAACAAAAAAACCAATACCAGCAAAAAAACACCAATTGCCTTCACCGCACCCTCCTGAGTTTTTGAATCTTCACCTGCATTTTACCCCAAAAACCCCACGTCGTGGAGAAAAATCCGGAGAAGTGTTCTGTTTTCTGTATTCGGTATTTTAACCATACAAAAGTCCGGCGAACTCTCGAGAATATTTCCATGCCGTAGACTCGTGCCTCCTGTCCTCTCTGAAACCAACCACTTATCCCTTAGGTATAAGTACAAGTACAAAAAAGGGGAAACCAGACTACTCCCCTTTAATTGTTCTTCTGTGAAGTTGAGCTCCGGTTTGGTTAAGCGCGCTACTCGCACCCATCTCAATGTTCTTGCTGAAAGTGAAGAACTGAGGGAAAATGAAAACATCTGAAAGAAAATACTTGACTGGAGATGAAGAGGTGCTATATTTTTAGCATCATGCTAAACAATTAGCACGATCGTTCGTAAAAGAGACTGGGAATAAAAATTTTAAGGGAGGCACGATGACATCATTGAACCGGTTGAGCCGAAGGGAAAGACAGATCATGGATGCCATCTACGAGATGGGTTCGGCAACAGTGCAGGAAGTTCTGGACCACCTGGATGACCCCCCCAGCTATTCGGCAGTTCGAGCCCTGATGCGAATTCTCGAAGAAAAGGGAGCACTGACTCATCGCCAGGACGGCCCCCGGTACATGTACCTGCCCACGACACCGCGTGAGGAAGTGCGCCGGTCCGCACTCAACCACCTTGTGTCCACATTTTTTGACGGTTCCATGGCAGATACGGTGGCAACTTTGCTGGACATCCGGGACGGGGAACTGTCTGAGGAAGAGTTTCTACACCTGCAGCAACTGATTGACCGAGCGAAAAAGGAAGGACGGTGATATGAACAACTGGCTAGACATTCTGGTTCGGTCCACCTGGATTGTTTTCCTGCTGAAAACAGTACTGGTGATCGCGGCCGGAGGTCTTTTGACATCAATTCTGGCGAATCGACCGGCGACAACCCGCTACAGAATCTGGTCCGGTGTTTTTCTGATACTGGCAATACTGCCGATTGTGCATTTTGGTTTTACCGGATGGACAGTACCCATTCCCGTCAAAGACGTTAAGACACCAGCTCTTCAGGATGTGAGTGTTTCATTCGTTACGGGGAGCAACATGTCCACTACTCTGGAAACAACATCCCGCAGCGCATTCACAACGTCCCCAGGTACCGATTCAAAGGACGATGCACTGTTGAACGGGTCTACTCCCTCTTCCGCAAATCCGTTCCCGGTTGCGACACTTTTATGGGCCATCTGGCTAACCGGGACGCTATTCCTTTTTCTTCGTCTGACTCTGGGGAGGATCCAGGCCCATCGGTTGTTTCGACATTCTGTTCTGCTGGACGATGACGGCTGGTCGTTTGTCGTACGCTTTGTGCGGCGCAGATTGGGACTGCATCAAAATACTGCCGTGGCATCCCATCCACAGGTGCCGATTCCACTGACCTACGGAACCACACGACCAGTCGTAATGTTGCCGGAGTCATCAAGTGAGTGGACAATGGAACGGCGCAGGATTGTGCTGCTTCACGAATTTGCCCACATCCGGCGAAGGGACGATCTGGCCCGTCTGGCAGCAAGAATTGTCGCCATGTTCTATTGGTTTAATCCCTTGTCCTGGCTGGTTTTTAGAAAATTCAAAGTGGAACAGGAGAAATCCTGTGATGAGCGGGTAATTCGATCCGGGATCCGACCCTCTGATTACGCGTCCCACCTTGTGGAGCTGGCAAGAGGTGTGGCCTCAAGAGGTACGTTCAAGCCGATGGCAATGGCAGGCGCCGCCACCCTCGGCATGGCACGGAAACCGGAACTTGAGGGAAGGCTGTCGGAGATTCTCAACAATTTCCCACATAAGGAGACAAGTATGAAATTCAAAATTGCAGGACTGTTTATTGGTATCGCGTTCGGGATGTTACTGGTGGTTCAGCCGGTCGCAAAGGCGATGGACTTGCCACCCGACCCGGCAGTGGCGGCCCCGGCGGCTCCGGTCAAGGTGGTGAAAGTGGAAAAACAGGCAGAGCCGGCGACCCCGGAAAAACCGGCGGAAGCACCCAAGCCACCGAAAGCCCCGAAAAAAGCGAAGGTGGTTTGCAAGAAAATTACGACTACCGTTACAGACGATGGAGATGGTAAGGTCTTTATCATCAAAGACGGTGACAAGGTGAAAAAGTTCCGCGTAAAAACAACCGGTGAAGACGACGATAATGTCATCCTCCTTGGAGATGATGGGGACAAAGGCCACAATGTTTTTGTTATGAAGGATTTCAAAAAACAATACAAGGCCCAGATGAAAACCGCCATGGCCGAGCTCCAGAAAGCCATGAAATTGCTCGCCAGCAAAGACCTTGATCTGAAAAAGCTGAACGAGCAGGTTGCGCGCAGCTTGAGCCAACTGAAGACCAACGATCCCAAAATACGTGAGCAACTGAAGAAAACAATGGCGGAAATGGATGCAAAACTCAAAGTCCAGATGAAGAAGAATGAAGAAGCGATGGCGAATCTGAAGGTGGTCAATCGAAAATTGGAAGAAGACATGAAACACCAGCAGATGAAATGGGTAGCAAAAAATCATGAATTGGATGCTATGAAGTTGGAGAAACTGGCAAAGCTCAAGGAACTGGACGCCATTGATGTGGAGAAGCTGGCAAAACTTGAAGAAATGAAAGCCCAGCGGATTGAGGTCATTGTAAAATCGAAAGAAAAAGCGATGAAAGATCGGGAATTGAAACTGAAGGAAATTGAAAAAGAACTGGAAAGGAAACACGACGGGAAAGTTATGAAGTGGACAGTTCAGATGGATACAGATGACGTGGACGGGGACCACGAAGTCAAAGTACTGTGTGACCAGGGAGACAATGTATTCATCAAAAAGGGTCTCAACTCCGACATGAAAATCAAGCTGAAAGTAGAGTTAAAGGGGCTGGAAAAGAGGGATCGCAAGGCTATTGACAAGGCGCTGAAGAAGTTTAAGAAAGATTTGCCGAAGGGCGTGAAGCTGGATAGCCACCGGGACACCAATGAGATTTCCATGGACATCAATGTACCGAAGGGCACGAAGTTATCGAAGGCTGAAGAAAAAGGAATGCAGGAAGCCATTGATAAGTTCGTGAATCGGATTCAGGAAATTAAAGGGGACAAGAAAGTAAAAGTCCGTGAGTTTCATATTCAGAAGAAATGACCGGCCTTCCCAACAATACTTCCCGGCAGAACTAGTTTCTGCATCCCGTTCCCCAACCGGCCCGCCCCTCGGCGGGCCCTTTTTGTGCTCTTCAATTCATTGGAGAGTGACAATTTTTGTCACTCCCTGACAATGTTTGTCAGTAATCATTTCCAAAAACTTTATAAATATTATCCCTCTTTATGATATTATCCAAGTGCTTCCTGTGATGCCTCCCACATTGAAATTCTCCAGTCTGTGTTGGTATAGATATTGCAGTTATAGGGTGTCGAGAAAGTGACGGGGGGGGGTTGGTGACGGAGATGACAAAACGGAAGCTGAATATATCTCAGTGGGGCATAATCACTCATTTACATCTCGCCATCGTTTATTCTCAGTTTCAAAACCACCAAATCAGTTTAGAATTTTCGATTATTTACATAAAATCAGGGGGGATTGCATGAAGAGGAAGAGATTTCAGAATTTTCGCTTATGGATCATGGTTCTGACAGTCACAGTATTTGGTGCTGTATCTGCGTCAGCGCAAGTAAACGCCGCGTTTACGGCGGAGAGCACGACACTTACCGTGGGTGAAACGGGTAGCTGGACAGTTACTCTGACCAATCCGGACGTGACGGACATTACGGGTGGAACTCTGGTAGTGACGATACCGGACGATTTCACAATAACCAACCCGGGAGGCGGCGCGGAACTTTCCGGACCTCCTCATACGCTGACCTGGACGTCGATCAACCTGACCGGAGGAGGAGGAAGTGCTTCCCTCACCTTTGAGGCTCATCCTGATTGCGGTGCGGGATCGGGACAATCCATGTCAGCCAACTTCAACGGCGGTGTCTCAACCACATCTTCTTCGATCGCAGTTTCCTATCCGTTGATGAGCCTGGAGCTAGTGGACAGCGGAGGTGGAACTGTAACAACCGCATCGGTAGGAGACAGTGTTACCTGGGTGCTGACCATTGAGAACAACGGAACCGGGAACATGGTTACAGGTGCTGATGTGGCATTCACCCTTGGCGCCGGATTTTCATTCAATTCCATAACCAGTTCAACCGCAAATACGACACCAGCGGCGTTGACGCCGGGGACGGCCGTCAACTGGAATAGCGGAACCATCCTCGCTGGCGGAAGTGCCGTTTACAGCATCACCGGCACGGTCTCAAGCTGTAACCTCAACGAGCTGGTAAACAGTGTGACAGTGGACTGGTCCGACGGTGCTACCAACTGCAACGCGGTACAGCACACCGGCAGTACCTCCATTGAACTGGTTATTCACGAGCCGGCTGTTGCTATTACAGTCAATAACCCTGGCCTGATTCCATATTGTACCGGGACTTCCGCGTCTATCACTGTGGACAATACTGCAGGTGCAGGACCGGCTGAAAATTTTACTTTGAAGATGGCAGGCTGGCCGGCATCCTGGGCGGTGAGCAATGTGACGAACGGTGTTTCATGGAACAATGCAACCAGTACGTTTTCCATACCGGATATAGCAGCCGGTGCTACCCTGACTTTCAATTTTGATGTTGATCCGGCAGCGGGCTGCTCGGTAACGGATTCCGCCACGCTGCTGTTTATGCCGGATTACACGAACGAATGCGGCGCCACATATGGCACCGAGTACTTCAATCCGGTGACCGGGCCCCAGACCTGGACAATGGAGGCTCCGGTATCTCCCACGGTAACTGCCACCAAGAGTGGGCCGACCAGTGCACTGGTGGGCACTACAAACCTGACTTACACTATCCAGGTTACATATTCCGGGCCGACAGATGTATTGCCGTACACGGCAACGATTACGGATGACTATCCCGATGCTACCCAGATCGGTCTTTCCTCCGGCTTCGTGGTAACGGATGCCGATGGTGGGACAGATAACGGCAGTACAATCACTTGGGGGCACACGTTTACTGCCAGTCCGGAGACAGTAACCTACACGGTTGTGATGGATGCTCCCACCGACGAGTGTGCGGCGTTCAATACCTACAACAACAATGTGACAGTGGATAGCGTTCCCAACGATTGCCGGGGATGCCCCGGTGTCATTACCAGCGCGTCATTACCGATTTTTTTACCTGATACCTACGGACCGATTATGCAATCTTCGTCCATCAGTCCGGTTACGGCAGAGCCTGTGGACGTATGTACAGATGCCACTTTTACAACCACATACACCTTTGATTCCGGTGCGCCGGCCAACTGGGATAATATAGTTTTTAACAATGAAATTACCCCAGCAGGATTTACATTTGTCTCAATAAACAGTGTGATTGTGGATGGCAGCAACATGTCAGCTGCTCTCGGTTCAGCCTTTCCACTTGACCTGACACCCCTGACTGCACAAATGAACGCCGGCCGCGTGGGACCACCGAATGGCGGAGCCACAGTTCAGGTGACATATACCTACCACGTGGATAACACCGAGGGGAACTACTCAGTTCACTCATGGTTGACAGTCCCCGGTGTGGGAACTCAATGCGGAAGCTCTCCGCAATTTGACGTTTCGCATAGTTTTACCGTGGAGGGATCCGCCATGACGGTGTCCTGCGGCGGCACCCCGGCACTGTTGAACGTCTGCGAAGAGCGGGATTTCACTATAACCATCGGCGGCAATGGCCGAACCAACTATGATGCGACAGTGACGCTGGACACAAAGAACAATTACAACTATATCAGCACGGTTGGATTCAGCAATGTCGCGGACGCTTCCGGAAACACCGTTTCTGCTTTCAACCCGACGGATAACGGGGATGGTACATATACGTGGGACCTGGCTGGTGCCACACCAGATGGAAGCGGCGACATCCAACCCCAGGGGGTAATCACCGTTCGCATGCAACACAATTGCAACACCAGCCCCACAGACTGGGGGGCATCCGGCCTGTACAACAATCGGTGTGAAAACGGCACCAACCCCCCGGTTCGAGCCACAGCCGACAGTGCCGCACCGTTCCTGATGCTGGACGGAGGCCCGACCTTTCGGTTGAACCCGGTATCCGTGTTCGCTTATTCTCCCATGGTTTCTGACAGAGTGGAGATAGTGAACGGAGGCAGTGGCCCTCTCTACAATGTAGATGTAACCATTACCCTGGATACCGACGTGGAATACGCCGGAACCTATACGGTTGTAGCCCCATCCGACGCACCTGACCTGGTAACCGGGAATGCGGGGGACCACACGGTGGTGTTCCACTGGAATCAGATTGATCCCGGCAAAGCAAATTATCTGAATATGGACCTGCATGTGATCGGATGCACTGACATGAGCATCACCGGTCAATTAACATGGGGATGTGATACCGGCGGATGCGATGTCCGCAATGCTTCCGCGGTAGTTCTGCTCCCACGATCTGAACTGCTGGTCACTTATCACGACGGCCAGACTATTGATCCCTGTGACCTTCGTGATGCGGCGTTCCGGATTGATGTTGACAACAACGGCAAAGTGGACGCTTACAATGCAAAGATTATTGAGTTGCTGCCACCTGGCGTGACCCTTGTCGGGGGAACTTCCGCATACACACACACGGGTGGATACGGGGCGCTGACCGGTACACCGACAGTATCGATAGCTACGGTCGGCGGTCGGCAGCAGGTGACCTGGGATTTCAGTACCGTTCTTCCGATGAATAGCGCCGGGGCACCGGCACTCGAACCCGGGAGCACCCTTCGGGTCGATTTTAACGTTGAGGTAGCAAACTGTGCTTCCGCGGATGCGTTCATTTCATCCAACCGCCAGGCGACAGCCCACGCGGAATATGATCCGCCCTGCAATGCCGGAGGGACAGGCAACACCGCCTCAGCCAGCCAGATTGTTACGTCGGTTCCCGTGAATCCGAATGTAGCGGTGGCTAAGCAGGCCCGCAATATTACCAAGGGCACCGGATGGGACAGCTCGGAAGTAGATGCCGACAGCGGTGATGTGGTGGAATGGGAGGTCACATACTCCTCCAACGGCAATTATACGGCTTCCAGTGTGATTTTGTCGGACACCATACCAGCTAATACCACTCTGGTGGGAGGTTCTCTTACTTCCACATGCGGTGTTACAGAGGCAAATTTCTTCGGTGCCGGGGAGGCCATAGGCAACATGAATGTTGGCAGTTCCTGTACTGTGACCTATCGAACCACCGTGAACGGATGCACATCCGGTGTCACTACCAATACGGCAAGAGCCGATTGGGGTTGTTGTCCCGCGACTGCGGAAGCGGAGACAAATTCAGTCACAGTGAATCTCAGGACTCAGCCAGTGTTCGGCGGGGGCCAGGTGGCGATAACCCATACCGGTTGGACCACCTGCAACGGCACGGCAACTCTCACTTTGACCAATACCGGTGGAACGGCGTTTACCGACAGCATTGTAGACACTTTGCCCGTTGGCTACACCTATGACGCTACGGGGACCTGCACGATTAACGCGGCGAATACTCCCACTGGTGTAAGCCATGCCGCATTCGTGTGCGCGCCGGCAGTAACCGGGAATGTGCTTACCTGGGATAACACAAATATTGACTTTGTGGCACCTGGAGAAACGATCACCATCTCTTTCACTGTCAAATCGGATGGAACCTACTGTGACGTGACCGCGGCCAATGATGGTTCGGATGTGGATGTTCCCATCCCCAATCTGACCAACGCCGTGGTCTATAATTTCCACGATTCATGCGCGAACGCGCTGAACACATCGGCCAGCGATTCCATCAATCCGACGCAACCGGATCTGGATATCAGCATCATACCAACTCAGCAGATTGTGCAACCAGCCGGTTCGGCATCGTGGACGATCACATTGACCAACGAAGGGGACGCACCGGCCTCCAACATTACGTTAACCGATGTGCTGGGTAACGGGTTCAGCTCTCCATCCGATAACCAGGGTGGGATCTGGGCTGTGACGACCGGTACGTGGACCATTCCGGGCCCGATTGCCCCGGGTGGGACATGGACGGTGACGGTGAATGCTACTGTCGGGATCGGCTCTCTTTCCAACAATGCCACAGTTGAAGGGCACTGCCTGGATGCCGGCGGCACACCCAATTGCACCTACACTCATGATGAAGCCGAGGCCTACACGGCGGGTTTTGTGATCAGCAAAACAGTGGATAAGGCCACGGCCAACGTCGGTGAACTGGTGACCTGGCATGTCCGGGCTGAGCTCCTGAACACGGACTGGTTCCGTGGTGTAACACTGACTGATACCATGCCCGATCATATGACGTTTATCAGTGCCGTTGCGGACCCGGAAGATAGCCTTGGGGCCGGCGCACCGATTGTGACCGGAAACCATACCACCGGGCAGACCCTGACCTGGAGTCCGTCGGATTTCCAGGGACACAAGATTTTCCACATTGTAGTGACCGCGCGAATTGATAACGATCCGGCCAATGGAAGCAGCACAGTGTTAACCAACGACTTTGACGCGAGTTTCGGGATTGATTTCAATGGGGATAGCGTTACAGATGCCAGTTTCACGGCTGGCGATAGTGCCTCAACAACGGTTACGGAGCCCACGCTGTCTATAACAAAGAATATTTCACCATCCACCGGACTACAGGCCGGGGACACCGTGACCATCACACTGAACGTAACCAATTCCGGTGATGGACCGGCCTACCGGGTGACGGTAGCTGACCTGCTCAACGACACCGACAATGACGGGGATGTGGATAGCAACGATGTGGTGGTATATGACACGGCTACTGCTGCAGAAGGGACAACTCCGGCAGACTTTACTTATGCTCTTTCCGGGGCCGGAGCCGGCGCACAGGTGACGTACACCTCCAATGGTGACAGCCCCATTGCACCGGGCGGTACCCGCCAGTTCATCTTCACCGTGAACCTGGCCAATTCCGTGATTACCGGTTCCAGTTATACCAACCGGGCTACCGTGCTGGGATGGTCACTGATGCCCAGTGACAGTGCTTCAGGCAATCCCGCTTATGACCGGAGTACCGGTGGAAACGACACGGACACCATCAGCGTGATAGGGTCTATTGTGCAGTCCAAGAGCATCACAGCAACTTCGGAGACTTTTACCGGCGGCACCAACCTGGCTATTGGAGAAGTGGCCACCTATGAAATTCACTTTCAACTTCCCGCAGGCACAACCAGAAACGTAACACTGTACGATAGGATGGTCAATCTCAGCGGCACGCCCTGGGGCGCATATGTGACAGGTTCAGGTACGTTGACACGCTCAGACACGGGCCTCACTTGCGCTAACGATCCCGGTGGTATCAACAGTGCGGCTGTGGGAACACCGGTCAATGTAAATGCGCAGATTGCGACAATTGACAATGCCTCGTATCGGTTTGTTCAGATTGCACTGGGCAATGTGACCAACGTATCCGGTGCACCTCAGGAATACGTATACATACTGAAAGTAGTGGTACTGAACAACGCTATGACGAATGCTTTGGCGGCATTGACCGACCGGGGCCGTCTTAACTACACAGATGCGGCGGGGTCCGGCCACAATGTCTATACCGGAAACCTGACCGAACATGTTGCGGAACCCGATACGGCCGTTACAAAGAATGCCAGCCCGACAAGCGGGCAGGGCGGTGACACTATTACCTTCACGGTGATCATCTCCAACACTGCTTCGGCTACGGCTTCAGCATTTGACTGGACGTTTTCCGATCCGCTTCCTGCAGACTATACCAGTCCGATTATGGTCAGCACGGATGTTACCCATGCGCCGGGGGCAATCGCAAATGCCTCCTTTACCGGGAATACGTTGAACGGCGACATTGACCGGCTGGATCCGGGTGAGTACATAACGTTAACCTACACGGCAGTTCTTCGTACCGACGTGGCGTTTGGAACCATCATTACGAACACGGTTTCCTATGAAACCACTTCGCTGCCGGGCCTGCAGGGCACAGGTGACGCAACGCCGGGAGCCAGCGGCGCTTCCAACGGAGAGCGAAACGGTTCCGGCGGGGTAAATGACCTGGCAAATTCAGACAATGCAACGGTGACAGTAAATACGCCAACCCTGGCCAAGGCTGTGGTTACGCCCCAGACATGGTATGCGATCGGGGATGTGGAAACCTATCAGCTCACGCTGGGTGTTCCAGCCGGGGATACTACGAACTTCGTGGTGACTGATGTTCTTCCGTCGGGCCTGACCTATGTGGCCAGTACGCAATCCGTGACACCTCCCGTCGGGTTTACTTCTGTGAATACGCCGCCGGCATTCAGCTGGAACAGCAGTACCCGAACGCTGACCTGGAACTTCGGGAATGTTCATAAGGACGCTCCAGCGGGAGATATCGTAATCACTTACAATGTGCAGGTGGAAAATGTGAGCGCCAACCAGGACGGCACGAATTTGCCGAATACTGCCACTCTGAGCTATGGTGCCGGACCAACCACGATCCAGGATCATGCGTCCATTACAGTGGGCGAACCCAACCTGTTCATACAGAAAACACCTCGAACCAGTCCCGTCGGGCTGGATGCCGGAGACAGTCTGCGGTATCGGGTGGAATTCTGGAATAACGGCCACACCACTACGTACCGGACAAACTGGTCCGATGTACTGCCGGCGGGCCTGTACCAGATTCAAAATACCGCACTGACCATTGTCAGCGGGAGCATGGTTCTGACCGGTACTGCTACCGTTGTCGCCAGCACAAACCTGAGTGTTTCGACGACGACCAACGCCAATGACACCATTTCCCTGCCGTCCTTTGACCTGGCTGAAGGAGCTCATTTCTATGTGGAATTTGACTGCGTTCTCATGGACAGTGTTGTGGCAGGCCAGACATTGACCAATACGACCCGGGCGTCTTACAACAGCCAGGTGTCCGGAACGGATGGCCGGGACAACAGTACGAGTCCGGGGAACGTGGACGATGATGATAATACCGATTTGAATAACTACGAGGAATCTGCATCTTACGCCTTCGATGTGAAAGCCACGATCAACATCGTCAAGACCCTGCCGGGTGGGAACGACCATTTCACTATCGGGGAAACTTTTCCGTACAACCTCCGGACGTGGATCATTGAAGGTGTTTCCCCATCCGTGACCATTCAGGATGTGCTGCCGGTCGGCTTGACCTACCAGTCTCATTCCATCAGTACACCGGTTGTGGGGAACCCAACTTTTGGAAATGCCACATACAATACCAGGCTGGGTACCGGCCAGGATGTTTCATTCGATTTTGGAGACGTCTCCAACACTTCGGACAATAACGCCACCAACGACTGGTTCGATACTGAATTGACGGTGAAAGTGGACAATATTGTTGGAAATCAGAACGGAAACACGCTGAACAACAGTGCCATAGTAAGCTGGAGTGCCGGATCGGATGTATCTTCCGGCATTGTGACGGTTACTTTGACGGAACCGGTGCTGGCGATTACCAAAACGGTGAACCCGACCAGCCAGGCACTGGGTGACATTGTAACTTTTACCATTCTGGTCAACCACGATACCGGAAGCGCTTCGGACGCATACGATGTGGTCGTAACCGATGTGCTGCCCGCGGGGTTGACGTATATTGACACCACTCTTTTGCCGGCGGACGTGACCATTGCCGGACAGAATCTCGAGTTCAGGAAGAGTTCCATCACCCGGGGAATTCCGGACAATGGAGCCTGGCAGTTTACTTACCGGGCCCGGATCGACCGGGACGCAACCGTGGGTCAGGCCCTTACCAATGCTGCGCATGTGACCTGGGCATCTCTTTCCGGAGCAACCGGTGCTGCAGACAATGGGCGAAACGGGGACGATTGTCCGGCAGGTTTGAATGACTACTGTGACAATGACAATGCATCTGTGACGCCGACCACGTCGTCAATCATTGACGCACAGAAAACCGTTGCGCTGACCGGTGATACCAACTCGGATGGTGTAGTGAACCCCGGAGAAACGCTCACTTATACAGTAACCCTGACCAATACCGGCTCAGATGTTACCGGAGTTATGTTTACGGATACTGTACCGGGACACACTACCTATGCGGCAGGCACACTGTTGGCCAGTACGGGAACAACGGATGACAGTGCTGACCCGAACCTATCTGTTGACATTGGAAACATGGCGGCCGGCGCGACTGTCACCATTACTTTTGATGTGACGGTGAACGCGGGCACCCCGGACGGCACCATCATTACCAACCAGGGATCAGTGGATTCGGACCAGACGGTACCGGAACTCACCGACGTGGACGGGAATGATGGCAACGGTGATCAACCCACAGATATCCCGGTGGGAGATACCGCGAAAAACAGTGGGCTTTATTGCTGGAAGTACGTGGAATGGACCAGCGACGCCGATTCCAGCGGGGACATCACCGCGGGCGACACCATGACCTACTGGATTCTCCTGTACAACACCGGAGAACAGGATCTGACCAACGTGTCTTTCAGCGATACCATACCCGCCGGATTAACTTACGGTGGTGCATCCGGTTCTTCCGGAGGTGCCTTGAGCATCGTCGGAAATACCGTAAGCCTGACCGGTATGAACCTGGCACAGGGTGAGAGTGGGTATCTGTACTTTGACGTGACAGTGAACGCCTGGACTGCACCACCGGCTGTACAACCCTATATTAACCAGGGTGTGGCGAACTCCGATCAGACCAATCCCATGCCGTCGGATAGCAACGGGGATGAAACCGACGGTTACCAGCCGACTGAATTTTCAGCAGTGGACACAGGCGGCAGCGGTGCACCGGCCATTGATGTGGAAAAACGGTGGTCCCAGACGGTGGACAACGATGGCGATGGCCTTGTAGATCCGGGCGATGAGATTGGCTATGTGATCACGGTATCCAATACCGGTTCCGCAAACGCGGATAACGTACGATTCCAGGACACCACGCCGACTGATACGACGTATGTGGCTGGAACCCTGGCCAGCAGCCAGGGGATCGTAGTAACTGAAACTCCCATGGATGTAAACATCGGAACCCTGAAACCGGGTGAAGTGGTCACCGTAACTTTCAGGGTGACAATTGACGGGGGCACAGCGGATGGCACCATCATCCCCAACCAGGCAACCGTCACTGCAGCTGGAGGTATCAGCGAACCCAGTGATGACAACGGAAATGACGGAGACGGCAAGAATCCGACGCTGACACCGGTGGATACCGGTGGCGGTTCCGGGGCCGGTACACCCGGTGGACTCACCAAAGTGTTGTCTGGTACCAGCGAGGCTGGAAGCACTGGTCTGAACGTACTTGTGGGTGAAGTGCTGACGTTCCGGGTCACAATTAACGTGCCTGCCGGTGAGCTGGATCAGGTAACCCTGCTGGATGCTCTTCCGTCAGGTCTGACTTATATTCCAGGGACTGGACGGTTGGCCCGGGTGTTTGACACCGGCCTCAACAGTTCGCTGGATCCCGGTGGTATCAACGCCACTGCTTCCGGCACCTTCGTGCCGTTGGCTGATGGCAGCGATCTGAACATTTCCAGCGGCACCCTATCGGTGACGCTGGGCGACCTGATCAACTCCGATAACGACGCCAATGCAGAACAATACATTCTTGAACTGAAGGCGGTGGTGGCAAACATCTCAGCCAATCAAGCTGGCACAACGCTGACCAATCAGGGTGGATTGACTTACTGGAACGGACTCAGCCAGGTTCAGAATCTCACACCGGTCACCGCGGCAGTCACGGTAACCGAATCGGCCATGGCAATTACAAAAACGGCTGATCCCACTGCAATATTGACGCTGGGTGGAACGGTACGATACACCGTAACTCTGACGAACCCGGCGGCAGCCAATGTTGCCACTGGTTATGACATTCATTTAACAGACACCTTACCGGCAGAATATACGGGATTGACTGTGCAGAGCATAACCCCGACCAGCGGCGTTTCCGGCATCACTGACAACTCTGCCGGCACTACCATGGATGTTATCGTGGATACTTTCCCTGCGGGCGGAACGCTGACCGTCGTGTATGACGGCATCACCGCCAGCCCGCTTGCGCCGGGCACCATTACTAATACGGCGAACCTGACCTGGACTTCACTGCCAGGCACTCAGGGCACGGGTAATGCTACGCCGGGAAATCCGGGTGACAGCAACGGGGAACGCACCGGAAGCGGAAGCGGTCCCAACGATTATGCGGCCAATGACACCGCCGACGTAGTCGTGGGCACGGTCAACCTGACCAAGACCGTCACCAGCGGGGCGGGCCGATACGCAATAGGAGATGTTGTTCATTACCGGGTGACGATTGGGCTTCCCGCTACCATCTCACTGGATAACAGCGGGTTTCATGATGTGTTGGACGAAGGCCTTACCTACATTACCGGAACTCTGGCGGTTACCATACCGGCCGGTGTGTCGCTTGGTAGCAATCCGGCCGACTTCACCCGGACAGACAACAGTCCGATCACAGGCCAGGAGACCCTGGCCATGAGTTGGGGCACCGTGGCGAATGCTAACGGCAGCACCTCCACAATCACGTTGGACTACGATGTTCTTGTGGACAACATCCTCAGCAACCAGGATAACCAGACCCTCGCCAACGTGGCGGGTCTTACCTTTGATGACCCGGGTGGCAGTGGCAGCGTAACGGTTTCGGACAATCAGTCCGTGACAATAGGTGAACCCCACCTGGCCACCTTGAAGACCATCACGTCAGCCACCACCAACCTGGATGCAGGTGACAATATCAGCTTCCAGATCAACGTCAGCAATGACGGCACCACCACAGCTTTTGAAGTTGTATTGAGTGATTTGCTGCCCGGTGGCCTTGAAAATGTAAGCAACCTGACCCTGGTGAGTGCCAGCGGCGGCGCACAGACTCCGACACTGACCAACAACGGCACTGATTGGCTCACCTCAAGCTTTGACCTTCCGGTTGGCGGCGCGGTTCGGATAACCTTTGACGCTCAACTGGCGAACTCCGTCATCCCGCAGCAGCAGATCCAGAACACAGTAACCGCAACCTTCACCAGCCGGGACGGGACAGACAGCAATGAACGTGACGGCTCGACAGCCGCTTCCAACCAGAATGACAACACTGATCTGAACAATTACAACGACAGCGGTTTATCCCCAGTAGTCACTGTCGCCGATCCGGTTCAGATTGACAAGCAATTCTTCCCGGACCCGGTCAACACGACGTACACCATCGGCGAAACATTTACGTACCGTCTGACAATCCAGGTACTGGAAGGAACCGTCAACGGGCTCGTCATTTCGGACACCTTGCCAACAGATATTGCCTTCATTTCTTCCACGGCAGGTGTCGGCAACCTGGGCATCACGACAAACTACGGTGGCGCCCCGTCCATCGCAGGCCAGACTATCACTTTTGATATGGGAGACGTGGTGAATCCGGCCAACGGCGTCACCTCAGATGATTTTCTCACCATCGATCTGACAGTGCAGGTGCTGGATACACCTGGTAATGTAGATGGAGTGGCATTTGGCAATAATGCCGATTTGACCTTCACCGGGCCGTCCGGAACCGTGAATCGGGACTACGACTCCGATGCGGGCACGCCGGGCATACAACCGTTGAATGGCACAATTGTGGAGCCCAACGTGCAGATCGTCAAGACGGGCAACCCAGGCACCGTACCACCGGGAGATGTTGTTACCTTTACAATTCTCCTTGACCACACCGCTATCAGCTCCTCGGATGCTTACGATCTGGAAGTTGTTGACACCCTGCCGGTGGGCCTGACCTATGTCCCCGGTTCAGCATCCATACCGGTGGCAGTTTCCGGCCAACAGTTGACATTCGACATCGCGGCTTTGACATTGTCAGATGACAATACCAGCTTCACATTCCAGGCCAGAGTGGATGAAGCGGCTACCTTCGGCAGCACGCTGACCAACACGGCTGATCTTACATATACCTCCATGGCAGGGAATGTTTCCGAAGAAAGAACTTACACCGACTCGGATACGGCGGATGTGACCGCTGATGAAACGACGTTTATTGATTCGACCAAGACTGTCACACTGGTAATTGACAACAACGGAAACGGGTTGGCAGAACCTGGGGATACCCTGGAGTACGCGGTGACTCTGGCCAACAACGGAGCTGCCGCTGCCAACGTGGTCTTCACAGACACCGTACCGTCAGAAACCACATATGTATCCGGTTCACTGACATCGTCCTCCGGTACGGCGAACGACAGCAGTGCGCCGGACCTTACAGTCTCGATTCCGTCAATGGCTGACGGCGGCACTGCCACCATTACCTTCCGTGTGGTCGTAAAAAGCGGGGTCACTTCCGGTACAGTCATATCCAACCAGGGCTCAGTGGACTCCAACCAGACCGTGCCGGAACCCACCGATGTGGACGGCAATGACAGCAACGGAGACCAGCCAACAGATATTACGACGGGAGGTGAGCCCCCGGTAGCCAATCCGCTTTACGTACAGAAAACCGTGGCTCTACTCACTGACGCGGACGTGAGTGGGGATGTGACTGCGGGAGACACGATGCGCTACACCATCCTGATCAGCAACATGGGAGACGGCGACCTGACTACAGTGGGATTCATTGACAACATTCCGGCCGGTCTGACCTATGTACCGGCATCCGCGGCCATTTCCGGCGGCAACACCGTGAATGTATCGCCACCGGTCATTACAGCCAACATCGCACTTCTGGCAGGAAGAAGCATGGTAACCGTGACTTTTGACGTGACGATTGACCCATGGACAGCCCCGCCAACGACACAAGCGTATGTCAACCAGGGCACGGCGGATTCGGACCAGACCAGTTCCGTGCTTTCCGACAGTAACGGTGATCCATCTGATGGAAGCCAGTCCACACAGTTCCTGGCGGTTTCCTCGGGCGGTTCCGGCTCACCGGTTCTGGATGTGGAAAAACGGGCCACGCTGTTCCTGGACAACGATAGTGACGGCCTGGTGGATCCCGGCGATACCATTGGATACAGCATTACAATCAGCAACTTCGGGGCAGCGGACGCGGTGAATGTACGGTTCAGCGACACAACACCAACCGACACAACTGCCGTACTCGGATCCGCCGCAACCAGTCAGGGCATCGTAGTTGGTGAGGACCCGTTGAATGTGAACATCGGGGATATTTCGCCGGGCGCGTTCGTTACCGTTACATTTCAGGTAGTAATCAATAGCGGGACACCGGACGGTACCATCATTCCAAACCAGGCCACAGTCAGTGGAGACAATTTTGCCGATACCGACAGTGATGACAATGGCGATGACGGAGACGGCATCAATCCAACGCTGGTTCCGGTGGATACCGGCGGCGGCACAGTGGGCTCGCCGACCAATCTGGTCAAGGCAGTCACCGCCACTTCACTAGCCGACACACCGGGGACCTCCGTAGTTATTGGAGAGACCATCACCTTCCAGGTGTCCGTGAACATGCCGGAGGGGCTGGTAAGACAGGTAACCCTGCACGACACGTTGCCCGCAGGTATGTCCTACGTAAACGGGTCAGCGCGACTGGCCCGAACATTTACAACGGGACTGACCGCTTCCACGAACCCGGGCGCTGTGAATACTGCTCCGACGGGTACATTCGTGGGTCTGGCAGACACCACGGAAATCGTCGCGGCGGGCCAAAATCTGTCCATATTTCTGGGTGATGTGATCAATTCAGACAGCGATCCGGATTCGGAAACGTATACGCTGGAATTTCAGGCCATTGTGGACAACGTAATCACAAACCAGGATGGCGTGAACCTGATCAACCAGGCCGGGTTACGATACTACAACGGCTTCAGCTATCTGGAACTCCCTCCCTCAGCGGCAGGCGTGACCGTAGTGGAGCCCAACCTGGAATTGAATAAAATCATCACGGCGGAACCCCTCTGCGTGGAACCGGGAACAACTGTATCCTTCCAGCTCACCGTAACCAATGCCGGTACGGTGGCTACGGCCTACAGGGTGGATCTGCGGGACGTATTGCCCTCTGAGTTCCTCGGTGCACCGGACGGAAGCGGCGTATCGCCCTACTTCCTTAATATCACGCTGAGTAATCCTTCCGGGGCGGTTATTAACGGCACCGCCGCTCCATTGACCGTGGCCGATGCGGCATTCGCCACAACCAACGCAAGCGACGACACCCTGGCCTGGCCGCTGTTTGATTTGTCCCCGGGTACATCTGTTACTATGACTTACGACGTCATTATCAGCAACACGGCAATTGATGGAACTGAAACCGGTAACATAGCCGTGGCCGCTTACACAACCATGCCGGACGGCAGTGGTCGAACCGGTTCCGATGGCGGTGACGATGACATTAACACTACCCTTAACAACCAGTTAGATAGTGGATTCACCTCATTGGTAATTGCCAGAAAATTCTTTGTCAATGTACAAATAAGCGGTGGCGGGACAACCAACGTTACCGGTACCAATGAGGTCTGTAACGGAGATGGAATCACTATAAGCCCCATCCCTGATCCGGGCTGGCATACCGGTGCCATATATGACAATGGTGTAGACACCTTCTGCAACATATGCCACTGCTGGTGCCAATGCGATGGCATCAACGGCCATATACTGGAAAATGTACAAGAAAACCACGATATTCAGGTGGTATTTGTAAAGGATGAAGACCCTGTTTTTACCGCCTTTCATGCCAGCTCAACAGCGGTGGTATCGGGCACATGGGTGACATTCACCGTGGAAGCCAATGACCCTGACGGCGGCAGAATCATCTGGTACGACTGGGACTTTGACGGGGACGGCGAAAGCGATCTGAGAACCTACAATGGCACTGCCCGTCATGTCTTTGCCACGCCGGGGACCTTTCCGGTTACCGTCACAGCACTGGATGACGACTGTAACACCACAACATCCAGCGCAAAAATCATCACCGTAACAACACCTGCACCGGTTGTACTCCCCTCTGCCGGCAACCTGGCGAGAAGCGGATTGTCCGGCCTGAGTGTCGGAAGCTATATTGTGAACCCTGCTGGAGAACCGGTGAACCTTACTCTGGCTCCACTGGATGAAAACGGACAGGTCATTTCTTCTCTGGTCATCACGATGACACCCAACGAGAAGCTTCAGTTGACCCCGGAACTCTTCTCCAATACCGTATTTGATTCTGTGTGGGCACTTGCAGATGCACCCGTGGTTTCCTATGTGGACCTTCAGGGCAATGCGCTGGGCATGTCATCCATGATGAACGGCCCCCTTGGCACAACAGCAGACGCACTCCATATCGCGGAAGAAACCGACATGTGGCAAACCTGGGGCTACCTTTCCAATGCTGATTCCACCAGTGCTTCTGTGAAAATTGTGGGCGTCGAAACCAGCCTTCCGCAGAAGGCAGCTCAGTTGATAGATCTGGGTTCACTTTTGCCATCAGAACCGGAAACCACCACTGCGTGGGCACGATTTTCCGCCAAAGCAGACACGCCATTCACCGACACCCGGACACTGGCGGGATTTGAAGCCTTCATTCGAAACGGCAGCGATGGCGCGGCGACCGAACTGGCGACAGCGGGTCAGGATGCCCTGTTTATCCCGCACATTCCATTGGAGGCTGATATCTTCTGGACCGGCTTCACATTCGTGAATACTTCGGATATACCCAACGTGGTTACTGTCCAGTTCTTCACCGACACCGGTGAACACTGTGGATTTGAATCCTTTACCATCGGCGGGGGCCAGAAAATCAAAGGCCTGATGACCGAACTCTTCCCCGCGGAAGCGGGGATAGCAAGCTGGGCGTGGGTTACGGGAACCGAGCGTATCAATGGCATTGAGATTTACGGGACCTACCATGATGGCATCTGCGGATTCGCCCTCACCGGCAACATGAACACCCAGCTGATACTGCCCATGATGGCAGCGGGCGAGGGACTCTGGACCGGAATCGCCATTGTAAACCCGAACACCTCGAGTGCAACCGCAACCGTCAAACTGATGGCTGCCAACGGCACCGTCCGGGCGGAACAGACCATCATAATTCCGGCAAAGGGCCGGTACAAGGCAGTTTTGGATGATCTCTTCACTGGCATTACCCCAGCCGCAAGCGACTACATCCGCATTGAGTCGGCTGTCCCTCTTGTGGGCCTCGAAGTCACCGGTGACATGGCCCGGACATTCATGAAAGCACTGGCAGCCAACTGATTGCCAATACGAAAGAGGGGGCAAAAGCCCCCTTTTTCTTGCACAAATGAAAGAACACTGAGGAAATAGTACCGAGGTTTGCACGGACGGTAAATGATGAATTGCGCATGAAATGGAACGGGTAGGATATGTATAATGGCCTTATGTTGAAAAGACGGAAAGCACACACGAAAAATAAGCGAATATTCTCAACACCCGCCATGCTTGGCCTTGCCATGTTGACGTATTTTTCCGTTCCATGCATAGCTGAGAACCATTCCACAGATAAGAGCAGGATTATTCATGTAATTGTGGCGCTGTGTGACAACGTCCACCAGGGAATCGT
>CAZRHT010000027.1:0-9886 GCA_964599895.1 uncultured Holophagae bacterium
AGCAAAACATGCCAATGTATCCACTACCCCCACAGTGTCCGCCGTTTCCAGGATGGCCCTTCGATGGCTCGACACCTCAGCTACAAGGCTATCGAACGTTTCCGTCTCAATTTCGAGGATACGTTCCTCGGCATGGAGTACCTGCTCCTCAAAAACCTTCAATTCCGGCGTAATAAACCGTTCAGCGTTTACAAGTGTCTGCTTTCTGTCGTAGCCTTCCGGTGTCTGCCCCCTGAGACTGGCTTTTGAGATTTCAATGTAGTAACCGAATACCTTGTTGTACTTTATTTTCAGTGAAGAAATGCCGGTTTTCTCCCGTTCTTTCTGCTCCAGTTCCCCCATTGCAGTGCGAACATTACGGGCGATTCCCCGCAGCCGGTCCAGTTCATCTGAAACGCCCGCCCGTATCATTCCCGGTCCTTTCAATCTCGATGCCGTCTCCTCTAAGGTCGAGTCCAGTACCAGAAAAACAGATTCCAGGTCATGAAACCCGGCCCGCAATTCCTGGAAAGGCGCATCGGCCAGAGCTTCCTGAAGCAGGGGGATGGCCCCCAGGGCCCGCTTCAACACGGAGAGCTCCGGAGGGGAAACGGTCCCCAGAGTCACCCGGGTAATGATCCTTTCCATATCACCGATCATGGACAAGTGGTCTCGAATTCTTTCCAGTTTTTGCGGAGCACCCAGGAACCACTCAACCACTGAAAGCCGGCTGTCAATTTCACCGGCATCTTTCAACGGAAATTGAATCCAGTCCACCAGTTTTCTCTGTCCCATCGGAGAAATGGTACGGTCCAATGCCCAGAGCAGGCTCCCATTTCGTTTGCCGGTGGCCGCAGATGTGAACAATTCCAGATTTTTTCTGGTTACAGGGTCCACAATCAACTGACGGCTCTCCTCACTGTACACCAGTCCCCTCACCGCAAAATCCCTCGTTTTGTAGTTTTCTTCAAGGTAGTGAAAATATCCGCCAAGGGCACGCAAGGCATGCTTTTTTCCTTTGATGCCGAATCCGGCCACTGTGGAGACCTCAAACAGCTCTCTGACCCGTTCCACTGCCATCCTGCTTTCAAATGCACCCTCATCAAATTCATTGATCATCGGAGAAAAGTTTCTAAAATCAGACAGCATGGCGCTGGACACAACTCCAAACGGTGCCACAATCTCCCTGGGTGCCAGCAATTGGATCTTCTGGGAAAGGATAGAAACGGGGACCTCCATCAATCGGCATTCCCCTGTTGTGGGATCGCCGAACACCAGACCCGCTTTTTTTTCATCAGCATAAATCGAAAGCAGTCCGTGGGTCGTTTCATTTTCGTCTGTGTTCAAATGAGAAGTAGCCGGGGTCAGCACGGTGACCACGGCTCGTTTCACGACGCCCTTTGCCTGTTTCGGATCTTCCACCTGCTCACAAACTGCCACCTTGAATCCGGCCTTCAGAAGCTTTGCCGCGTAGGTTTCGTAAGCATGCCACGGAACCCCACACATTGGCGCTTCTCCAAACGTCCCCTTGCCCCGCTTTGTCAGCGTAATCTCAAGGGTCTTAGACGCCTTGATTGCGTCATCGAAAAACATCTCATAAAAGTCTCCCATTCTGAAAAACAGGATGTGATCCGGGTACTCTTCTTTTGCTTCCATAAACTGCCTGAGTGCCGGGGTTAATCTGGTTTTATCGATGGCCAATTGCATACTCCTGATGGCTTCATTCCAAACTCTAGTGGTGGATAATTGTATCACAGAAGGCGGCTTTACCGCCGTGGATAGTGAATGGTGGATGGTGGATCGTTGGGAAAGGCAGAGAATGAACAATACCTGTCCTACACTTTTCGCCTTTCCCTCGCCTTTTGGAGGGACTCGCTGCAGAGAAAATATAAGATGGCGTTTAGATGGAACAGGAAATAATAGCTGTTGGGTCTCTTTCCTAACTTAATCTTAAACTCAGGCCTAACTAAATTAGAGCCGGGGGTGTGCCCCCGGCTCTAATTTTGCTTTAGAACAGCTCCCAGGTACCATCCGGCATATGCCGGACCTTTTTCAACAGTCCGGTACTGAAGATGACAAGTGCATATTGACGTTCACCTGATGTGTCATTGTCGTCAATATCCCCCTGGTGCATCAATAGGACAGCAGAGGCATTGCCGACACCATTTATGAAACCGGTTTGCTGAATAGTAATGTTTATGGCCGCGTCGGCTAGAATAGGGATGTTGTCATTCACTCCGTCCCCATCCACATCCAGACCGGTTACCGATGCAGACCCGTCCCGGGCACTGGACCGAATCACCGTGTATTCTTCAAAATGATAATCCGCCCCGTCCTTCGGGTTCCCGGGGTCCACGGTGGTATTGCTGAAAATAATCCTGTTCAGCACTGTTCCGTTCTGTGTAAATGTGACAGTTCGATTCGCCGGGGTGTAAACCACCGTGATGGGTCCATTCTGAATAATTGCCTCGCTGCGGCACCGGGAAATTCCGTCGTAGAGATCAGACAGGCCCTGTTTTACCCGGGTTGCCCGCATGGCGGTGCGGTAGGAAAATGCCGCAACCGCCATGACAACAGCCAGAATGGCAACCACCACCAGCAATTCTATCAGTGAATAACCCTTTTCTGTTCGACATTTGCTCATTTTGTATACCATCCGCCGCTCTTCCCCAGCGTCTGGGCGTCCACATCCTGGCTGGCAGAACCGGTACCAAGACCCTCGCCCTGGGCATTCACAACTCGGACCGGGCCACTGGGAGTATTGAGCCAGATATCCCCGGCTTCGCTCTCGAACGGGCTTCCCGGCTTTCCTTCACCCACAAGGTTGGCGCCATTGTTGTCCCCTTCTTCATCGGCAATGAACATGGATGCCAGGCCGAAGATATAGAGGTTGGACTCACCGAGGGAGCAGTAGTTGCCTTGCTGCGGGTAGCGGTAGGTCAAGTACAGCGTTGTGGTATAGGCCAGTTGATTCAGTGTGTAGCCGGTAATAATCGGGCTTGTAAACAGGGTTTCCCGTACCGGTAGCTGGAAGAAATACCCTTTGTCATCCGGGCCCATGACATCGTCCCGACCGACTACGGTGTTCACCCCGTTGGCCGCTTCAAACGCATTCATATCCACCATATCTGCGGAGGTGTAAACCGGGGCCGGGTGCTGATCGTAACCGGCATCATCCTTCACCGTGTAGAGCACCGAATCGTCCACCACGTTGGCGCCGGCTTCAGAACCCATTTCTCCGGTGGAAATCCAGACAACACCGTTGGAATCCAGCAACAGGGCCGGGGTGTCAAAAATGGTCGTGTTGTAAATGGATTGAAAAATTTTATCCATATGACTGCTGCCCAGTGAACCGATGCCGTTGGGGTTCGGCACATAGCGCCACAATCCACCGGCTGTGTCACCAAAATAGATGGCATACACAGTATTGTCTCCTCCCACCAGCGCGCCGGGTGAGCACATGATGCTGCGTCCGGATGTAATAGATTTTTCATCCAATTTGTCCCCGTTGCTTAAGTTCACCGCGTACAGAGTCCCGCCGCTCCCGCCAAAGCCCGGATAGCCGGAGCCGAAGTAACCGACAAAGTTGTCTTTGTCGTAGCGGGTATAGGAAGGCGTGGACCATGTTTCGCCCATATCACTGAACTGGGCACTGGACGCCGTAGACCAGAGATAGAGATTGCTCCCGTTGTCAATGGTGTAGGCCAGGGAGATTCTGGAGGGATTATCCATGGCGTCGGCTGGTGTAACCGAGTCATTTCCCGGATAAAAATTCCCATCACCGTCGAATCCGGTGATTTCCGGCTTTGTCACATTCAAGGTAGTGTAGGCATTGCCGCCGCCACCCTCCCCGATGGATAGAATCGTCATCCAATTTCCCTGACCGTCCTTGATATCGGTGTACCTGGAGGAGCTGGCCAGGTAATAGTAATGCGGCTTCCGGCCAAGGGGATCCGTACTGGCCCCCTTGGGGTCGGGCTGGCCGGACAGGTCGCCTGTCGATTTGAACCCATTGAAAACATCCATCAACCGGGGGAAGATGTCGTAAGGGATAAATGCCCACATTTCATCACCGGTATGGGCATCCAGACAGTGGAGCATCCCGTCATTGGCTCCGATATAGATGACTTTCTGTCTGTTTTTGTGACTGCTTACAAAGGTTTTGTAGGTATCATCCGGATAAAAAGAATCCGGCGCACCGATAATAGCCGGGGTGGAAAAGGTGGAGTCCCCCATGGTTTTGGTCTGGAGAAAGTCAATAAACTGGATCGCCTCGGCTTCCGTCTGAATACCGGTTTTCGCCATCACGAAGTTGATCAGAGTGGAAGAAGGGAAGTAGCGATGGATCTGATGATTGTAAACGTACTGGTTCAGATAGACCAGTGCACTGCCATTGCTTCCCGAACTCGGCGTCACAATACAGCGGAAGGATTCCCGGAACGGGACTTTCGCTGCCGCGCTGCCCACGTAGTTGGCTTCCGTACTGTCCGGTGCAATATACGCCTCAATGTGGTCAATCCGTTCATCAATGGTACCCCTGCGATCCACCGGAGTCGCTGACAGCGGCAGGCCCTGATCATCACGCGGAATTTCCGACCAGTTCGACACATCCCAGAGGGGCCGGTACCGGTTGTTGTCAAGGAGGGTACCGTCCGGTTTCAGAATACCGAAGGTTTTGAGGTGACCCTTGAAGCCGTCCCCGTTGGAGTAGGTGAAATAGCTCTGAACAATCCCGTCTTCTACCCTGTCCTGCCACACCAGATAAGGTTTCCCGTTACTGTCTTTCTTGTTCTGCAGGTCCGGATCCAGTTTCACCGGGATCACCTGTGTTTCACCGGTAAATGTCTGGGTGCTGGCTGCGGCAATGGCATCCTTAAAAACCTGGAGAAGGGAATCCGCGTCACTCGGCATATAGGCCTGATTCCCTGATAGATTCGGGTTCCCGTCTGTATGGCCTGCCGCAGCATAGGCGTTCAATGTTGATGAGTTTGTGCCCATGGCGAAACCGATGATGTAAGACGGAGTGGGAATGAAGTCGTCACCGTTGATGGTGCCGTCTCCGTTCAGGTCCTTGTTGACCGTGTGCATGCGATAGATGTCGTCGATCTTCCCTGCGATGTAAGACGTGGTGCAGGTGCCGACGGTGCAGTATCCATCTGTCAGATAGATTACGGAATAGTTTCTACACTCACCGGAAGGGTCCCCGTTGATGATGGGGCCCAGGTCATTGTTGATATCACGGAAAGTGCCCCCGATGGGGGTGTAGGTTACAGCGTAGATTTCCTTTGGTTTGGGATTGGCATAGTGGGACCATTCCGATGCGTTGTTCTGGTTCACGTCCATGTTGACCCAGTCGATAATGTCGTTCTTGTTGCTTTCGGTTGCCAGGGGGTCATTAGGGAATCCTTCCAGAATTTCCGCACCATGATAGGCAGTGTCACCGGAACTTGCATAGCGAGAGTAGATAGAAGCAACGCTTCTGTCCGGGAGGACCTGGTTATACTGATTTCTCCAGTAAGTCTTGTAAGCACCAAACGCAAATCGCGCCGACCGGGCCTGGCGGAACACGTCTTCCAGAACCGACTTCATTGTTGTGTTTTTATCCAGCTTGGGATTGACATCGATCCGGATGGCCCGGATATACAGGTCATCGGAACCGGAATGGGTAACCTTTACCTGCCAGGTTCCGTTCTTGGGAAGACCACGGAAATATTTCTGGTCCGCTGTCGCCGTGGCATCATCCACAGGTGCACCGCCGATGGCCAGATGCAGGGTCTTGTGGTAGATGTACGGATCCCGTCTCCTGTCCCGGTCCCGACTGTTACCGTTGGCATAAACCACATTGTTCAGAGTTTGATTATATTTCCCCACGATCAGGTCCATAATGTCCACTTCACGACCGGAAGGGTGGATCAACTTGATACTGGTGATGCCGCTCAGGTTGTCCACGGCGTCATCCACGTCGTCGAACATCATGTCCAGAGAGACAAAACTGATGTTTCCCGTGGCGTTGACCGTAACGTTGAACGTCTTGGTGGTGTTCGTCACATGCGAGGCAGACGCCTTCTCGGAAAAATTCAGAACGCCGTATTCGCCGGACATATTGTAAGCCCAGTAGCTGCCGAAGGGGCTGACCCGATTGTAACAACCACGGTTATAGTACATGCTGACATTACTTAAACCGGGATAGATGGTTCGATAATCAATGTATGAACTGATGCTATGGTTATCGGTATCGGCTCCGGACATGGACCCGGAGTTATCCACCACCACCAGAATATTGGGTGGGACATCCCGCTTGAACACATCCATGGGGTCATAGATTTTTTCACCCGCAATGGCCGTGACCGTCAGTCCCACAACCAGCAACATCAAAAGTGTCTTTATTCTTTTTCTCATATCGTTCTCCTTTTACCTCAGTTTCCCCAGCCCACCGGAGTCGCTCCCCCGGAAATGTTGGATCGGGTTCCGCCGGCAGCTCCGCCTTTCTGAGAAGGGTTTCGACCGCCGCCGCTATTCAAATCAGTCCGAATCAATACCCGAACCAGACGGGATGCCACAACCTGGTTTCCCTGTCGGATAATCCCTCTGGACTCCACAAACACCGAATTGTCCTGGTTCTGGGAAAAATCAATGGTGGGCATTGCACTACAGGTACCTACATCGCCGTTGTTCAGTTCCCTGCAATTGAGCATTACGCCGTTCATATCCTGGATCCTGGCATCGCTGCCCGCGGCAGTACTGGCCAGGACATCCTTGATCTTCTGTACATTCAGATAATCGCCCTGGAGGTAGTCTCCGGACAGTGGTTCATTGCACACAAGGTCGTTATCAATAATCCTCACATACCACTCTCCGGTCAATGTCTGGCCACCCGGAAGGGTAATGGGCATGGTCCCCTTGTACTGGGGATATTTACCATAGTAGCTGGCATATAATCCGCCACCACCGGTAATCTGGCCGTAATCATTGAAATTCGGATCGTACAGGGTGTTGGGGTTTGCCGGGTCATAAAAAAGTTGAGCCGTAACGTTGGCAAAATTCAGGATCTGGCTCCTGACCCGCTCAAACCCGGCTTCCGCCACATTGAAGGCATTTTCCTGGAGCTTATAATTGGAGCTGACTCTTGACCCCACCCGGGACGAATTCAGTAGCGATATGGCAATTACCGCGCTGATCATCAGGATCAGGATGGTGGTGATGAGCACCGCGCCCCCTCTTTCACTGTTTTTTTTCATGTTTTACCTCTCTTTCCGTCAGTTCAGCCGGTTTCTAAGCTGAATCGTAAAAGAATACATCCGGCGACGTACATTGTCCGGCGCACCGGGGTACGTGACACCGTCGTCCGGGTCAATGTCCGGGCGGGCGACGTTGCTGACGAAGCGCTCCGTCCGTTGAGAACGGGACAGCAGGTAGCAGCGAAGCACCAGTGCCTGGTTGATATTCGGTGTATTGGTGGCCGGGTCATAGGTCCAGCTCCAGTTGTCAACGATATTGTCAGCGTTGGTATCGTAGCCGATCTGAATCTGAAAATCTTCCACATTGTCCAAGAGCGGCAATGCCGCCACATTGAGGGGATCTCCCGGATTTTGCAGGTTAAAGTAACCGTCGGCCACTCGAAGCACCCCGTTGGCATCCACAAAAAATGTCAATGTATTCATGGCGCTCTGGTCAATCATCATGGCCAGGCCACCGGAATAGGTGGCTGCGGCATTTACCGGGTCATTGTAAATAGAGAGATCGGTTGTCGAAAAGGTTACAGCCTTTTGGCTGGCGGCACATGGCCCCCCCATTACCACACTTTCAATTCTTACCAGTGCGTAATCGGTGGTTCCGGGGTTCCACATCAGTAACAGATTTTTGTCTGAGGTCTTAGATGCGGAGGCATCGAAAGGGTCGTCCGCGCTAGCGTCAAAACAGACCGCAGGTGCTGTTTCGTTGACAATAGGGATCACCTCTCCCACATTACCGTACATGCGAATCTGGATGGCATCGGCACCGCTGAGATAACGGGCAGCGCTGACTGTGGACGCATTGTTCAAAAAGGCCATGGGAGGAACAGGCACATCAGTTGGTACTCCGCTTCCTGCATTGGCCAGCTTTTCCTTCAGAAAGCTGATTACAGCCTTGGAATTAAACTGCATCTGGCTGATTTCCTGCTGGGAGGAAAACACGTTAATCGAGCTCATGAAGGCGGAATAGATCCCAGCCATTATAATGCCCCCGACGACAACCGCCACCAGGAGTTCCGTAAGGCTGAAACCTTTCTCGGTTTGTTTGATCATACTTCCCTCCTCACGGTGTAATGATGGCATCTGACGAGACCATGCGGTTATTGCCGGTTCGTGCCTCGAGCCATCTGACTTCTACGTGAACCAGGCAGGGATTACCGGTTCCCGGGTTTGCGGGTGTGCAGGTCCATGTCCGGTTGAAAATAAAATTGGCAGCGTCCGGTGGATTCACATAATCCGCCGCAGTCCGCCCCAGCATGTCCAATGGCCCGTCGTTCCCATTCACGAGGGCGGCAGACCCCCCCGCGTGTAGATCTTCAATCTGCTGCTGTACCAGAGAAGTGGCCATTGTGAAGTTGTAATTACTCTGGGTTGATCGGATCGAAACCAGCTGCGCACCGGCCAGTGCGATCAGGCCGATGGAAAAAATGGTGGCCGCAATCAGGACTTCAATCAGAGAAAACCCCTTTTCCGTTTCCATATCCCCTCCCTCGAATTTCATTTCACTCAGTACTTATGCAAAAACTGTACCTGCTTTTACCGGCATATTCTGGTTGTTTTAGGTAAGTTTTACCCACAGTTCAACTATTTAATGACAAGATGCGGTTTTACCGCTGTGATGGGTGATGGGTGAAGGGATGGAAAAAGACGGGGAAGGGGCTATTGCATTTCTCGTCATCTGAGTACCTTGTGAAGCTATCTTTTTCACTTTTTCCAGCTTCCGCCATTCGCAACTCTGCAGAGTTGGGGTAGGAATAGGGGTAAAAAAACCAGGGTCTTGGTTATTTCCGTTTCTCTTTCTTTTTCCGGTCAGAACACCTCTCTTCTTTCTTCGCTCTTCACCCTTCACTCATCACCCATCACTTCCTGGAGTTCGGTCCGGACTCCAGGAAGTGGCACCCAACACTCCGGGGATTGCGCCCGGCAGCGAAAGCGATGATGCGGGCAACTGTGATCATATTGCGAAGCTCCAGAAGCGGACCGGAAATGCGATTTTGCCGGTAAAAAACATCGATGGAGTCAAAGAGCTGGGACAGGTCCTGTTTGGCACGGTTCAGCCGGGAGTGGTTCCGGATAATCCCCACGTAGTTCCAGGTGGTCGTTTTCAGTTGGCGCACATCGTTCTGGATAAGGATGGGATCGGCCGTAACACCTGCCGGCATGCTCCATTCAGGAATAGAACGGGTACGCTCCGGTGAAATACTCTCTCTTCTTTCTGAAATGCACCGGGCCGTCTCCACTCCCCAGACCAGTCCCTCCAGAAGCGAAGTAGAAGCAAGCCGGTTAGCGCCGTGCAGCCCGGTACATGCACATTCCCCGATTGCGTAGAGGCCGGCCACGGCGGTTGATCCATCGATCTCGCTCTTGATACCGCCACAAAAATAATGCGCTGCCGGTACGACCGGGATCGGATCATCCGGGACCCGAATACCGCGTTCCCGGCAGGTTTCGGTAATGTTGGGGAAGCGGGACGCAAAATCCATATCTTTTGCCACTCTGGACAAATCCAGATACATGTTGGGCGCATCTTCGTTGAGCATTTTCGTGAAAATCGCCCTTGCCACAACGTCCCGGGGTGCCAGGTCCGCATCCGGATGAAAATCACGCATAAATGCCCTGCCCCGGCGGTCCACCAGGACAGCACCTTCTCCGCGAACCGATTCTGAAATCAGGAA
>CAZRHT010000027.1:9986-37461 GCA_964599895.1 uncultured Holophagae bacterium
GGTAGAAAGATCAGTGAGATGGCCATTTCTCGTCTTTCTTAATCCGTTACCCACCAGTCATCACCCTTCACTTCTTCCTCAATCCTGGCTCCTCCCTATGGTATACTTTCGGCCGTGATGAATACTATTTGCTTTGACACAAGCGGCCCCAGAGGCTGCGTTACATTAGTACAGAATGAGAAAATCGTGGCCAGTATGGAACTGTCCCGTGTGTACGGTCACAATGAAACCCTTCTTCCGGCCATCTCCATCCTGCTGGATCAGGCCGGTATTTCGCCGGGAGAATTGAAACGGGTACTGTTTGTCCGCGGACCAGGTTCCTTTACCGGGCTTCGCATCGGAATTGCCGTCGCTTATGGGTTCCTGGCAGCAAACCCCGAATTGGACTTGGTGGGGTACACATCACTGTACCTGCTGAACCGGGCAGCCATAAAGACGGGACAAAACCGGGTTCTCTCCATCATTGACGCGCGAAAGAAGCAGGTTTATGCTGCTTTTTTTGAAAACGACGCCCCTGTTTCACCTTATGCCGTAATGAAACCGGAAATGTTACCGGATTTCTTGCAGAACAATGGGATTTCACAGGACCCCTTCTCCATGATCGGAAGTGCGCTGGAACCCTATGGTGAATTGTTGACACAATTCTTTCCCCAATGCGCACAACTGCCGCCACCCAGCTGCCTCTCCACCCTCCTGGCAGAAACACTTTCCGACTCCTCACCTGGGGAAAGTCCCTCAATTGAACCTGTTTACATTCGAAAATCCGATGCCGAACTCAATCGTAATAAAACCAGTTAAAACGGTTTCAGAACCTATTCTGAAACGCCTTCTTTCAATCGAACACGCATGTTTTTCTGATCCCTGGTCCGAGGCCATGTTCGTGGTTTCGGAAATGGAAGGAATCATCATCGCAGAAGCCGGAGATGAAACAGTGGGATTTGCCTGCTTTCAGTACTTTCTGGATGAATACCACATTCTCAACGTGGCAGTGCTTCCCGGGTACCGTAAGCAGGGAATCGGAAGACAGTTGATGGGATGGATGCTGAACCATCTGGAAGACACAAGGGATTTCTATCTCGAAGTGAGAGAAGGCAACAATGCGGCGATTTCACTGTACGAAGATATGGGATTCCGGGTTATCGGAGAACGAAAGGAATACTACCGGGACAAAGAAACCGCCCTTGTCATGCACAAAGGGAAAAAGCAGAAGTAAGTTTGAGTCTAAGTTTAAGTAAAGACAGGGAAAGACTAATTATCTTCAATTCCAAATCTTTTCCAGACTCAAGCTCAAGCTCAAGCTCAAACTTATCCCCATTACAGAAGTTTCCGTTTGTCATCTATTTTGACTGTAATTCTTTCCCCATCCAGGTGTTCCAATAAGGGAATCAGATATTTTCTCACCAGTCCGAGCTCACTCTTTGCTTCCTGAATGTTAAATGAGCCAAGACTGGCAGCCCATGTCCGGAACCGTTCCAGAAATTCCCGATACATCCCAGTATCCAGAAAATAGTCCGACGAGATTCTCACAATACTGCCTTCAGAAATCCCCCGCTGCAACAGGTCAGACAACAGAGCGTCGTCCCGGAAATCCTTTTTCAGTGCCGGCAATAGGGGCGTCTCCAGTCCGGCTGATTTCAGAAGGGAAAGCAGTTTCCGGAAGGCCTCCTGTTCAGCCGAAGAATATGTTCTGGAAAAGGCGGGAAGCGTCATCACTGAACCCTTCTGTTCCAATTGGCCCCGTTGCACCATTGCCCGGACAATACTCTCCGGATAATGCCGAAGCATCCCTGCCGGATAGCCATCTTTCCGGGGATTCCTTAAATGAAAATTCTCCACATTTGTCAGAATTTCGTTTTGCAGCGCCTGGACCTGATCAGGGTGATACAACCGGCTGTCTTTTTCAAACTTCACCAGGCGGCTGTCCACAATCAATGACTGGACAAGTGTTTCAAATTCTTCTTCGGTTAAAAAGAGGCGAGCCCGTGCCTCTGTGTATTCCACTGTCCCGGATTCTGACAGTATACCCAGCAATCGGGACCGGTCGTTCCCTGAGTCCTTCAGATTCAATCCGGCTGAGGCCGGGTGAAATCCTCTTCGTTTGACGGGCTGGCTGTCCAGGATAACACCGCCGCCGATTGTGAGAACCGGAGAATAGGATCGGACAATGACCCGTTCTCCCATAAAGCAGGCGACTTCCCGTTCAAATCGAAACTGGCAGAGGGCATCGCAGGGAATATTGACAAAGGGGGCTTCCACCAGCTTGATCCTGCCCACCACATCTTCGCTCCCCATATTGACCCTGACTCGGGTCAGATCTTCCAGCTTTCCGTCACCTGAGTCAATCTGAATTCTCGCGTCAGCAAACCGTGTGGTGATGTGAAGGGGTTCCACAACCGCTATCATTCCCCGGATCGGCTCATTTTTTTGAAACTGGGGAACATTCAACGCCACCCGCTTGCGGGAGTGGACTTCCGGAACATCGTGCCCATGGTTGTTTATTTTCTTAATGACTGATGTTTTCCCCAACGGATGGAGGGTGATTTTGTCCCCCGTCTTCAGAGAACCGGACATCAAGGTCCCGGTGATCACCGTTCCGTGGCCCTTGATAGTAAAGCTCCGGTCCACGTGGAGGTGGGTGGGTTGACGGTTATTCTCATTGTGGATGGTCTCTCCCAGCTGAAAGAGAAAACTTGTCAGACTTTCCACACCTTCCCCTGTCGCCCCGCTGACTCGAAAGATGGTATCGGGTTCGTCCAGGCCGCTTTTCTCGAATAGCTCCCGGACTTCAAGCTCGGTAAATGCCATCATTTCAGCATCCGCAAGGTCAATTTTCGTGATAACCGGAATGATTGGAGATACACCAAGAAGCTTCAAAATGTTGAAATGCTCTTCGGTCTGGGGCATCACAGATTCGTCCGCTGCCACAGCCAGAAGCCCAATGTCCACCGAGTGGACACCTGCCAGCATATTGGTCACAAAGTCCTTGTGGCCCGGGACATCAATGAAACTCAAGGCAAGGCCCTCCCTCTCCAGGTGAGCAAATCCGATGTCAATGGTAATACCCCGACGCTTTTCTTCTTCCCATCGATCCGTATCGGTTCCGGTCATCCGGTACACCAGGGTCGTTTTGCCGTGATCGATATGGCCGGCTGTGCCGATTATTATTTGCTTACGCACATCCATCTCTATCTCCTCCCAGAGTAAAAAAGTTGGAGTGGGGAGCAGGGGGTGGAAGCAGAACAACCAGGGGATGGAACTGACAAATAGAAGTGAATACCTTTGAGGAAAAGAATGTTCGTGCTTTTCTTCCTATCTTAACTTTAACATTTAACATGTAGAATTCAACACCCGGTGCAAAGCGCCGGAATCAGCGTCCGAGTTTGTTGAGGACTTGTTTTGCGCAGGATTTCAGCGTTTCAAATACGCCGCCACCCTGGGTCGCCACGGATTCAAAGACCGGCTCACCTTTGAACCGCAAGGCCGCCGTCAGTTCTTCCACAGGCGTAACATTTGGCAGGTCCCGTTTATTCAGCTGAAGTACATATGGAATAGATTCCAGTTTCAGATTGTTTTCTTCAAGGTTTTCTCTCAGGTTAACCATGGATTCTATATTGGCTTCATATCTGGCATCCTGCGAGTCCGCCACAAACACAACTCCGTCCGCCCCCTTCAGAATGAGTTTCCGGGAAGCATTGTAAAACACCTGGCCAGGAACAGTGTACAGCTGGAACCGTACTTTGAATCCGTGAATTGTGCCCAGGTTCAGGGGCAGAAAATCAAAGTACAGGGTCCGGTCGGTTTCAGTGGCAAGGGAAATCATTTTACCCTTCAAATCGGGATTGGTTTTGTTGTAGATATATTGCAGATTGGTAGTTTTACCACAGAGACCGGGCCCGTAATAAACAAGTTTGCAGTTAATTTCTTTCGCGGAGTGGTTGATGAATGCCATTTTCAGTTATCGCCAAACAATTTGTCAATGTCGTTTTCGGTAATCTCAGCGAAGGGAGATTCGTACTCCTTCTCCCCTTCAAACTGGTGCTTTGCTTTCTCTTCAATCACATCAAAAATTCGCTCCAGTTCAGCCGATGTCTTTTTCACGCGAAGACGTACCAGCCCCAGCGTGGAACGGCTGTCAAAAATGACTACCAGAATTCCCCGCTTGCCCACAATGGAAATATGCAGGTTGTCCTTTTCCCCTTCGTGGAAGAGGATGCTGAACTCTTTTTCACCAATGAGCTTTGCCAGGCCATCGGTAGCAGCCACATTTCCAGCCGTCAGGGAAGCCAGAGATGTGGTATCGATTGATCCCAGATCCCCACATGCAGCTATCTGCTGACCATTCTTGTCCACAAGAAAGACAATTTTGGCATTTGCATCTTCTCTCAGTCTTGTTGCAACAGTCTTAATTCTTTGATATTCTTCATCATACATGACAAAATCTGGTAAAGGCATCAGCCACCCCTGTCCGCATTACTCTTTGCAGTCCCTGACATTATACAAATACGCCGGAATGTGTACAAGGGAAAATCTTCCTGTAATCCATTCCCTTAACGCATCATCCGGAAAAGTCCGTCTAAAAGATAACCAAGATAAAACGAATCTGCCAAGTTTCCCCTGCGCGATGCCAGCTCCAGTTTATTCGTCAAAACCAGTGCCCGGTTGGCACCACCGGGGAAAACGCCGCCGAGGCGTTTCAACTTGTCAAGATAGTATGTCGACCCGGAAATACGGTTCACGTCTGCACTTGTATGCGCCTGCTCCAGACGACGGGCCTTATCCAGTGTACTCTGGAAAAATCGCCAGATTACAATGGGGGAAACGCCCTCAGTCAACATACTGTTCAATGCGGCGTGGGCCGTATCCGGCCGCCTCTCCAAGAGAGCATCCTGAATGTCGAACGTGGAAAAGCTCCTGGACGGCATCAATAGCCCTTTCACATGTTCCAGTGTTATCTGCTTTGTTTCATCACCAATAAACAAAATGAGTTTTTCCAGTTCCGACGCAATGGACATCAATTCCGAAGAAGCAAAGTCCGAGAGAAATTCCGCCGCATCCGGGGTTATGGCATATCCCTTTTCCCGCAGCCGCTGACTGATAAAGCTTGGAACCTGATAGTTCCGCAGCGGCTTGAAATCCTGAGAAGTGGCAGCCGCAGACAATTTCTTGAAGAAAGCCGTCCGTCTGTCCACCGATTCTCCTTCCAGAATCAAGACGGCGCCCGGCACACCCCCCTTTTTAACCCGATCCAGGAAGAGAGAAGCGACCTTTTCCTGCCCCTTGAGGCGCAGCTTTTCGATATTTTCCACGTGGACAACCCGTTTTCCACCGATGAACCCCCTTTCCTCCCATGAAGAAAGAATATCCACAAGCTTGTTTTCCCTGGCATCCATCCGCATGTAGTTGAAATCCGAAAGTCCCTCCGGCAGAGTGGCGGTGACAATCTGCTTCACCCGTTCCCGCCGGAGAAATACCTCACTTCCGGTCAATAGAACTATGGATTTGTCAGCCATGCCACTACCTGTTGACCCATCTGACCGGCCAGCTCTTTTTCTTCCCTGCCGCTGTCGTTGTAGTAGTACCTGGATTCGGTGGGGAAACGTGACAACAACAGAAATTCCCGATTCATTGTTCGCTTCCCGGATTTTTCCAGAAATTCAGCCTTTAGACCGATGGTTTCCCGGCTGGTTGTGATCCGGTTATCTGCCCCGCTTTGAACGGTTCGCTTTCCGCCGGCGCTCAACAGGAGAGATATCCGAATATCTGCCGAGTTCTCATCATCGGCCAGCACCATTCCGTGTTGCAGAAGCTGATTTTCTACCGCCCGTTCCACCAGAATACCCATTTGGGAATGGTTGCTCCGGTTGTCCACCGGTGCAACAAAAACAGCCACTTTCGGTGTCTTTACCACGTGGTATCCACAGCCAAGAACCGGCAATAACAGAACAAAAACCAGGATTCGTTTAATCATTGCACTATCTTACCACAAGGTTGAGCAGCCTATCCGGCACGTAGATTTTTTTCAACACAGTCTTCCCGTCCAGTTCCACAGCTATCCGTTCGCTCCCGGCAGCCAGTTCAAACGCGGCATCAGCTTCAATTCCCACCTCTGCTTCTATTTTATCCTTAATTTTCCCATTTACCTGAACCACCAGAGTAAAACTGTCTGGCACTGCAAACTTGTGATTGAGCTTGGGCCATGTGGAAACATCAAAGCCATAAACCTCTCCCAGCTCACAAGCCATGTGAGGAGCGAACGGTATCATCATTCGAATCATGTCCCGGTAAACAGCTCCCGCAACTGGCCCAATAGTTTCCCCATCCAGGGCAGTTGCAGACAACTGGTTGTACAGCTCCATCAGGGACGCAATCGCGGTATTCAGATGCAGGCGCTTTTCAATATCCTCTTCCACTTTGGCAATGGTCTGGTGAAGCTTCTGAAACAAGGACCTGGCCTCGCCTTTCAGATCTTCAGCATCAAACGTCTCCTCTTTCTGAACGATTTCCGGATTATTCTCCCCAAAGCTCCATACCCGGTTCAAAAAACGCAATGCCCCTTCCGCACCCTGGTCTTTCCACTCAATTTCCTTTTCCGGGGGAGAAGCAAACAGCATGAACACGCGAACCGCATCTGCTCCGTATTTTTGAATCATGTCATCCGGGTCCACCACATTCCCCAGCGATTTGGACATTTTCCTGCCGTCCTTAATCACCATCCCCTGGGTGACCATTTTATTTACCGGCTCATCAATTTTCAACAGACCGAAATCACGGAGCAACTTGGTAAAAAAACGGGTGTAGATCAGATGCATAGTGGCATGCTCCACTCCACCGATGTACAGGTCCACGGGTGTCCAGTATGCGGCATCATCCACATCAAAGGGCGCAGTGTCAAGGTGTGGATTCAGGTAGCGATAGTAGTACCAGGAAGAGTCCACAAAGGTATCCATGGTATCGGTTTCCCGCCTTGCATTCCCACCACACTTCGGACAGGCCGTATGAAGAAAGGATTCCGAGGTCAGGATAGGTGAGCCGCCTTCACCGGTGAACATCACGTCATCCGGGAGTTTCACCGGAAGGTCTTTCTCCGGCACAGGGACAATGCCGCACTTGTCGCAATAAATGATGGGAATTGGCGTTCCCCAGTAGCGCTGACGTGAAATACCCCAGTCTTTCAACTTGTATGTAATTGCACCTCGGCCAAATTCCCCGGCCTCTGCCACTTCATTCATTTCGATCTTTGCCGTATCCGAAGCTATTCCGGTAAAAACACCCGAATCAATCAGCACTCCGGACGCTTCTACTGCTTCGGTCAATTCCTCTTCGTAGCGAAATCCAGGTTCAGGGGCAATTACGGGCACAATGGGCAATTGATATTTTTTCGCAAACTCAAAATCCCGCTGATCGTGGGCCGGTACCGACATCACCGCACCGGTCCCATATTCCATCAATACAAAGTTTGCCAGATAAACAGGGATTCGCTTCTTTGTGAAGGGGTTTAAGGCATAGATCCCGGTGAACTGGCCCAGTTTTTCGGTGGAGGCCAGTCGCTCTTCCCGGCTCATGCGGTTCATTCGCCCAACAAACTCGTCGATGGCTTTTCGTTCAGGAGATACTTCCCGTATTTCCTTCACAAGCGGATGATTGGGAGCCAGACAGACAAAAGTCGAACCAAAAATGGTGTCAATCCGGGTGGTGAACACCTCCAGCCCCTTGTCGATGCCATCCAGCTGAAACGTGACAAAACTGCCCTCACTTCGGCCAATCCAGTGCCGCTGCATGGCTTTCACATTCTCCGGCCACTGGGGAAGGTTGTCCAGTCCATTCAGCAACTCTTCCGCGTAATCAGTGATCCGGACAAACCACTGCTCCAGTTCTTTCAATTCCACTTCAGAGTCACAACGCCAGCACGTACCGCCTTCCGCCTGTTCATTTGCCAGTACAGTCCGGCAGGAAGGGCACCAGTTGACAGAACGCCGGCTTCGATACACCAATCCTTTCTCCATCATTTTCAGAAAAATCCACTGGTTCCACTTGTAGTATTCCGGGTCACAGCTGGCAATTTCACGATCCCAGTCGTAGGAGAATCCCAGGTTTTGAAGCTGGGTACGCATCATTTCCATGTGGTCATAGGTATGTTGCCGGGGATGATTGCCACTCTTGATAGCGGCATTTTCCGCAGGCATTCCCATGGCATCCCAACCCATCGGATGCATGACATTGTATCCGTTCATGGTCATAAAGCGGGAGATCACGTCTCCAATGCTGTAGTTGCGGACATGTCCCATGTGAATCCGTCCCGAGGGATAGGGAAGCATTTCCAGACAGTAAAATTTTTTCCGTGATGGATCCCGTTTCACCTTATAGGGCTCTTCGGCCGCCCAGCGCTTCTGCCACCTGGGCTCTATTTCCGTGAAATTGTATCCCATAGCTCAGCCTCACTCCAGCCCCAGGAAGGTTTCCAGGGAATTCAGATAGTGGTCAATATCTTTTTTTGTATGTTTGACGGAAAGAAAATTGGCTTCGTACTGGGATGGTGGAAGGAGAATTCCTTCATCCAGCATGAACTGGAAAAATCGCCGGAACCGTTCCATATCGCATGCATCCACCTCAGGAAAATTGGAGGGCGTGGTACCGGTAAAGAAAACCGTGAACATGGCTCCTTGAATGGAGAATGACACATCCCTGTGACGCCTGCAGATGTCCGCCAGTCCATGGGCCAGGTGTTCGGATACGGTCCGGATTTCTTCCAGCACATGGTCCCGCTCATAGATTTCCAGTGTTTTGAGGCCGCATTCCATGGCTGCCGGGTTCCCGGATAGAGTGCCGGCCTGGTACACCGGTCCGATTGGCGCAAGCCAGTCCATTATGGTGGCGCTGCCGCCGATCGCTCCCACCGGCATTCCCCCGCCAATTACCTTGCCGAAAGTCGCCAGGTCCGGTGTCACGCCATATAGGCCAAAGGCACCCTGTTCGTGGATTCGGAAACCTGTCATCACTTCATCAAAAATAAGCAGTGCCTCGTGCCGTTCTGTGAATTCCCGAAGGGCCTGAAGAAAACCCTCCTTCGGCTTAATCACGCCCATATTTCCCGCCACCGGCTCCACAATCACCGCCGCGACATTGCCGCCTTCCAAGGCATCTCGCACTTCATCGGAATTGTTGTACTCACAGATAATAGTGGACTTTGTTGTGCCCGGTGTCACCCCGGGACTATCCGGAACACCAAGTGTCGCTCCACCGCTTCCCGCCTTCACCAGCAGAGAATCGTGGTGGCCGTGATAGCATCCATTGAACTTGATTATCTTTTCCTTCCCCGTATAACCCCGTGCCAGACGGACAGCGGTCATTGTAGCTTCCGTACCCGAACTGACAAAGCGAACCTTCTCCACGTATGGCAGCATTTCATGCATCTTCTCGGCCAGCCGGGTTTCAACTGTTGTCGGCATTCCAAAGCTGAGTCCTTTGTCCATCCGATTCTTAACTGCTGCCAGCACCTCATCATTGGCATGGCCCAGAATAGCCGGTCCCCAGGTGCAGATAAAGTCGATATAGCGGTTTCCGTCCACATCCACAATAAATTGGTCCTTTGCCTCATCCACAAACACTGGGTCTCCACCCACGGCACGGAAAGCCCGAACCGGACTGTTTACGCCACCGGGGATAGATTTTCTTGCAACTTCAAACGCTTGCCTGCTCTTTGTATGGTCCATTTTTCACCTCAAATTCAATTGCTCGATTCCGGTTATTCCCAATCCTACTATGACCCCGGGCTCAAAACGGCATTATCCTACATTTTATAAAGAAATTCTACAAGCCGGCCGGAGACAGGAATGTTAACTGTTAAATTCTGAATGCTAAATTGAAGATACAAAGAAAGCAATCCCGTATCTTCCGTTCCCGCTCTTCCCTCACCACATTTACCTTTCAACGCCGGGAGTGCGCCATTTTGACGTGACTTTTCAGGCATAAATATTGCATAAAGAAGGTGGGACAACTGAAGCAGGGAGGAAGCAATGAAGTTGAAAGAAAAAGCAAAACTGTTTGTGGGCGGCATGGTTGCCGCAGCGTTACTGGTAGGAACAGGGTTTGGTGTTCGGATGATGATGGAACCGGCACAAAATGATATGGCTTATGCTGCCCCGGCAGCACGGATAGTGTCTCTACCGGATTTTTCCGGTATTGCCAGTATGCTCAACCCGACGGTCGTGACAATTGAGTCCGAGTCGACGTTCAAGCATCCCCAGGTCAATCCCTTCGGCGGGAACCAGGATTTCTTCGAGTATTTTTTCGGGCCAGATTTCAGACGCCAGATGCCGCAACAGAAACAGAAGCAGGTGAGCTGGGGATCCGGTGTAATCGTGTCAGCCGATGGTTACATTATCACCAACAATCATGTTGTCAAGAACGCGGACAAGGTTCAGGTTACCCTGCAAAACGATGACAAGAAGTATGTCGCGAAGGTGGTGGGCACTGACCCTGAAATTGATATCGCGCTGCTCAAGATCGATCACAAAAACCTGCCAATTGCTCATCTGGGAGATTCTGACGCCTTGAAGGTCGGAGAATGGGTCACCGCCATCGGCAACCCCCTTGGCTATTCTCATTCGGTCACGGCGGGCATCGTGTCCGGTAAGGGGCGTCGTCTCAGCACCGGCATGGAATCCTTTATTCAGACCGACGCTGCCATCAATTTCGGGAACTCAGGTGGCCCGCTGGTAAATATGAGCGGAGAAGTCGTGGGGATTAATACCGCCATTAGTGCTCAGGGCCAGAATATTGGATTTGCGGTTCCCATCAATATGGTGAAGGATGTATATGAGCAGCTGAAAGAAAACGGCAAAGTGGAACGGGGCGCCCTGGGTGTGACAGTATCCAAGCTCAGTGAGACAGATAAACGCTATTTCAAGACGGACCATGGCGCACTCGTTCAGACAATCCAGAAGGGTATGGGTGCTGACAAGGCCGGACTGAAACCCTATGATATTATTACGGCAGTGAATGGACATCCGGTCAAGGACAATGACGAACTGGTTCATGAAATTGCCTCCCATCGGCCGGGAGACAAAATTAAAGTGACAATCTCCAGGGAGGGAAAAACGAAAACGGTCACCGTGAAGCTCTCTTCCAGAGACGATTTTTCAGAAAATACCCCTGAAAAACCTGACACGAAATCGCCTGAAAATAAGTCCATTTCCAGTAAGCTGGGATTCAATGTCATGCCGTTGAATGACAGAATCCGTTACCAGCTCCGCATTGGGCCGGAGATCAGCGGAGTACTGGTGGTAGATGTCAATCAGATGAGTGAAGCATATGATAAGTTTGTACGGGAGGGAAATGTAATTGTGGAAGTAAACCGGAAACCGGTAACAGACTATGATGCATTCTTGAAAATGGCACAAAATTTCAGGAAGGGAGACGTGATAATGCTGAAATTGTACAGCCGGGGCACGTTCCGGATTTTAACTCTGAACGTGAAATGAAGTATCGCGTAATAACTCTTTTCTTACTAATCATCACAATGAACGGCTGGGCTTCCAGCCGTTTTTTCATTCGTTTGAACGGAAACGACGTGGGGACACTGGTAGAAACCCGCCATATAGACGGGAAAACCGGTACCATTACCATTGAAACAATTTCCCGAATTACGCTGAAACGGGGAGGGGCCACTGTCAGTCTGTCGGAAACATCGGTGGAAATCAGTCGGCTGGATGGTCGGCCTATTTCTCTGTCGGTCCAGGCAGATCAGGCGGGTTTGAAAACCGCGTTTAACGCTGTGTTTTTAGGAAATTCAGTTGAGGTGCGTCAAGACGGCAAGATTCGGAAACAAGCGGTTTCTCCGGATGTCGTGCTGAGTTACGGGAGTGAGAAAAAAATTGTCGGATTGTTGAAATCAGCAGAAAAAACTACCGACTTTCCCTTCTTCTCCAGTGATATTCGAAGCGAGTTAACCCGGACTGTACAGAAAAAGAAGCTGGAAATGGGGAATTCCGACACTACCTACGGTCTGGAACTGAAAGACGTGTCTGGAAATACTGAATTGAAACAGGAAATGCTGGTGGACAACAGCGGTCGGCCTCTGTACGTGAAAAGCCATATGATGGGGCTTACTATTGAGTTTGTCTCGGATAAGATAGCAGAAACGGGAAAGGTGAAGAACGGCAATGGCACCGATATTCTCATCCAGACCCTGTTTCGTTCAAAGCAATGGTTTCCAAGCGGGATCGGTGTCCATGCAATCACGTTACTGGCCAACGCCGGAAAAGAACAGTTGACGATTCCGCGGACCGATTTTCAATCGGTCGTCCGGCGCGGAAATGGAGTGGCAGTCACCATCACCCGGCCGGAATTAACGGACGACATGAAGCCGGACACCATTGCAGCTGCCCTGAAATCCGGACCCATCGTACAGTCTGATTTACCGGAGATTAAGGAGATTTCCGTCAATTTGAGAAAGACCGGTAGGAGTGATGCCGATTTCATCCGTAAGGTGGTGCACAAGGTATACCTGATGATTGACCGCAAGGGCTATGGCGTTGGATTTGCCAATACTGCCACGATTCTGAAAACCCGCGAGGGAGACTGCACGGAACACACGGTACTGGCGCTGGCACTCCTTCGGGCAGGGGGGGTCCCGTGCCGGGCCGCAGCAGGAGTGGTGGCAGTTAACGGCACAATCGGATACCACATGTGGCCGCAGGTCGCTATGAACGGCAAATGGATTTCTATTGACCCCACATTGAATGAAGAAACAGCCGATCCTTCCCACCTCTACATGGCCAGTACACTTCTCAATGATACAGGCTTTCAACGGGACCTTCTCCCCATTGTGCAGCAGATCGGCTCATTGTCCATTGAACCAACCACAGTGAGCTTTCGGGATAAGCGTGTTTTTGACCGCTTCGGGATCTGGCGGGAAGGAAATGCACTTGTAGTGGGCGGTGTCGGTTACCGGTTAGATCCCGGTGAAGATTTCCAGTGGAAACCGGCAACCAAGCAGAGCTCTATGGACCGCTACAACCTTGGAACCATGTTCCTGAAAGATGGAATGCGAATTTCCATATCGCTGGCTGACGGGAAAAGTCGTCAGTATATGACCCGCCAGGCTGAAAGCCTGATCGCGGATTTCGCCCCGCTTTCCATAGAAACGATTCAGGGGCATCCGGTGGTTCTGGGGCTAACCGACAAGAGCCTGGCCATGGTGGTCGCCCATCGGGGAACACTGTTTCGGTTTACCTTTTCAACTCCTTCGGCTACAATGGGATCAGAATTGAAGGAGAAGGCATACAATATCTGCCTGAAGTTACTTGCAAATGTCAAAAGAACAGATTCTGATCGTTGATGATGAAGAAAATATCCGACGCACCATCCGGGCCATTCTGGAGGATGAGGGCTATGCGGTCCGGGAGGCGGCTTCCGGTAGTGAGGCCTTTACCGAGCTCCAGGACGGGCAGGTGGATCTGGTCATCACCGATGTCTGGATGGAAGATATTGACGGGCTGAAACTCATCGATTTCATCAATAATTCCGGAATCGACGTGGAAATTATTGTAATTTCCGGCCATGCCACCATTGAGGTGGCAGTACAGGCCACGAAAAAGGGCGCCATTGACTTCCTGGAAAAGCCCCTGTCCTTTGAGAAACTGCTCCTCTCCATTTCAAACGCCTTGAAACACCGCAAATTGAAAATAGGGAATCGATGGCTCCTGGAGCAGGCATCCAGAGAGGCCCAACTCATCGGAACGTCGCCCGCTTATCAGAAACTGGTACACGACATCGAACTGGCCGCACCGTCCGAGGGACGGGTTCTGATTTATGGTGAGAACGGCAGCGGGAAGGAAATTGTCGCCCGAAGACTCCACATGAAAAGCGAAAGAGCAGACATGCCCATGGTAGATATTAACTGTGCCGCGATTCCTGATGAATTAATAGAAAGTGAACTGTTCGGCCATGTGAAAGGCTCATTCACCGGTGCCCACGAAACCAAGAAGGGTAAGTTTGTTGTGGCAAATGGCGGCACTCTGTTCCTCGACGAAATTGGAGATATGTCATTGAAAACCCAGGCGAAAGTGCTTCGGGTACTCCAGGAAAATGCTGTAACCCCGGTGGGCGGAACGCGAAGCCTCGCTGTGGATGTACGCATCATTGCGGCAACCAACAAAAATCTCGCTAAAGCAATTGAAGACGGCAGTTTTCGCCAGGATCTCTACTATCGTCTCAATGTCATTGAACTCCACGTGCCACCACTCAGGGAGCGGATTGAGGACATTCCTCTTCTTGCCAACCATTGTATTCAGCAATTTGCCGATGACAAAAAAGTCCCGCCGAAAACCCTGGAGCCAAAGGTCATGGATATGCTCAAAATGTATAGCTGGCCGGGAAACGTCCGGGAGCTTCAGAACCTGATGGAACGACTGATGATCATGGTCAGAGAAAACACGGTTAAAGCCGCGGATGTCCCATTTCCCATCAACCGGGGCAGGGACAATGAGGATTCCCATCATCCCCTGCGACTCAAGGAGGCCAGGGAGGAGTTTGAACTGGCGCATATAATGAAGGTTATCCGGATCTCAGAAAACAATATGAGCAAAGCGGCTGAGTTCCTGGGTATTGAACGAAGCCACCTCTATCGCAAGCTGAAGCAATACGGGATTGAACCGGAAACAATTCGCCAGAACAAGAGGTAGGCGATGACAAACACGGACACCCGGCCCGGGGATCGGATATCCCAACTGACGGACGAGATTCTTCGGCACAGAAGGCTGTACTACCTTGAAAACAATCCGGAGATTTCCGATTCTGAATATGATGCCCTGGAACGGGAACTTGAGAAACTTGAAGCCGAATATCCGGATCTTCGCCTTCCCTGGTCACCTACACTGCTCGTCGGCGGGGAACCGGTTGTGGCATTTGACAGCATTCAACATAGCTCTCCCATGATTTCACTGGACAACACCTACAACCGGGAAGACCTGAGGGCATTTGATTTGAGAATCCAAAAGACCCTTGGCAGATCAGTCCCCTACGTGGTGGAACTGAAGATTGACGGACTGAGCCTCGCGTTGCACTATGAAAACAGAGTCCTTGTCCAGGCAGTAACCCGGGGGGATGGTATCCGGGGGGACAGCGTACTGGAGAATGCTCGGATGATACGGAATATTCCATTGAAACTTCCGGAATCTGCGCCGGATCAACTGGAAATCCGCGGGGAAGTGTTTCTGACCTTTTCCCGCTTTGATACCCTCAACAGGTTCCGGATAGAACAAGGACTGGAGCCTTTTGCAAATCCCCGAAATGCCGCTGCCGGCTCCATGCGGCTGAAAGACCCCAGGGAAGCGAAAACAAGGGGACTGATGATGTACGGATATCACATACTCACCCCCGGGGGAATCCCGGACAGCCAGTTTGAACGGCTTGGATGGCTGCATACCATCGGTTTCCCCTCAGCCCCCCGACGGGAGCGGGTTCCGGACATTGACGGTGTATTGGCTCAGGTGGACCGTTTTGAACAGGAAAGAAATACTCTCGATTTTCCAGTGGACGGACTGGTTGTGAAAGTGGACTCTGTGGCAGATTGGGAAACGCTTGGTTCCACCGCGAAATTCCCCCGGTTTGCCGTTGCGTATAAATTTCCCGCAGATCAGGTTACCACAAGGGTGAACGCCGTCACGTTTCAAGTTGGGCGGACCGGCGTCATTACTCCGGTTGCGGAACTGGAACCCGTGGAGCTGGCCGGTACCACGGTGCAACGGGCTACACTCCATAACTTTGAGGAGCTGAACCGGAAAGACATCCGCGTCGGAGACGCTGTTTTTATCGAAAAGGGCGGGGAAATTATACCCAAAGTTGTCAAAGTTATCATTTCCCGCAGAACCGGGTCTGAACTGCCGGTTGCGGAACCAAAAAATTGCCCGGTCTGTGGTGCTGAAACAGCTAGAATGGATGGTGAAGTAGCACTTCGCTGTATCAATCCATCCTGTCCGGCGGTGGTTCAAAACGCTGTGCTCCACTTTGTTTCCAGAGACGCCATGGACATTCAGGGAATCGGAAACGCACTGGTTAGCCAACTGGTTGAGAATGGCATGATTCGAGATTTCGCTGACATTTATGATCTAACCGCTCCAAATCTGGAAGGACTGGAAAGAATGGGCAGAAAATCGGCTGAAAATCTGGTCGATGAAATTGAGAAATCCCTCTCTATCCCCTTCTACCGGGTATTATATGCCCTGGGAATCCGGTATGTGGGGTTGAAATCAGCAAAAATTCTTGCGGAGGGATTCCCCTCAATTGAGTCCCTGCGGAATGCAGAAACAGAAAAAATGGCCGAAATTGAGGGCATCGGGCCGGTAATTGCTGAATCAGTCCATCGCTTCTTTACCCTTCCGGAAAACTGTCAGGTTGTGGACCGACTGGCCAATGCCGGTCTCACTATGGAAGCCGAATCGGACACGACTGTATCAGAACAGCCCCTTGCCGGCAAAACATATGTACTTACCGGTGAGCTGGGCGGATTTACCCGGAAAGAGGCCGGCGCTTTTCTGGAATCCCTGGGGGCGAATGTCTCCTCCTCCGTATCCCGGAAAACCACCGGAGTTATTGCGGGGGAACATGCGGGGTCCAAACTTCGAAAGGCACAGGAACTGGGAATTGAAATCCTGGATGAGAATTTTTTGAACCAATTGAAACAACAGACAGGAGAAAACTGATGGACAGCCGACTTATTGTAATTGTGGAAGATGAGGACAGCGCTCGTCTTGGTATGGAGCGGGCCCTGAAAAAAAAGGGGTACGCTGTGCTTTCCTTTGCGGAAAGCCCGAAAGCACTGGAATATATCAAGACCAATTCCGGGGAAATTGACCTGGTGATTACCGATCTCAGGATGCCGGAAATGGATGGTATCCAATTGATCCAGGAAATTACAAAGCTTAACGACGATGTCAGCATTATCCTTGTAACTGCTTTCGGCTCCATCGAATCGGCCGTGGAGGCCATGAAACTGGGTGCAGAAGACTATCTGTCCAAACCGCTGGACATGTTTGAACTGAGAAAAAGGGTAGAAAAAATTGTCGGAAACAAACGCTTGAAACGGGAAGTCAGCCTGTTGAAGCAGCGACTGGACAAGAAATATTCATTTTCCAGCATCATCGGAAACTCTCCCGGAATGGAAAAGTTGTTTGAGAAGATTCTCATGGTGGCCCCAACCAACAGCACTGTGCTGATTACCGGTGAAAGCGGAACCGGAAAAGAATTGATCGCAAACGCCATCCACCAGAATTCACCCCGGAAAAATGCCATGTTCCTCCCCATCAACTGCGCCGCAATTCCCGGTGAAATCCTGGAAAGTGAGCTCTTCGGCCATGAGAAAGGTTCCTTTACAGGGGCGATCGGCAAAAAAATCGGAAAATTTGAAATGACCAGCAACGGGACCCTCCTTCTGGACGAAATCGGGGAAATGAGCATGGATTTGCAGGCCAAACTTCTTCGCATAATTGAACAGAAAGAGTTTATGAGGGTGGGCGGAAGTGACATCATCACAGTCAAAACCCGCATTCTGGGCAGCACGAACCGAAACCTTGATGACCTGGTTCGGGACGGTCGATTCCGAGAAGACCTGTTGTTTCGATTGAAAGTTGTTCATCTGACAATCCCACCGCTGCGGGAAAGGCGGGAAGATATTCCCTTGCTTATTAATCACTTTCTAAAACGATTTTCAGAGGAGCATGAAAAGGAAGATTTGGAAATCGGTTCGGATGCAATTCGATTGCTTTCCCGTTACAACTGGCCTGGAAATATACGCGAACTGAAGAACGTGATGGAAAGTCTTGTGATTTTCGCTCAAAATAGTACAATTTCCCTATCGGAACTGCCGGAAGAGATTATGGGGAACGGTGGAAACTACGGGTCGGGGAATGGTGAAGTCGGGGAATCAGCCTCCATGAACCCTGAAGATTCCCTGGTGCTGAAAATCGGCACACCGATGGCAGATGTGGAAAGGGAGCTCATCCTCAAAACCCTGGAGCAGTGTGATGGCAACCGTACGGCTGCCGCAAAGATACTGGGGATCGGATTGAGAACCCTGCAGCGAAAACTAAAAGAATACGGCGAGGTGGAAACCGATGAAGACACTGCTGGCGATTGATCCGGATGCTGGGTTCCACGCAAAGGTAAAAGAACTGTTGAAACCGGGCCAGGTAGAACTGGTCAGCACGGATAATGGAGCAGATGCGGTCCAGCTTGCTGTGGATGTAAGTCCGGATATGGTTATCCTGAACCTTGAGTTAAAGGACCTGAACGGATTCCTTGTTTGTAGTTCATTGAAAAAGAATCCAAAAACGCGAGACATTCCCCTCGTTATCACCTCCAGTGAGAAAACGGAAGAAGATTTTGATCAGCACCGGAAACTGAAATTCCGGGCAGACAATTATATTCGCAAGCCCCTTTCCGCAAAAGAACTGGGCTCTCTTCTGATAGATTTCCTGGGAGCTGGGGCAATTCAAACAAAGAAGGCCGAACCCCTTGGCGCTGATTTTGACGAAGAAAATATCGATAAGCTTCTTGATAGTACATTTACAGCCTTCAGTACCGACGGGTCCCAATCGAACGAAGAGGCGTCAATGTCTTCCGAGCCGGCTGAAGAACTCCCCAAAGATGTTCCCGTCGATGATGATGAAGAATTCAATCTGGAACTGGAACTGAAAGAGGAGGGAGAAGATTTTGCCCCTTCCGTCGATTTGAGTGATCTGGAAGAGGATGAAGAAGAGCCTCCCCTGCCTGAGGAAGAACCCGCTCCCCGGGTAGAGACAGGGGACCTGGAAGAAGAAGCCGGAGAGAAGGCGAAATCAGACATAAAAACCTCACCTGAAGATGCATTTAAAATAAATCAACTGAAGCAGGAAGGACAGCAGAAGGCCGTCCAGGTTATCACGCTTCAGAAAGAGAACGAATTTCTGAAAAGCGAGAACCGCAATCTCCTCATGGATCTTACCTCACTGAAGGCAGATATAGCTGAACGCGAAGAGGAACTGGCCCGGAAAAAGGAAGCCATTGAAGCTGAAAGTACGGCCATTAAAGCCCAACTTGAAGAAGCTGAATCAGAAGTGTCCGCTGCAAAAGCAAGCGCCGAAGAGCACGCTCAAAAAACCCGGGAAATGGAAACCCGGCTGAACGAAACCACCGAAGAACACACCCGGCAATATCAGGAACTGGAAGCCCGAAATCTGACGCTGGAAGAAAATATTGATGCCCTTCAGAAAGAAAATCAGGGACTTAAAGGTGAAATGGAACAAAAACTCGTGAGTCATCAGGAGTCCCTTGCCGAACTGAACCGCCAGCTGCTGGCCGAAGAAGGTAAGGTTAAGGAACTGGAAACAACTTGTCAGGAACTCAGGGACAGTGAACAATCCCTGAAAGAACAAGCCGAGAGCATCTCCCGTGAATTTGGAGAAAAGGAAAGCATGCTGATGACCACCATCGAAAATCTCACGAAGAATACCCGGGGGCTGGAAGACGAACTGAAATCGAACCGGGAAAAACTGAAACACCTCGCAGATATTCTCAAATCAGCCGCGGAGGAAGTAGACGCTTCGGAGTCATAAGAGATGAGAAAAACTATAATTTTGATTGCCTTCCTGTTGATTGCGCTCCCTTCCTGCCGGCACAAGCCCGATGACATGCCCTTTCGTATCGTACTTTCAAAATATTTTACCGCAATTCAGAAAAACGATGTGAAAAGCATGGCTGCGTGTCTCTCGCTGTTTGATGAAATAAGAAGCCGATACGGGGAAACCGGGGGAGCAGTCCTTGAATTTAAACAAAAGATCAGTGACATCTCAGATAAATACAAACAGGAATTGCAGGACGGCACGCTTCATTTTGACGCCTACGGGATTGAGGCCGCCCACATTATGGGATTGGGGAAAGGCTTCTATTATGAAACGGTGAAAGTGGAGGAAGCTGGGGATACTGCCTCCATCACACTGGCTCACAGTTTCCGCTACGACAAACTGGATTACAACGTATTTCCGGAAGGCACCACGCTTTTCTTTCTGTCCTGCCCGGTGGGGAAAATACTGAAAGTCAAAACCGGGGAATACCAGAAGGGGTTGCGGATGCTGCTACAGAAAGTCCAGACCCGCTGGTATTTCAAAAAGGACCTCCAGGGAAAATGGAAAATTTCCCGGATGGAGGTTCTGCCTGATACCGCCCATTGCGTTCAAAGCCACCGCCCCCGATATTGACGGATGGGAAAGTGGGCGTCAGACGGAACAGAGAATAGCCACTTCTCTGATTTTTCTGTCACCTTACATTTATCAAATAGTATTCGCTGAGAAGCGCCGTGCGCCCTTGCTCTTTTGAAGCATCAAACCATCATATTTTCTGTAACTTAATTCACCGCATTGTTCTTTGCGGCTTCTGAGTACTACTTCTTGGTTCTCTTTCTTGCCTTAGGTCTGGGTTCTGGAAGTTCTCTTTCTGTAATGGCAATTAATTCAGAAAGCCATTCAGAATCCTCAATTTGCTCTTGAATAAGTAGTGATGGCTTTGCCCCTGGATAGGCCGGAGCTTCCACAAACTCGCCAATAAATTTCTTTCCGGCATTTGTTGGCTTTACAAATAGCTGGCCATCACAAACAAGAGCAACTACCTTCCCCTTAGAATAAAAAGTGACCCCCCCAAACATTGCTTTGAATGATATTTCACATTCATCAGATATTTGCTCAGCAATGTATTCAACAAACGCTTGGTCTGATGCCATGATTGTTCCTTATCTGTTATTAGCTCTCGGCAACGTACTTGCTGTTCTCAACAAAATCCTCTTTTGTGATACCTGAACCTTTGAACTTGTCTGAAAGTATATGCCCCCGCCTTTCGCAAATCAAGAATGAAACACAAGAAAGGGTTTTCAAGGATATCTCCCTTTCTAACGCTTACACCTACTCACGACGCCCATGTCTCCAAATCCCACAGACAAAAAAAGCAGGCATAACTTAAAAGCCATGCCTGCCAGCAACTGTTGAACTTGTTTCTCTTACTTGAGATTTTCCGGGTTCAGCGGTTTCAAATCGTCCACAACAAACTGTCCGTCTTTTCGAATCAATTCTCCATCAAAATAAATTTCTCCGCCACCATACTCAGGGGTCTGGATACAAACCATGTCCCAGTGGACTGCGCTGCGGTTTGTGTTATCCGCTTCATCGTAGGCATTTCCCGGTGTAAAGTGAAATGAACCCATAATCTTTTCGTCAAATAGAATATCCAGCATGGGTCGGGTCACATACGGGTTCACCCCGATGGCAAATTCACCCACGTATCGGGCACCTTCGTCAGTATTGAGAATTTTGTTGAGCTTTTCCGTCTGGCCCCCCGCGGTCGCCTTTACAATTCTGCCATTTTCAAAGCTCAATTCGATTCCGTCAAATATCACTCCCTGGTAAAGGGTTTTAGCCGTGTACCGTACCGTTCCGTTCACAGAGTCTTTGACCGGTGCAGTAAAAACTTCGCCATCCGGTATATTCAGTTCACCGGCACACTTGATCGCAGGAATATTTTTGATGGAGAAGGTCAGGTCTGTACCGGGCCCGGTAATATGAATTTTGTCTGTACTTTCCATCCGGGTAACCAATGCATCCATCGCCCGGGACATTTTCGAGTAGTCCAGATTACATACCTTGAAGAAGAAATCTTCAAATGCTTCAGTGGACATGCCGGCACTCTGCGCAAAAGACGGAGACGGCCAGCGGAGGACAACCCATTTTTTCTTCGGAACCCGGATCTCCATATGTACAGGCTGCAGCCATTCCAACTGATACAGTTTCATAGCCTCAGCCGGTACATCGGATAGTTCAGTTACATTTTCATGGCCCCGAATGGAAATATACGCATCCATCATCTCCATAAACTCGGTATCCACTTTTGCTCGGGTCTTCCACATCTCATCGCTGGGCTGCATGAGGAGCTTCCGGAGCATAGTGTTATCCATAAGGTTTACGAATGGAACCGCGCCGGCGGCAAAAATCTCATCCACCAATGCACCGGCAAGTGACATGTCCTTGATGGTTGTATCAATCAGTACTTTCTCACCCGGTTTCAGCTGCGTGGAATAACTTACAAGAGTTTTGGCCAGCATTCTTACCCGTTCATCTATCATTCCTTTCCTCCACCGTACCGCAGAATTAAACTCCTCGCCGCTTTTGTTTCATCCAGTCTGCGAACCGGTGTATCATGTGGGGCATCGTGGAGCAATTCCGGCTTTTCGGATGCCTCTCCGGCAATTTTTTTCATGACTTCAATAAAGTAATCCATTTCTTCTTTGCTTTCGCTCTCCGTGGGTTCCGCCATCAAGGCACCGTGGACAATCAGCGGGAAATAAATTGTAGGCGGATGAACGCCATAGTCAATTAGGCGCTTGGCAATGTCCAGCGTGGAGATACCGAATTCCGCCTGCTTTTTGTCATTAAAAACCACTTCATGGAGAGTGGGCACATCAAAGGGGACATGAAAATCATCTTTCAGGGATGCCCGGATATAATTGGCAGCCAGCACCGCGTCTTCGGTACACTGTTCCAGTCCGGTTCCGCCCAGTGAGAAGATGTAGGCCAGTGCTTTCAATGCCACCAGGAAGTTTCCGTAAAAGCCATGAACCTTACCAATACTGTCGGGTCTGTTCCAGTCCAGTTTATGGTAGCCACCCTCTCCATCCACCACCGGAGTGGGCTGGAAGGGAGCCAGGTGTTTAAGAAAACAGACCGGCCCGGCACCGGGCCCCCCACCACCATGGGGTGTCGAAAAGGTCTTATGGAGGTTAAGGTGCATCACATCCACTCCCAGTTCACCGGGACGGGCTTTGCCCATCATGGCGTTCATGTTGGCACCATCCATATAGAGCAAGGCACCCTTTTCATGGAGCATGTCCGCTATTTTCTGAATGTTTTTCTCATAAATCCCCAGAGTGTTGGGATTGGTCAGCATCATTCCGGCCACATTTTCGTCCAGGACCTTCTCGAGCTCGCTCAGGTCCACACAGCCGGTTTTATCCGACGCCACTTCCTTGACCTCATACCCGCTGAACGCCGACGAGGCCGGGTTGGTGCCGTGTGCGGAATCCGGTATCAAGATGAATTTCCGGGGATTGCCCCTCTTTTCCAGACAGGCACGGATCATCATGACGCCGGTAAGCTCACCATGGGCACCGGCAGCAGGCTGGAGGGAACATCCATCCATGCCTGTGATTTCACTTAATGCGTCCTCCAGCATCTTCATGGCCTTTAAGGTACCCTGAACCATGCCGTAGGGCAGCATGGGATGGGACCACTTGAAGCCGTCCAGCGATGCAATGAGTTCGTTAATTTTGGGGTTGTGCTTCATCGTGCAGGAACCAAGGGGATAAAATCCGTCATCGACACCATAGTTCAGCTTGGAAAGACGGGTAAAGTGACGGACAACTTCAATTTCGGACAGGTCGGGCAAATTCGGAGTCGCGCTGCGCAGGCAGGGCCCGGAAATGGAAATTGGAGCCAGCCCTTCCGGTTTCGGCAGGTCCATTCCCCGTTTTCCCTCTCCACCCATCTGGAATATTGTCTTTTCCTTTCCTCTCAGTGTCTTCATTTCACCGCCTCCATCAGTTCCACGAGACGGTGAATATCTTCCACCGTATTCATCTCCGTCACTGTGATCAACATTTCGTCAGGGGCAAGACCGAATTTGGACAGCCGAACACCGGGGAACATTCCATTTACCACCGAATGTTCCACAAAATCCTCCAGGTCCGTATCGGATCGAACCACAAATTCGTTGAAACTCATTCCCGGTACCACCTCAAAGTGTGTGGTCCCGGAAATGGCCCTCTTGGCAGTTTCTGCCCGTCTATGATTCAATTCTGCCAGTTCTCTTAATCCGGTCTTCCCGAGAAGCGCCAGATAGATCACCGCACGCAGCATGCACCAACCCTGATTGGAACAAATGTTTGATGTCGCTTTTTCCCTGCGAATATGCTGTTCCCGTGCAGACAGGGTCAAGACATAGCCTATTTCCCCATCCACGTCAGTCGTTTGTCCCACCACCCGGCCGGGCATATTCCGAACCAGTTTCTGCCTGGTGGTTAGAAATCCCAGCAACGGTCCGCCGAATCCCGGATAGTTGCCGAAGGATTGGGCCTCTCCACAGGCGATATCCACACCAAATTCGCCCGGCGGAGTTAACATACCAAATGCCAGGGGCTCGGTTGTGACAGAAACCAGTAAGGCCTTCGGCGCTTTTTTCCGAACTGTCAGCGCTATTTCATCAAGGGGCTCCACAATACCGAAAAAATTCGGGTAGCCCACAGCCGCGGCGAAAACATCCTCATTTTCCAGCTCTGAAGATAGTGTCCCCATATCAACTTTATGGTTTAAGGTTGGAATTGCCTTAATCTGAATGCCCAGGTTCTCCAGGTAACTCTGTGCAACCTTGCGGTAATGAGGGTGGATCGCGTCGGAAATCAGGACGGTGTTCTTCTTTTTGCCCACCCGTTTTGCCATTAGAATTGCTTCGGCGAAAGCGGTGGCACCGTCATACATGGAGGCGTTGGACACTTCCATTCCGGTCAGCGCACACATGCAGGTCTGGTATTCAAAAATTGCCTGCAACGTACCCTGCGAAATTTCGGGTTGATACGGCGTATACGCCGTCAGAAACTCTTCTCTGGAAGCCAGGGAGTCTACCGATGCCGGGATATAATGAGCATAGACGCCCGCACCGGCAAATGACCGTGTTGGAGTATTGGAATCCGCCAGATTGCGGAAAAGATCCAGTAATTCCTGTTCGCTGTAACTGGGGATGTTCAGTTTCCCCTTAAACTGGCCACTCTCCGGTATAGATGAGAAAAGAGACTCTATCTTGTCTGCCCCGATCTTCCGCAACATTTCCCGCCGATCATTATCGGACAGGGGAAAGAAGCGGGACATGGATTATCCCTCCTCTTCTTCGAGATACTTCGCGTAGGCGCCAGCGTCCATCAAATCGTTCAGTTCGGATTTGTTGCTCAAACGAAGCCTGAACAGCCATCCCGCACCCTGGGCGTCTTTGTTGACCATTTCCGGCTCATCCTCGAGTTCCTCGTTAATCTCCGTGACAGTCCCGGAAAGCGGGCTGAATACATCCGCCACCGCCTTTACGGATTCGATGGATACGGCTTCATCACCCTTTTCCAACTCCGTGTCCACTTCCGGAACTTCAACAAAAACAATATCGCCGAGCTGTTTCTGGGCATGATCAGTAATGCCGATCGTCCCGGTTTCTCCATCCACCTGTACCCATTCATGCTCTTTCGTGTAATAGAAATCTTCCAAAACCATGAAGTCCTCCTCCAGGATTATTTCTGGCGCTTGTAAAACGGGGTTTTGACTACCACCGCTTTTGCCGTTTTCTTACGGATGCCAATATAAATTTCCGTTCCGATTTTTGCTTTCTCGATGGGAAGGTAGGTCAAACCGATATTTTTTTCAAGGAAGGGTGCGAAGGAACCACTGGTGACAGTTCCCACTGCTTCACCACCCGGTTCAAGATATACCGGATACCCGTGGCGGGCAATTCCCCGGTCCACCATCTCAAAACCAATCAATTTCCTTTCCAGGCCTTCCTCTTTCTGCTGGCGCAGGATGTCTGCCCCGATGAAATCGCCTTTGTCCAGTTTGCAGACCCATCCCAGCCCAGCTTCCAGAACCGTGGTGGTGTTATCAATGTCATTTCCATACAGGCACATTTTGGATTCCAGCCGCAGCGTGTCACGGGCGGCCAGTCCGCAGGGCAGAATGCCGTAGGGCCTGCCCAACTCCAGAATCCGGCGCCACAACGCTGCCGCAATTGAAGGCGGACAGTACACTTCAAATCCGTCTTCCCCGGTGTAGCCGGTGCGGGATAGAATGCAGGGGCTCCCCTCGTACGTCGCATAATCGAACCAGTAGTAGTGCATTTCGACAGTCACTTTACCAAACAGGTCTTCCACAATCTTTACAGCCTCGGGGCCCTGAATTGCCAGTTGCGCGTATGAATCGGACACATTCTTTAATTCCACATCAAAACCATCGCTCTGGCTGGTGATCCAGTCAAAATCCTTATCAATGTTGGCAGCATTCACAACGAGAAAAAACTCATTCTCTTCCTGGCGATAAACCAGCAAGTCGTCCACAATAGTGCCTTCCGGATAGGTAAAAGCGGAATAGTGGATCTGCTTGTAGGTCAGCTTTGACACGTCGTTGCAGGTCACGTGCTGGACAAACGCCAGTGCGTCCGGCCCTTTTACCGTAAACTCCCCCATGTGAGATACATCAAAGAGTCCCACTTTCTTTCTTACAGCGAGATGCTCTTCAAGGACACCTGAGTACTGAACAGGCATATCCCAGCCACCAAAATCCACCATTTTCGCACCAAGATTTCTATGTTCTTCATTCAACGGTGTTTTCTTCACAAATGCCCCCTTAAAATTCAATGCAACCCAAAGGTATCACACGGCATATTCACTGTCAACCGAAGGGAGGGTTTTGTCATTTTGACGTTTTTTTCATTGGAAACTAACAATAAGTCAATTTTTGTCGTATCATAGTTTTATCGGAATTTCTGAAAATCTAAAGTCTGAAACTCCGGTAAAAGGCAATCTTAATTATTATGAGGAGAATCGTATGAAAAAACTTGGGATCCTGATAGGAATCCTCTTGTTATCCGTGGCGACCTTTGCCATGGACGCAGCGGATTTCGAGAAAAACCTGACAGTCCACAAGCTCAAGAACGGACTGACTTTCCTGATTTATGAGCGCCACGAAGCACCCGTGGTTTCATTCCACACTTATGTCAATGCGGGCTCGGTGAACGAACGCGTCGGGATCACCGGCATTTCCCATATGCTGGAGCACATGGCATTCAAAGGCACCACAACCGTTGGCGCGAAGGACCTGAAGAAGGAAAAAGAGCTGATGGACAAGATTGACGCGAAGTTCCTGAAGCTCTACGATCTGAAAGACCACAACGGCGACAAGGCTGAAATCACAAACCTGCAGAAGGAAATCAAGACACTGCAGGAACAGGCAGAGGCTGCGGCCAATATCGGTGAGTTTGATCAGGTGATCAGCCGGAACGGAAGCCCTGACCTGAATGCCTTTACCGGGGCAGACGCCACCCAGTACCATTATTCCCTTCCATCAAATAAGGTGGAGTTGTTCTGTTTCCTGGAAAGCGAACGATTCTATCATCCCGTTTTCCGCCAGTTCTACAAAGAACGGAATGTGGTAGCGGAAGAGCGTCGGATGCGGACAGAATCCAATCCCACCGGGAAGCTGATTGAACAATTCCAGCTCATGTCCTTCACCTACCACCCTTATCACTTTCCCACTATCGGAGCCATGTCAGACATTCAGCACTACACCCGGGCAAAGGTGGCCAACTACTTCAAAAAATATTACAACCCCCGGACCATGACCATTGCAATTGTAGGAGATGTCAATCCGAA
>CAZRHT010000028.1:0-36496 GCA_964599895.1 uncultured Holophagae bacterium
GGGAAGAAGATTTTTCGAAAACAAAGGTTCGGATGGATGAACTCCGGGAATCGGGCATCATGGATATGGAAAATCACCTGTATTCTCATCCTGAGGTCCTTCAGGATTTGATAACTTCAGTGAAAATTACAGATGTAAATAAAGCCACGCTGGATATGTTCCATGCCATAGACAAAAGGACTCTCCTCCAGAACCTCGGGAATGTTCGGCACTCTGAAGCGAGCAAAGTCTGGATTGAAGAATTATGTGCGCTTTATGAAGGTGCATCAGAATTCAGCAGAGAAGGAGTTGCCCGGACATTGGACGGGCGGGAAGTCTTTGGTCACTGGAGATTTTCTGTTCCGGAAGCATACCGGGAAAGCTGGGAAAAGGTGCTGGTTTCTATAACGGACATTTCAGACCGGTACAAAGTGGAAACACAGTTGAGAGAAAGTGAATCCAAATTTCGTACCTTGTTTGAACAATCTTCCGTTGCATTCAAAGTGGAGGATTTCAGTGTAGTAAAGATCGAAATCGACAGGCTTCTGCAAGAGGGAATGGATAAACTTAAAAAGCGACTGTCCGAAGACTCGGAATTGCTGAAAAACCTGGCAGGAAAGGTCAAAATAGTGTCAACAAATAGAGCCGCGCGGGATTTTCTGAGGGTTCCTACGGAGAAAATTGAATCGATGTCCCTTATTCAGCAGTTAACAGAGCGTTCGCTGGCAACTTTTGGCAGGCAATTGATTGCTCTGCTTGAAGGGGCGAAACATTACGCCGGCGAGGGAGAGATTAGAACATTTGACGGGGAGCTGAAATATGTTATTGCACAGCTCAGCCTGATCGAAAAAGTTGAGGGTACGTGGGACCGGATGCTGATCTCCATTGTGGACTTGACGGAGAAGAAGTTGCTGGAAGAGGAACAGAAGAAGCTTGAAGCCCGGTTGCGGCAGTCTCAGAAGCTGGAGACCGTGGGAACGCTGGCCGGTGGAATTGCCCATGACTTCAACAATATTCTAACACCTATTCTGGGATACAGCGAACTGGCGAGGATGGCAGTGCCGGATGATAGCCCCGTGGCGGATTATCTGGATCGGATTGAAACCGCTTCTTCCAGAGCACGGACCCTGGTGAAACAAATGCTGGCCTTCAGCAGGCAGTCTGAAGAAGAAAAAGTGCCAATGAATCTGGCGCCTGTTGTAGAGGAGGTGGTCCAACTAGTTCGTTCGTCTATTCCTTCCACTATTGAAATCCAGACTGACGTAGACAAGGATGCGGGCGTAGTCGTCGCGGATGAAACCCAAATCCACCAGGTGATCTTGAATCTTTGCACCAATGCGGCCCAGGCAATGCCCTTCGGCGGGATGTTGACTATTTCTCTGAGGAAGGTAGAAATAAGCGAAAAGCCGGAAGCGAAGCTGGCAGGCTTGAAGCCGGGGCCTTACCTGTTGCTGGCTGTCCGTGATACAGGAACAGGGATGGACGAGGAAACGCTTCAACGGGTGTTCGACCCCTTCTTTACGACGAAAGAAGTCGGAAAAGGCACAGGTCTCGGACTTTCCATGGTTCATGGAGTGGCGGCCAGCCACGGCGGTTGCTGCACTGCGGACAGCGAATTGGGGGAAGGAAGCACGTTTTGTGTCTATCTGCCCGTAATTGAATCGGATACAATGCAGACTTCTGCCAAAACACTCCGGGAAACAGAAGAGGTGGTGAAAGGAGCCGGGCGGGTGCTGATAGTGGATGATGATCCTGATGTACTGGATTTACACAGGGAAGTTCTGTTGGGAAATGGCTACCAGGTTCGGACATTTGCGAGCAGTGAGGCTGCGCTGGTAGAAGTGCAGACAAATCCGACGGATTATGACTTAATCGTGACGGATCTGACCATGCCGGGAATTACAGGGCTCCAACTGGCGGTAAGCGTTTACGAGGTTCGCAGTGATTTGCCGGTGATTCTTGTGACCGGATACAGGGAAGAATTGACTTCTGATATTCGAGATCGAACAGGTATCCGCAAGGTATTGATGAAGCCGGTAAACATCCAGAGACTCAGTGAAGCCGTCCGGGAAGTTCTGCAAGGAAATCCCTGAAGCTGGTCATGTGAATTAAGACGGAGCAAAAAAGGGCGGGAAATTTCCCGCCCCTTGTTGTATTTCAGAGTAATAGCTGTGGCCAGTGGCCGGATTACTTGAACCCCTTACGTTTCAGGAGAGCGTCCACTTTTGGGTCCCTTCCACGGAACCGGCGATAGAGCACCATGGGATCTTCGGTGTTACCACGGGAAAGCACATTGTCCCGGAATGATTTCGCCGTTGCAGGGTCAAACAGGCCATGTTCCTTGAAGGCGGCAAAAGCGTCAGCATCCAGCACAGCCGCCCAGATGTAGCTGTAGTAACCGGCATCATATCCTCCTGCAAAGGCGTGCCTGAAATAGGGACTGCGATAGCGTTCTACAATTTCCGGAATCAGATGGATTTTCTCCATGGATTTCTTTTCAAAATCCATGGGGTTTCCTTCAAATGGAGCAGTAATGGTATGCCAGTCCATGTCGAGGTAGGATGCTGCCATATATTCCCCGGTAATAAATCCCTGGTTGAATTTTCCGGCATTCTGGATTTTCTTGATCAGACTGTCAGGGATCACTTCTCCGGTTTTATAGTTTTTTGCGTAGAGTTTCAGAATTTGCGGATCGGTGGCCCAGTTTTCCATGAACTGAGACGGCATTTCCACGAAGTCCCGGGGGACAGATGTCCCGGCCAGTTTCCGATAAGTGCAGTTGGACAGCAGACCATGAAGCGCATGTCCGAATTCGTGAAACAGTGTTTGTACCTCGTCCAGGCTCAACAGGGATGGTATGGTAGCGGTGGGCTTGGTGAAATTGGTGACGTTGCTTATGATGGGCAGGATGTTCTTACCATTTTCCCTGTGTTGCGGGCGGTAGGCATTCATCCAGGCCCCGCCACGCTTGCTTGGTCGGGGGAAATTGTCCGCGTAGTAAATGCCGATGGTTGTGCCGTCTGCTTCCTTCACTTCGTAGGCCTTCACATCCTTCTGATAAACCGGGATGTCCGGTCTCGGAGTAAAAGTAATGCCGTAGAGCTTGTTGGCCACCATGAAAGCGCCCTTTCGAACAGTTTCCAGCTCGAAATACGGCCGAAGTTCCGCATCATCCAGGTCGTATTTGGCTTTTCGGACCTTTTCAGAATAGAACCACCAATCCCAGGGTTGAAGTTTGAACTTTCCGCCCTCCCTGTTGATGATTTTCTGCATATCGGCGACTTCCCGTTTTGCCGTTTCCATTGTTGGTTTCCATATCTGGTTCAGTAGTTTGTAAACGTTTTCCGGCGTCTTGGCAACGTTGTCTTCCAGTACATAAGCCGCGTGAGATTTGTACCCGAGAAGTTTTGCTCTTTCAAGCCGGAGGTTCACAAGTTTGACAATGTTTGCCTTGTTGTCCAGTTCGTCTCCATGGTTGCACTGATTGATGTATGCTTTAAAGATTTTCTCCCTGAGGGGACGGTTTTTCGAATAGGTCAAAAAGGGTAGCATACTTGGCTTGTCAAGGGTGAAAACCCATTTCCCTTTCTCTCCTTTGGCTGCCTCAGCAGCGGCTTCCACAACAGTATCGGGGAGGCCGGCCAGGTCAGATTTCTTATCAATAACCATCTTGAACCGGTTTACTTCTTTTCTGACATTGTCACCGAATGTCAGTTCCAGTACGGCAATTTTCTGGTTGATGTCTTTGAGCTCTGCCTTGTCCTCCGAGTTAAGGTTTGCTCCGCCACGGACAAAATCTTTCCAGGTTTCTGTTACCAGGCGGAGTTGTTCCGGATTCAGGTTGAGCTTGTCTCTTTGCTTATATACAGCGTCCACACGCTTAAACAGTTTGTCGTTCATCATGATGTCATCATGTAGGGCTGACAACTTTGGTGCCACCTCCTGGGCTATTTTCTGGAGGGTGTCATTGGTATCTGCCGATGTGAGGTTAAAGAAAACACCGCCCACTTTTTCGAGTAGCTTCCCGGCCCCGTCCAGTGCGACGAGGGTGTTCTCAAATGTCGGTTCCGCAGTACTGTTGGTGATGGCAGCGACTTCCTTGCGTTTCGCCGCGATAGCTTCAGTGAAAGCGGGCAAATAGTCGCTGTCTTTTATCTTGTCAAAGGGTGGGACGCCAAATGGAGTGTTCCAGGCTTCAAGAAACGGATTCACGCGGCCTCCTTCGGTTTTTGCTTTTTCCGGTGCTGTGGTGCACGCAGCCAGCAGTAGTGCCGGCACTAAGAAAATCAGGATTTTTTTCATGCAATTTCTCCCCTTCTGGATTTGTAAATTCACAACGACACTATGATACATTTTTCTGTTCAAAATGTCATGTAATCGAAGAATCAGGTTGAAGAGCTTTTACTTCATTGAGTAAATGAGAACGGGTTGAGACCCGTTTCAGAAAAAAAATGTTGACAAGAACTCCGACCCGCCCTATATTAAAACATAAGTGAACTAACTGGTTAGTTAAACCTGCCGGTTAGTTGGGGAGAGAGTGATGGATATGAAAGAAAAAAAGAGAGATTCAGAGAGGACGATTAAGACCATTCTGGAGCGAGCGATGGAGGAGTTCGCAGTACTCGGCTTCGAAGGGGCTCGCATGGACTCAATCGCTGAGGCCGCCGGCGTGAATAAGGCCACCATTTACTATCATGTGGGCGGCAAGGATGCGTTGTACGAAATGGTGATTGTTCAGTTGTTGGGCGGCCTGGTGGATGAACTGATTGACGCGGTTCAGCAGGAGCATGACCCGGTATCCCAGCTACGGGTCTACGTCCGTTCGGTTGTGAGCAATATTACTGAACGATCCTGTGTCGGGAAAGTCCTGCTGAGGGAGTTTCTCTCCGAGGGGAAACATCTGCCTCCGGCGATTGCGAAGGATATGGAACGTCTGCTTGGGCTGTTGGAGGGAATCCTGACCCGCGGATATCAGGCTGGCGTATTTGTTAAAGCGATTCCGTTTGCGGTACATTTTATGGTTGTTGGCGCCAGCATGTTGTACAAAGTGACGGCACCTGCCAGAGAACATGTACCGATAATGATAGAACTCGCCAGAAAGTTGGGTGTCCCAGATACCCGCGAGATTTCAAATGAATTGGAAGAGAGAATTCTGAGATCTATTTTAACGACAAATTCGGATGGAGGGCTTGAATGAAGAAGAAGATCATACCTGTACTAATTGTGTTGATTGCTGTTGGGGCATGGGCTGTATTGCACCTGAACAAGAACGGCAATGATACAGGGCTCAAGGTGTCCGGCAATATAGAGGTGACTGACACTGTGCTGAGCTTTCGGATACCCGGCCGTGTTACCGAGAGGCTGGTGTCAGAAGGCGATACCCTGACCAAAGGGCAGATGGTTGCGCAACTGGATACGACAGAACTGGAACAGCAGGCCTCCTTGCGGGAAGCAGAGGTTGAGGTAGCCCAGGCGGCTCTTTCGGAACTGGAGAACGGATTCAGGATTGAAGATGTCCGTGCAGCCGGTCAGAGAGTAAAGGCTGCGAAGGCCGACAACGAACGGGCAAAGCAGAATTTCGAGCGCGGTAAGAAGTTGCTGGCTCGGGATGTGATATCGCAGCAGGAATTTGAACAGCTGGAAGCAGCAAACCGGGTCAGTGAAGCTCGATTGAAGGAAGCCCAGGAGCAGTTAAAGCGGTTCAAAAGCGGTCCAAGAAAGGAACAGATAGAGCAGGCCAGTGCCCGTGTTAAGCAGGCAAAGGACGGACTTAAGCTGGCACGGACCCAGTTGACATATGCCAGACTGATATCTCCGATTGCCGGTGTTGTTCTTTCAGACAGCGTTGAAAGCGGAGAATATGTGAATCCCGGGACACCCGTGGTGACGGTAGGGGACCTGAAGCAGGTCTGGTTGCGGGCTTATGTCAGCGAGACCGACCTGGGGCGGATCAAACTGGGTCAGAAAGTGGCAATCAAAACAGACGCCTTTGCGGATAAAACATTCAACGGAAAGATTACGTTTATTTCGTCTGAAGCTGAATTCACACCACGGATGGTGCAGACCCACAAGGAAAGAGTAAAGCTCGTCTACCGCATCAAAGTGACTGTGGATAATCCCGATCAACTCCTGAAGCCGGGCATGCCGGCAGATGGCCAGATTGTGTTGTGATAGTACAGCCATGACAGCAATTTCCACTCGAGGATTGACACGACATTTCAATGATCTTGTGGCCGTCAAGGATATCAGTCTTGATGTCAGGCAGGGAGAAATATTTGGACTGGTTGGACCGGACGGTGCAGGCAAAACCACAACGATGCGCATGTTGACTGGCATTCTTGAACCCACTTCCGGGACAGCCTCTGTGGCCGGTTACGATATCGTTCAGGCATCGGAGCAACTGAAAGAACATATCGGTTATATGAGTCAGCGTTTCGGTTTATACATGGACCTGACCGTCATGGAAAATATCCGGTTCTACGCCGATGTATACATGGTGCCGAAAAAGAAGCGGGCCGCTCAATACGAAAAACTCCTGTCGTTCAGCAACCTGACGCCATTCAAGGACCGGCTGGCTGGTCAGCTCTCCGGTGGCATGAAACAGAAACTGGGTTTGGCGTGTGCATTGATCCATACTCCCACCGTTCTTTTTCTCGATGAACCAACCAATGGGGTAGATCCCGTGTCCAGAAGAGATTTCTGGCGCATTCTCTATCAATTGCTGAAGGATGGAGTGACGATCTTCTTTTCCACCGCGTATCTTGATGAGGCCGAGCGGTGCAGCCGTCTGGCCCTGATGCACCGGGGAGAATTGCTGCAGGTTGGATCACCTGACGAAATCAAGAAGTCGATTCAATCCGATGTTGTTCAACTGACGCTGGCGGATTCCCGGACAGCCCGGAATGTGTTGAGGGAGGCATACCCGGATCTGAAATTGAGCCTTTACGGTGAAAAAATTCATGTTTTGAGCCGGGATACGGAATCCACGATACCGGACGTGACCACGGCCCTGAAATCGGCGGGTATATCCATTTTAAACACACGGGTCGTGGATCCGATGCTTGAAGATGTATTCATTGAATTGACGGCAGATGGGAAAAGGTCTGAGGTGCACCATGCATGAAGCAGCTTTCCAGGGAGAAATTGCGGTTCAGGTTAAAAACCTGGAGCGTCGTTTCGGTGATTTCGTCGCGGTAGATCGGATTTCTTTCGAGGTAAAGCGCGGAGAGATTTTTGGTTTTCTTGGTCCCAACGGTGCCGGCAAGTCTACGACGATACGTATGCTTTGTGGTATTCTTCGGCCCACCTCGGGTGAAGGCCATGTGGCTGGTCTTGACATTATGAAGCAGACCGAACTGATCAAGACGCGAATTGGCTACATGAGCCAGAAATTTTCTCTGTACGATGATTTGAAAGTCGAAGAAAATATTGATTTTTTCAGCGGCATTTATCAAATAGCGCCGGAACGCCAGAAGGCCAGAAAGGAATGGGTTCTGGAGATGGCAGGGCTGGTTGATCGCCGGGACACGAGAACGGGTCTCTTGCCGGGTGGCGTTAAGCAACGTCTGGCCCTTGGATGCGCAGTCCTCCATGAACCGGATATTCTATTCCTGGATGAACCGACCTCCGGTGTTGACCCCGAAAATCGGCGTCAGTTCTGGGATCTGATCAACGAGACTTCAGAGCAGGGTGTGACCGTTTTTGTGACCACGCACTACATGGATGAAGCGGAATACTGTAACCGGATCGGATTGATCTATCGGGGCAAGCTGATTGCGCTGGGAACGCCTGAGCGGTTGAAGAAGGAGCAGATGCAGGACTGTCTGCTTGAAGTTATCTGTGACCGTCCCCATGATGCCCTGGAGATCCTTGAAACGCATCCCGCTGTTCAGGACGGTGCTCTGTTCGGAAATGGGCTTCACCTGATGGTCAAGGACCCGGCGGCCTGCGCCGGACCACTGCGCGCATTTCTCCAGGAAAAGGGATTTACTGTGACACGTGCGGAGCGGATTGTACCATCTCTGGAGGATGTATTTGTTTCCCTGATTGAAGAGAACGACCGTATGAATGGCACTGGCGGAGAGAAGTCATGAAGATGCGCAGAACACTGGCCGTGTCCAGAAAGGAATGGTTGCATATTGTACGCGATACCCGCAGCCTGATACTGGCTTTTGCAATTCCCGTGGTTCTCCTTCTTCTTTTCGGTTATGCATTGACTCTGGATGTCGATCGCGTACCCGTGGTGGTCTGGAACCAGGACGGCAGCCAGGTCAGCCGAGACTTAATTGGCCGATTGGCCGGTTCCCGCTACTTCAATGTGAAACGATACATTGAAAGCTATTCGGAGGTTGAATACAGCATCGAAAAAGGGGATGCCATGGCCGCGGTGGTCATTCCATTGAAGTTCGGTGGGGACATCACAGCGGGGAAAACAACGCCGGTGCAGGTCATACTGGACGGCAGCGATGCCAATACAGCGTCAATTGTCCGGGGGTATCTGGAGTCGGTTGTGGGCAGTTTCAGCAATGAAATCATGCTCAACTGGGCAAGTAAGAGAATGAAGCAGGGCCTGCTTCAGGGCGTTTCGTTTCGCCCGAGGATCTGGTTTAATGAAGACCTGACCTCACGGAACTATGTTATCCCCGGCCTGATTGCTGTGATCATGATGATTCTTGCCGCACTATTGACATCATTAACTGTCTCAAAAGAGTGGGAAAACGGGACTATGGAGCAACTGATATCCACGCCCGTGAAATCAAGTGAGCTTGTCATCGGAAAACTGATTCCCTATGTGATGATCGGGATGGCAGATATGTTACTGGTTGTTGGTATGGGGCTATTTCTCTTTAATGTGCCCATGCGAGGCAGTTATCTGTTGCTTTTCGTTGTTGCGCTGATTTTTCTGATCGGTGGATTGATGATTGGCATGTTGCTTTCCATTGTGACGAAAAATCAGTTTCTTTCCATTCAGCTTTCCATTGTGGTGACTTATCTACCTGCACTGCTGTTGTCGGGGTTTGTGTATCCGATCAGCAGTATGCCGTTGCCAATTCAGATATTGACACACATTGTACCGGCCCGTTATTTCATTACAATTATCAAGTCTGTTTACCTGAAAGGTCTGGGAGTGCAGATCCTGTGGTGGGATATGCTGCTATTAACCGCGTTCTGCGTCATCATTCTGTCAACATCTATACGCAAATTCAGGAAACGATTGGAGTAGTTATGTGGACACGTATTAAACATATGATCCGAAAAGAGTTTATTCAGGTTCTACGGGACCCGAGGATGCGAAGCGTCATTTTCATTCTACCCATTGTCCAATTGTTGATCTTGGGGAATGCCATGAATACAGATGTGAAAGACGTGCAGACCGCCATTCTGGATCAGGACAATACACCGGCCAGCCGAAAGTTGATTGATGATTTCCGCGCGTCACCCTACTTCAAGGAAGTAGTCCGGCTGGAATCTGAGGACCAGATCAGTGGTGTGCTGGATCGCGAAGAAGCACAGCTGGTCCTGCACATCAATCGGGGATTTCAGGAGGACCTGGAAGCTGGCAAACTTGCGCCTGTACAGGCAATTCTGGATGGAACAGATTCCAATACCACAGGTATTGTACTGGGATACAGCCGCGGCATTATCAACAGGTATAACCGTGACGTGGTGCAGGCACGTGTGAGCCGTGTCGTGGGAAGGGCGGCTGGTGTCCCTGGCGTGGACCTCAGAACACGTGCGTGGTTTAACGAAAATCTGGAGAGTTCGAACTATTTTGTCCCTGGCATCATGGCGATTCTTGTGACCATAGTAACGCTGATTCTCACCAGTATGGCTGTGGTGAGGGAGAAAGAGGTTGGCACCATGGAGCAGTTGATTGTTACGCCCATCACACCGATGGAATTTATCCTGGGAAAAACATTGCCTTTCGGTGTTATCGGCATGATCGATGTTACCGTGGTCACAATTGCCGCGATGGTTGGATTTTCTGTGCCACTGAGGGGAAATCTGCTGGTGCTTTTTGCCGGCAGTGGACTCTACCTGCTCAGTGCCATGGGGGTGGGGCTTCTGATTTCAACAGTCAGCGAGACTCAGCAACAGGCCATGATGGGGACATTTTTTTTCATGTTGCCGTCGGTTCTCCTGTCGGGACTGATGTTTCCAATTGAGAATATGCCGGTGTTTGTCCAATGGCTGACTGTCGTCAATCCCATGCGCTATTACCTGGTCATTATTCGGTTTGTGTTTCAGAAGGGTGCAGGATTCGAACTCCTGTTGCCTCAGATGGGGGCATTACTTGTAATGGGGGTGGTAATGACACTGCTGGCCACAAAACGATTTAGAAAAACAATTGTATAGAGGAGTAATCCATGAAGAAAACATTTCATGTCAGTTTCGGATTGATTGTATGTCTGTTGTTTATGGGGAGTCAGGCCTTCAGTGATGGGGGTCAGAAGGCGGATTCCGCAACCGGCAAGGGACTTGATGCCTGTGTGGCGGTTGCGTTGGAGCACAATCCTGATGTGGCAGGCGCACAACAGGCAGTGGAAGCATCAAAGGAAAACGTGGAACAGCAGCGGGCAAATTACTGGCCCCAGGTGGAGGCGATGGCCGGTGTGTCCCGGTGGCAGCAGCTGGCTTTTCTGCCCAGTGGATTGACCATGTCGGGGATAAGTCCTGTCATTGGTCCGACAGATGACTGGCAGACGGCGATCCAGATGAAGTACAAACTTTACGATGGTGGGTCCAGGAGCGCGTCGGTTGCGGCCGCGACAGCCCGGGAACAGGCCGCGACATCTACAGCAGGGGGTGTTTCCCGCACTATCGTTCTCAAAGTGACCGAGGCATATTTCCGGTCACTTGCGGCACAGGATCAGGAAGCTGTTGTGAGAAAGCGCATCGGGCGGGCAGATGCCCATGTAAAGCTGGCGCAGGCACGCTACGAAACAGGGGCAGCACCCAAAGTGGATGTCATTCGTGCTCAGACAGCGTTGTCCACTGCAAAGCAAGCGCTGGCTCAGGCACGGCGGGATGTCGAGATCGCCCGGGGTGGGTTGAATACCGCGATGGGACTCAGTCCGGACACGGCTACAGAAATCAAGATACGCCCTGTAACGCTACAGGACCCTGAAAAAGCGGACGTGGCGGCATTTTTGAACAAAGCCGAAACCTCCCGTCATGAGGTTCAGGCTGCAAAGTGGCGGGTCAAAGTTGCCAATGAGCAGGTAAAAATCGCCAGAAGCGGATATTTCCCTAAAGTTACAGCGTCCGCAGCTGTGGGTCGTCGGGATACAAGTTTCTTTCCTGAGGAGAACCAGTGGTCAATGGGTGTCAGCGTTTCTATCCCGGTATTTACAGGTGGTGCTCTGAAGCACAGGTTGTCGCATGCCCGCCGTGTAACCTCTATTGAAGAGAGCAACCTGAATTCGGTTAAATTGAGGGTAAAGCAGCAGGTCTGGGAGGCTCTTGCCGGTCTCAAAGCAGCCTATCAGAATGCAATAACTGCCGAAGCGCGGGTAACGGAAGCGGCAGAGGGATTGCGTCTGGTCCGAGAACGATACAAGGTAAACGCAGCTACGATCAATGATGTTCTCGATACCGAGCAGGCGTTGGACGAAGCTGAGGCGGCCCAGGTCAGTCAACTCTGGGGATACATGATTGCGAAATCCCGATTGCATTGGGCCATTGGCGACCTTTCTGAAGTCCTGACTTCCCTGTGATCATTCTCTCGCAGAGCAAAGGAGTGTACATTTGAGTCTATGCTTAAATACGATTGAAACTTCCTTTACTTCACCCAGAAGGGACACGTATTGTTTCCTTCATTTGTGAGCTGAATCAGACCGGTGCCATTGATGTTCATAGAAACTAACTGCCAGGATCCGGTGCGGCTGGAGGAAAAGACGATTCTGCGACCATCCGGGGACCATGACGGATATTCGCTGGATCCATCCCCGTTGGTGAGGCGAATATTTTTGTTTTCTGCAATGTTGTAAATAAAGATGTCAAATTTGTTATTGTACATGGCCACGTAGGCGATGCGGCTGCCGTCGGGAGACCAGACCGGAGAGTCATTGTAGGAACCCTGGGTGTTGAGCCGTCGAATATTGAGGCCATCCCGATCCATGGCGTAGATGCGCGGTGCACCGTAGCGGTCTGAGGTGAAAACGATTTCTTTTCCGTTGGGAGAAAATCGCGGAGAAGTATCAATGGCAATGTGATGTGTCAGACGGGTTGTTGTCTGCTTGTCAATATTGTAGATATAAATATCAGTGTTCCCGTCTTTGGAAGCACTGAACAGTAACCACTTGCCGTCCGGGGAGAAGTCCGGGGTGGAGCCGATGCCCTCGGCGTGGTAGATGGTCTGAATTCCCTGCCCCACTGTCATCAGGAAAAGATCAGGGTTGTGGTTGCGATAGGATGTGAAGGCGATTCGTTTCCTATCATGTGATACGGCGGGGAAAATGGTGTCACTTCCGATTTTGGTGAGCTGCCTCAACCCATCTCCGTTGTAGTCCATGATATAAACTTCCCGGTTGCCGCTACGATCGGAAACAAACGCGATGCGTGAGTTGGTAATGCCCCTTTTTCCGGTGAAGACAAAGATAACATCGTCGGCGAAGGAATGGATCAATTTTTTCAGGAGGGCGGTTTCGCCCCGGTAGCGTCTTGTGATAATTTTCTTGCACGTTTTGGTATCAGTAACAACACCGGTGAACAGGAGTTGTCCACCCTCTTCTGCCCGAATTTCGCCGGTAACAAGGACCTTGGCGCCGACAGAGAGAAAGGTTTCGCAGTTTTTCACATCTTCGGGTGAGTCGGGAGAAGGGACCAGTGCCATATTTTTTTCAGGTATTACGTGGAAAACACCGGTAAGTTGGAGGTCTCGGGAGAGAAGTTTCCGGGAAGTCTCCATTGTCGCCGCATCGGCACCGTTTCCGGTAAAACCGGCTATGCCGATTTCAATGAGATCCAACCCTTTGGTGGACAGGGTCAGTTCAAATTCCTGTTGGGCAAAAACTGAGAAACTGAACAACAATATCAATGCAATGGGTATGCGTTTCATGATTACTCCTCGTAATTGAACCAGATGTGAATTCCAAGGCTATTCCCCTCATATCCTTCCGGCAGCGGAGGCAGCGGACTGGAGGCGGTTATTGCACGTAGCGCCACTCTATCCAGACCGACATCCCCGCTGGATTCCTCAATCATGGCGCCGACAATGTTTCCATTCCGATTAATTCGAAAATAGATCTTTACTTTTCCCTTCCCGATGTATGTACGCACCCAGTTGGAGCCGATACGGTCCTGGACAATGGACAGGTAGTAAGCATAATCGAAATTCGCTCCATCCAGATCCACCACAGAGCTCTGTGTGCCGAATCCTACCCGTTTCGAGCTACTACCGGTCGGGGCATGTTGTATCGTGTCTTCCTGACGGGGTACAGGCTTCGGTGTTGTTTTCTTTTCAGGTTTATTGGTATTCACTCCGACTGCAGTTTTCTTTATTTTTTTCCTGGGGGCTTTTGGCGTGACTGCGGGTTTTTCAACCGGTTTTTCGGGTGGCTTCACAGAGGGCTTTGGAACGGGCTTTTCAGTAACGGCCGTGGTTTTAGACGATTCCATGTTGGAGTTGGCCTCAGACGCAAGAGTGGCGATTGATACCCTGTAGACCTTCGGTTCATTGAGTGCGCGACTGCGGGCCGACAATACTCCGATTACTACCACCAACCCTACGACAATATGGAGCAAAACGGAAATAGCGGAAAACGTGCGGCTGCCGTTTTCCAGCGTTTTGCGTTTTTCTATGATGATGTTAATTCCGATCCGGGCCATTTTCTTCTTCCTCCACCGGGAGGGTGACAAGTGCAACGTTCTCGATGCCCGCCTTTTTCAGTCTTCCGATAAGGCGGATGACTTCTCCATAAGGCAGGGTCTTGTCTGCCTTGAGGAAAACTTCTTTTTTCAGGGTGGCAAGTTTTGTCATCCGGTCGGCAAAAAGTTCCGGATGAATAATGTCGTTGTTTATGTAGAGTTTCTTGTCTGCTGTGAGAGTAATAACAACCCGTTGCTCTTCCAGAGCCGCGCCGGTGGTAGTTTCCGGGAGATTGACATCAATTCCGCTTTGCATCATGGGCGCAGAAACCATAAAGATGATGAGAAGAACAAGAATAACGTCCACAAGGGGGGTGACGTTAATTTCAGCCAGTCCGCGATGTTCACCGGATTGCCGAATATTGCCTGCCATTTAACTGAAGTTCCGTTCTACGATACCAAGAAATTCCAGGGTGAAATCTTCAATTTCAGCGGAGAGAGAGCGAATCTTATTGACATAGTGGTTGTAGCCCCAGAGCGCTGGAATTGCGACTGCCAGTCCCGCAGCCGTGGCAATCAAGGCTTCGGATATTCCGGGGGCCACAGCCACCAGTGACGCGGTTTTCTGGACCCCGATACGCTGGAATGCATCGATGACCCCCCAGACTGTTCCAAAGAGGCCGACAAAGGGGGCGGCACCTGCGGTTGTAGCCAGAAAATTCAGTGTTTTTTCAAATCGGCCGACTTCCACAATCTTGGCCCGATCCAGCACCCGTGCGATGGCTTCCAGGTTGCGAATCTTTGGCTTTCCAGGATCGCCGGGGTTCTGGTACTTGAGCTGATAATTCAGTTCGCTGAATCCGGCCAGAAACAGTCCGGCCTCCGGGCTGTAGAGATGGTCCCGGCAGGCTTCCTTAACCTCCAGAAATTTGTTTGAATTGCGAAAGAGGTTCAGGAAAGAGTTGGAATGACGTTTGGCCCGCCGAATCTGGAAACTTTTTTGAATAATAACCTTCCAGGAGCCCAGGGACAGAACGAGCAGGAGGACCATGACCAGTTGTGAGACGGGGCCTGCGCTTTTTAACATTGCAAGAATATCAAACATGAGGCCTCCCTTCGCATTTGGTTTTCAAGCGTTTCTCTACAAAGTCCGGGACAAAAACAGAAACATCTCCACCGAAACTGGCCACTTCCCGTACCAGTTTGGATGATAGGTAGGAGTATCGTTCGTCCGGCATCATGAACACGGTGTCCACTTGCTTCAACAGCTTTCGATTCATCAATGCCATCTGGAACTCATACTCGAAATCGGAAATTGCCCGAATCCCACGTAAAATGGCGTCCGCGCCGCTTTCCCGAACATAGTTTACCAGCAATCCACCAAAACTGGTTATCTCAATTCTGCCGGGAAGAACATCCTGTGTGGCTTCGGCAATCATTTCCATTCGTTCTCCTACGGTGAACATGGTGTCTTTTTCCCGGTTGACAAGGACCGCGACAATTACGCGATCGAAGAGTTTCATTCCTCTGAAAATAATGTCCAGGTGACCGTTTGTTATCGGGTCAAAAGTGCCGGGATAAACTGCCGTCCTCATTGTTTTCTCCCGACAGATTCTTCTCGGATCATTTCTTCTTTTCCTCTGCTGGTGTCACAGTTTCTTTTTCCGGTTGTGCTGTTACTTCCGGCTTTGTTGTATCGGTTTTCTTGATTACTTTTGCTGCCGCCATGTTTTCAAGAAAGCGATTGATGTCAATCATGGAAAGGGTTCCGTTGTCTGACATCGGTACGATGGAGATTTTCTTCCCTTTCAGAGCATCGGCCAGACGCTTGGCTACTACATTTGATCCGCCGTTTCCCGCCAATGCCTGATTGAGATGGGTCAAAGCGGCTGCGGTCGCCTTTTTTTGTGCCAGAGCGGCCTCTGCCTGTTTTTGTGCGGCATAAAGGAGCGCATCACCCTTGAGTTTTGCCTGGTCCATTTCCCCCTTGGCGTCTTCAATTACACGATTGGCATCCGCACTGGCGTCAAATACTCTTCGTTTGACGTCTTCCTTTGCGGCTTCGGTAAGGGAGGCATATTCCTGCGCTTTCTGGTCGTACAGTTTTCGATCCTCAATTGCTTTCTGGTAGTCAGGGGCAAAATGGTAGTCATTTACCAGCACATCGGTGACTTCGATACCCAGCGGAGAGAAGGCTTTTTCAAGCAGTTGTTTCCCTTCCACTACCTGACCTTCTCTTTTGCTGGCATCGTAGAACTCTTCTGAGGAGAGTTTGCCCAGGGCATAACGGAGGATACCTCGAGTAATGGGACGTACTGCAGTTTCTTCAATTTCCGGAACTGTTTCTCCCACATTTCTGACCGTGAGCCATGCCTTTTTTGGATTGACCCGCCAGCTTACGGTGATATCTACCCACAAGTTGTTTCCATCTGAAGTTTTCAATTTCAGGTCGTCCACGTGGGGGCGGGAACCTTCACCGGTTCTTCTTGTCATTTCCAGTTTCTGTTCCGTTTTATTCAGGATGCTGAATCCGGTGAAAGGTGGAATGTATATATGATAGCCGGTGCCGTAAGCTTCCTCATTTACGCCGGTATTCCCAGTGAACGAGAAGTATGTGGTCTTAACTCCGACTTCGTTGGTATCCACTTTTGCGCACCCCATGGTGAAAAGGAGCATCAACAACCCCGGGAAAAGAATGGCCATGCGTTTCATTTTTCCACTCCTGTCATTTTGAGGAGGGACTTCAGGTCCAATGGATTTACTCCCTGTTTGCCCCCGGATTGGACAACAATCTTGTCCAGTCCTTTCAGCACATCTGCCATTTGCAGTGCGACGATTCTTTGCCCACCCGGTCCAGTCATGGCGTTTGCAATCAGCACATCACCCTTAGCTTTTGCCGTCTGGACCAACTGGTCGGCTTCCGCCTTTTTCAATTCCAGGTACAGGCTTGCATCGGCACGGATCTTTTGAGCTTCAGTATCACCCCTGGCGATTTCCACCTTCGCCATGGCGATTCCTTTCGCCTGTATCCGGGCAGCTTCAGCTGCCTCTTTGCTGGACGCCGACCGCGACTGGTTCAACAGAGTGGTCTGGTCTGCCAGTTTTCGGTTTTCAATTGCTTTTTCATATTCCGGCTGGTAATGGAAATCACGGATCAATACCTGGACAGCTTCAATACCATTGGACCGGACCCGTCGGTTGAATTCGGTCAGTGCATCTTTCAGTTTTGTTTCACGCCGCTCAGCGTTGTAAAATCCTTCCGCGTTGAGTTCACCCAGTTTGTATTTCAGGACCGCAATAAACTCCGGTCTGATCTTTCTGTGCAGGAAGTCGTGTCCAAGTGTGGACAACAATCGGGCGGCACCGGAAGGCATGACCCGGAACAGCAGCGTGGCATCCACGTAGATTGTGGTTCCGTCACTGGTTTGAATGTCCACGTTATCATTGTTGTTCCGGTCCCCATGTCCAGGCAGGGAGGTTAGCTCCAGTTTCTGAATCCGGCCAGAAAAGATGTCCAGCTTTTCAGCAAATGGCAAAATTACATAAAGACCTGGTTTCAAAGCAGTTTTTTCAATACCCTTGTGTCCGGTGATGGGGAACAGGCGTGTCTTTACACCAATCTCTCCCCGGTCCACCCGTTTCAGACCCAGAACGAGAAGCGGTATGATAATCAAAAGCAGAATCAGAAAGAAGCCAAGCACTTTCTTACTCATTGTTTCCCCCAATCAATTCAGCGGCGTGTTTTAATGAAGTCTCTGTAATCTCGCGGCCGCCGGTCATCCGCGCGATTTCCTGAAGGCGCTGTTCTTTTGATAGAAATTGTACCATTGTGCGGGTACGACCTTCAACCACCGTTTTCAATACGGAAAAATGACGGCTGGCAGCTGCAGCTACCTGTCCAAGATGTGTAACACACAATACCTGTCGGCTTTGGGATAGTTTGTTGAGTTTGGCGGCAAGGGATACGGCTGCCTGCCCGCCGATCCCGGCATCAACTTCATCGAACACCGCGGTAACAGCATCTTCTTCTCCAGCTGAGATTACTTTGATTGCCAGCATGATGCGGGCGATTTCACCACCCGACGCAACTTTTGACAGAGGCTTCAATTCTTCCCCCACGTTGGGAGAAATCAGCAGTTCGGCGCGATCCATTCCGGTTTCCCCATGTGAGAACGACAGGACCGCATCCAAGGAGGTCCCCGGATTCTCTTCAATGTTGAAGAGGAATTGAATTTTTACGTCCGGCATGGCCAGCGCAGCTAGTTCGTCTTTCAGTTTTTCTGCGAAACTGGTGGCAGCTTTTTTCCGGGTTTCAGACAGGCGGTTTGCCGAATTCCACCATTCCAGATGGGTGACAAGTAGTTCCTGTCCCTGTTCCTTCACTCGGAACTCCAGTTCTTCCAGGTCGCTTAACCTGTCTCGGCATTTCTGCAAATGGGCAACAATCTCATCGTAGCTGGCTCCATATTTTCCCTGAAGCCGCTCAATGTCTACCAGACGAGATTCAATGTCATCAAGGGACATACCGTTTTCCTGCATTTCCATTCCCATTTCTGAAATGTCCTGTTCCAGTTCCGAAATCAAAGTTATGGCGTTGTTCAATGGTTCCAGATAGGGTTGGAAACGGGACTGAAGGAGAGCAATTCTCTCTACATAACCCGCCAGATGAACGAGCCCGTTGACCAGGCCTTCCTGCTCTTCATCATGGAACAAGGCCTCTATTTCGTCCAGGGCTTCCTTGATTCGCCCGGAATTTTTCAGGAAGGATTTTCTTTCCATTAGCGTGTCCAGTTCCTCCGGTTTCAGGTCGACCGTTTCGATTTCCCGGATTTGAAACCGGAGCATGTCCATTTCCTGATTCTTTTCCCTTTCATCAAGAAGAAGAGAACGATACGCCTTTTTGGCCGCTGCAACACGTCTGGTTAGGGTAGTCAGGTTTGCCAGTTCTTCTCCGGTGTCTGCGAAGGCGTCCAGAAAGCCCAGATGATTTTCCGGTTGCAACAGGAGCTGCTGGTCATTCTGGGAGTGAATCTGTACCAGTTCACGACCAATTTCTGCCAGGCGATTCAGTGGAACCAGTTCGCCATTGATGAAAGCGCGGCTGGGTGTGTCCCGATGGATGACCCGTTTAACTTCCACCCCTTCAGTCTGGGGGATTCCCCATTCTTCCATGCGTTTCATTGTCTTTTTTGAAACACCGGTGAAAATACCTTCCACAATCGCCCGGTCATCGCCGGTCCGGATCATTTCCCGATATGCGCGCCCACCGGACAGCAATCCGACAGCGTCTACCACAATAGATTTTCCCGCTCCGGTTTCTCCTGTCATAACATTGAAGCCCTGCATCAGTTCAATTTCAAGGTCATCTGCTATGGCCAGTCCCCGGATATGCAGATAACTCAGCATGGTTTTGCCTCCAATGGCAATCTCAGCCGGACCAATGTCCCTCTGCCCGGTTTTGAAAACAAATCCACACCGCCGCCATGTTCCTTCAGAATCATCCGTGTGATGTGCATCCCGAGGCCGCTGCCGGTGAGCTTGGTGGTGTAGAATAATTCAAAGACCTTTTCCATTGCTTTTTCCGGAATGCCGGGACCAAAATCGCGAATGTTAATGAACAGATATCTATGATCCCGGGAATGGGAGCACCAGATCCGGATGATCCCTTCTTCGTCACTGGCTTCAATGGCGTTTTTCAGTACATTCAGAACGGCTCGCCTGAGTTGATTGTGGTCGCCCTTGACAGTGGAAACTTCTTTTTGCAGCAGGTCCAGATGGATCTTGTGATGGTTCAGAGATTCGCGCATCAGGCTGACCACCTCGTTCACAATATCCAGTGTGGAGAGTTCCTCCATTTCGAGTACGGGCATCCGGACAAAGGAAAGGTAGTCATCAGTAATATTGCTGAGATGGGAAACCTCAGTGTCCACTGTTTTCAGGAGGCGTCGAATGCCGGCATTCCGCTTTACTTCCAGTTCGTCCAATTCATCTGCAACCAGCTCCAGGTTGAGAATAATGGAACTCAGCGGGTTACGGATTTCATGAGCAACCTGTGCTGCCATCTGTCCCACTACCGACAGTCGTTCATGCTGAATGGCCTTTTTCTGCAGTTTCCTTTCCCGCGTAATGTCTCGCACAATAGCGGAAAATCCAACAACCTTCCCGTCGGTGTTTCGAACAACGGTACGGGTAAGGTTTACTGTAATGCGTCTGCCGTCTTTTCGGAGCCGGTCTGTAACATAGTCCCGGATGAAACCCTTTTCCAGAGCTTCCCTGGTGAAGTAAGCCAACTCTTCCTGTACACGGGCGTCATGTGGTATCAGGATATCCAGAGGTTTACCGGTCATTTCTTCAGATGTGTAGCCAAAAATATCCTCAGCACCCCGGTTCCACAGGAAAATCGTGTTTTCCAGGGTAATTCCCATGATGGCATCCGCGGAATCATTGAGAGTATTGATCAGAATATTGTTGGTTTCTCGGGCCTTTTCCTCGCTTATTTTGCGTTTTGTGATGTCTTTCAGGAAAATCAGGTAGCCTTTGTCCCCGTCTGAAAGAGAGAATGGAGTAACACAGATTTCTGTCCAGAGGGAATGGATATGGTTACTGGTGATGCGGACCTGCAGATCCGGGATACCGTCCGGGTTTTCCTCTAAAATTGCCATAATGCGATCAAACTCGGTTTTACCTTCTTTCAGAAATTCCCAGACGTGCAGGGCTTTTGCCTCTTTTTCTGATACGCCCAGCAAACGGGTGGCGCAGTGGTTGAGATAGTTGACTTTGCCATCCTTTCCGACTTCCAGGATGGCCAGACCCGCGTTTCTGAAAAGCTGTTTAATCCGGCTTGCCTGCTTCATTTACCAGTTCCCTGACATAGACAAAATTAACCTTCCGATCCAGGAGAGGCAGCTCTTTCGCAAGCACACCGACAGTTTCGGGATAGTTGTGGCCGATTACAACAACATAACCTGTCTTTCGTGCATCCTTTATTGCGGTTTCGAGTTGTTTTCGAATGTCCTTGGGGTTACGGCTATTGTCCAGAAATACGTTCCTCGGCAAAGATGGAACCCCGGCGTTTCTGGCCTCATCAAGGGCCACCGTATCAACTGTCGTACGTGAATCAATGAAAAAGAGATTGTCTGTCTTCAACTTTCTCATGACTACCCGCATCGTAAAGGGAACGGAGGTCGCCTTTGATCCCATATGGTTGTTCATCCCCACCGCGTACTGAATATTATCAATGGCGGCCTGGACCTTTTTTTCAATCAATTCCCGGCTGTCTTTCTCGAAAATGGCACCGGGTCCAGGGTCTTCTACGGGGTAGCGATCCGGCTCCATCGGCATATGAACCATCATTTCAAACCCTCGCCCCCGGGCCATTGCGGCACATTCCCGGGAATATCTTCGAAAGGGAATGATGGCGAAAGTCAGGGGATACGGGATGCTCAGTGCTTTTTCGAAAGTGGTCATATGCCCCAGGCCGACATCGTCCAGAATAATGGCCACCTGGGGTTGCCCCTTATGGGTTTCGAGAAAAGATTTCTTTTTTACCGGGTGAGTGGTTGGAGTTTTCTTTTTCGCAATACTGGCGGCGGAAACTTCTCTTACTGCACCCTCAAGAACAATTCGATATGTCTCGTCTCCGGAGTTCAGCAGTATCAGGCGGCTCTTTCCAAATTGCTTGATTGAAAGAGAGGCATTCATCCCCTTGATTTTCCGGTTCAATATTTCCTGAAACCGGTCGGCGTTCGTTGGGGTCATTGAAGTGCGGAAGACCGGATGCCCGTTGTCCCCGATGTGCTTATCAACAGCAGTAGCGGGGACTCCCGCTTCCGAGAAAGACAACAGGACGAGTTCTCTGGCCCGCTTTGTGGACAAAACTGAGGTCCCTGAGAAAAAAGCCAGGTAGGTGATGGAACCCAGCGCGACCACCACAATTGCGGTGAGCACAATTCGAAGAACCATCGGCACCGGAGAAGTGGACGTTTTTTTTGAAGAACGATTAGGCCGCCGTTTTGTTGCCATTCGACTTCGGGTTCTCTTTCTTCATTAAATTCATAATTTTGTCCGCGACTTCCGAATCGTCAATATACGAACGAACATTGGGCTTCAACCCTTTTTTTGTGGTGGGGCTGTAAAAAACAGTGGCCAACTCAACGTAGGCACCATCATCAAGTTGAAGCACCTCAGTATCAAATGCTTTTCCGGATGTGCGGGTACCGACCAGCGTAATACCGGGCCTGTCTTTCAGCAGATTGGCCAGTACGGCTCCAGCGTTCATTGTGAATCCGGAGGTGAGGACAAAGAGATGGGGATGAGCAAATTCTGGTGAATTTTCTCCAGGTCGGGCCGAGATCGTGTTTGCTTCTCCCTTCCGCCTGGCGGTAGCGGTGACTTTTTTTCCGATGATAAAAGCCGCCAATGTCAACATCTCTTTATAGTTGCTATCCTGGGTATACCGCAGATCCAGAATGGCCGGTTTTGCGGTAGCCGCGTATTCGTCAAAGCGAGTCACAATATCAGCGGAAAAAGAATCAACCCGGAATGCAGAAAACTTCTCCAGCGGGGACACTGAAACCGCAGCCGGACTCAGCTCTTTGTATTGAAAGGTGTGGTCATCATCTTTGTCTTTGTTCATGGAATAGTATGTGAGAGTCACAGATTTTCCCACCTGCCCTATGAGCATTGCTTTTATTGAGAATAGCGAGAGGTCCCAGGTGTACTTTCCATTGATTTTCTGAATGATTGTGCCCGCAACGATTCCAGCTTTTTCAGCCTCACTTCCCGGCTCCACGTGGACAACCTGAGCATAGCCCCCACGTTTGATCACGCGAATTCCGATCCGGCCCTTCTCGGTCAACCTGGGTTGAATCTTTGCCATGATATCGGCGGGAATGTAACTGTTCTGATCAAATACGCTTTCCACTGCTCCACGATATGCGCCTTCCATGATGCGGGCATCGTCCACCGGTTCCACGTAGCGGGCTTTGACAATGTTATAAACCCGTGCAAATACGCCGAAAGCATCGTAGGCATTTGCCTGTTTTTTTTCGCGATTACTGATTCCCACCGCAGTTGCGATTGCGACCACGGATAATATCACAGTCAATTGAACCAATCTTTTTAACATCTTTGAAACTCCAGGATCCGGTAAGAACTTCCGACATTTTGTCGGGAAGACTTCCCATTACGGTTTTTATTTACCCTTTCGAACCCAATCCAACGGGTTCAACGGCGTGCGTTCGTGCCAGACTTCAAAATGGAGTTCATCGTGTTCCAGCGATGCTGTATCGCCGGATCTGGCGATGATGTCCCCTGTTGTAACAACATTGTTGATTGTAACAGAAAACGAATCCAGGTGCGCGTAAAAACTATAGTAGTTGTCCCCATGGTTCAGGATCACGAGGCGCCCATAAGACTTGTACCAGCCGGCATACACAACTACACCATCATAGAGAGCGTGAACCGGGGTTCCCTGAGCCACATGTATGGTGATGCCATTGTTTTTCAACCAGGTCCCGAATTTGCGGTTCCTGATACGCCCGAACCGTTCTGTGATTCGTCCCTTTACCGGTAGAGAGAGCAGGCCTTTGAATCGATCCATGGGAATCCGGGACGGGTTCAGGGCAGTAGATTTGGCGGTAATGGTAGACATGAGATCGGAAAGCAGCACCTTCCGTTGTGCCAACAATTCAGTGTAGAGCTTTTTCTCAGTTCTAATTTTCCCGTAGAGGGCCCGCTTTTCCCTGTATGTAGTTCGGTATTCGTGGTGCAGTTTTGTTAACTCCTGGATTTTCCTCTCCAGGAAGATAGTTTTTTCCGAGAGACGGGCTTCCAGATCCGTTTTCTCCCGGTGAAGAAGGGACAGGCGGTCCAGCGCTTCCCTGTCTTTTTCAGCCAGGAACAAAAATAAGTTAACAGAATGGGTCAGCTCTGATTCATTTTCCGGCATCATCACGGTTTCAAACAGGAGATAATCCTCTTTCCGGTAGAGTGTTTTCAGTCTTCTTGACAGATAATCCCGTTTCTGCTTGATTTCCAGTGCAACCTGCTTCAGGTTCTTTTTCAGGACGTCCAGCTCCGATTCTGTTTTCTGTTTCCCTTCAACAGCGGCAGCCCGTTCTGACAGTAGGACCTGCAATCTGGCTGACAGGTATTCCACATCTTCACTCAGGGAACGGCTCCGGCTCTCCAGATCTGTCAACCGGGATTTCAACTGCCGGATATCTTTCTGGACGATTTCGAGGTTGCGATTGTCGCAAAGGGCTGGAGAGGTCAGTATGGCATTGAGTAGTAAGAAGAGCAGCAGGAGTTTCATTGCCACGGCACCGATTGCCACACTGCCGCCAGGACAATGATAATTCCGGATAAGGCCAGTATCATACTGAGCGTCGTGTACAGAACAGCCCGGAGTGAGGAGGGCGTTGAAATCCTGGCACTCGGGCTTTTCAGAATAGAAAGCAGATGAAAAACCAGCGTCAGCACGAAACAGATTCCCGGAACCGCAAGGGCTCCGAAAAGAGATCCAAATTGGATTTCTCCGGCCATGGCAGATTTCCAGATCAGTCCGAAACCCAGAAGAAGAAAGCCCAATGCACCGCCGCCGAATACCAGTGACCGCAACAAATCTCCGGCATACACAAAACCCATTCCCGGAAACATGATGTTGTAATACAGCACTTTCCGTTGCTCAGGGGTCATCCCCTTCAGGTCAAATCCAGTTTGTTCAGGAGATAATCTTCCGGTATTCAACAAGGCGACTGTTAATTTCCTCCATGGTTATGGTTTTCAAACGTTCAACACTGAAATCTTCAATTTCCAGTGAAGAGAGAACGGTGCCAACTTTCACTGCTTCCCGGCAGGTTGGGAAGTCCAGTTTTCCGGTTCGGGCAACATGGCCGAGAAAGCCGGCTGCGAAGGTATCCCCCGCGCCTGTAGGGTCCACGACTTTCTCTACGGGGAAAGCCGGTACCATGGCGATGTTCTCCTTGTCCATAAGGATTGAGCCGAATTCCCCTCGTTTGATGCACACCATTTCCGGGCCCATTTCCAGAATCTTCCTGCCGGTTCGAATGGTGTTCGGTTCTCCGGTCAGCAGTTTCGCTTCGCCCTCATTTACAAATAGAAGGTTTGTTCCCTTCAGGACCTTCAGTAATTCGTCCCTCGTCTCGTTGATCCACAGGTTCATGGTGTCCAGGGCAACGAAGCGCCCCTTCCCGATCTGTTCTATGACCTTTCCCTGCAATGTCGGGTGTATATTTCCTAAAAATACAATACCGGAGCTTAGATAAGAAGCCGGTATTTCCGGGTTGAATTCGGCAAACACATTTAATTGTGTATCGTGGGTGATAGCTTCATTGAGGTTTTCACCATATTCGCCTTTCCAGAAGAATGTTTTCCCGGGGCGGTGTACCAGCCCCTCAAGTGACACATCCCTGGATTTCAGAAGGTTCAGGTCGGCATCCTCAAAATCTTCTCCCACGACTCCCACAAGATTTACATGACTGAACAGGGAAGCTCCGATTGAAAAATAGGTGGCGGATCCGCCGAGGATCCGTTCCCTTTCCCCGTAAGGTGTTTTTAGTGAATCATAGGCTACTGAGCCCACAGCAACAATTGACATTAAAATTCTCCTTTGCAGTCAATTTCTTTTTTGACAATGGATTTTAACATATTCGCGATTTCCACAGCCACCCTCTTCTGAAAACAGGTTGAGTAGGAAGCAGCATTGAGATTGAGTCTACTTCCCGTCGGGATGGATATGACTGATTTGGACTTTTATAAAGACACTCGAACCGGAGAGAGGGGACAAAAAAAAGCGGGGATTTCTCCCCGCTGTACACAGTTTTCAAAGGTTGGCTATTTCCCAAACCAGTCTTTCAGTACCTGAAGGGTTACCTGCCGTCCGACATCCCCTATTGCGGTGGTCAGAGGAATGTCCTTCGGACAGACTTCTACACAGTTCTGTGCATTTCCACATTCCGCTATGCCGCCCTTGCCCATTAGAGCGTGCAGGCGGTCAGCAGACTTGAATTTACCCGTGGGATGGGCATTTTTCAAATGTACCTGGGCAATAATCTGCGCGCCCATGAAGTCATTATCCTCATCAAACTGAGGGCATACTTCCAGACAGCAGCCGCAGGTCATGCATCGGCTGAAAATATAGGTGCGATCCCATTCCTCCTGAGAGATGCGTGGTGCACCCTCGTGGATGTCCCAGCTGCCATCAATGTCAACCCATGCTTTGGACTTTTTCAGGTTCTCAAACATGCGATTGCGGTCTACCATCAGATCCCGTACAACCGGAAATTTGGACATGGGTTCCAGCACAATGGGTTGGTCCAGGTCATCGATCAACGCGGAACACGATTGCTGCACTTCCCCGTTAATCAACATTGTGCATGACCCACACACCTCTTCCATGCAGTTACATTCCCAGACAACAGGTTTCACTTTCTTTCCATCCCGGGTCACCGGGGTTTCCCGAAGGACCATCAGCGCAGATACAACATTATGGCCCGTCTTGTAGGGGATTTCGAATTCCTGCCAGTAGGGGGACGAATCCGGTGAATCCTGACGCTTGATCTTAAAACGAATTGTGTTTGTCATTACTCACCTCCCTCACCGGTAATCCCGAGGTTTTTCAACCGGGAATACAGACGTGTCCACTTCCTTATGGCTGATTTCCGGACCGTCCGCAGTATGCTGTGCAATGGTAGTTTTGAGCCATTTTTCATTGTTGGCTTTCCACTTGACCACATATTCATCCCACTCGGGATCTCCGGGGAACTTTCCCTCAGGAATAGCAATATCGAACCCCGCCTTGTAGTGAGCACCCCGGCATTCATCCCGCAACCTTGCACCCTTGGCAATTACCTGCGCCAGAACAATCATGTCCTGCACCTGTCTGGCATATTGCAGCGTAGTGTTGGACCATGTCTGGCTGTCGCCCAGATCCAGATGGTGGGAGCGTTCTTCCAGCTTTTTCAGTTCTTCCAGTGCGCGATCCAGCTCATCATTGTTGCGCTCTACACCAACTTTTTCTGTCATCAGCTCACCCAGTTCTTTGTGCAGGGTATACGCATTTTCGGTGCCATCGCATTTCATCAATCCATCGTTGATGTCTTCCTGGCGCTGCCTTTCGAACTCAAATGCCGAATCCTTGATATCTTTCGATGTTTTCTGCATTCCCTTCACATAGATGCTGGCGGATTCCCCGGCCACGCGACCGCTGAATGACGCGGAAAGCAGAGAATTTGCGCCAAGCCGGTTGGCGCCGTGGTAGGCACCGTCACATTCTCCGCAAGCGAAAAGACCGGGAATACTCGTCTGGTGATTTCGGGGACTGTGATGAATCATTGCGTTGGTTGTTTCATCTTTCTCAAAGTCCACCCAGAGACCGCCCATGGAATAGTGAGTAGCAGGAAATATCTCCATTGGTACTTCCCGTGGGTCCTGACCGCTGAATGTCTGGTAGATATCGAGAATTGCACCGAGTCGGGTTTCAATGAAATGTCGATCCAGATGGGTCAGATCGAGGTAAACCCGGTCTTCGCCTCGAAGGCCGAGACCCATGTGCTTAACAACCTTCCAGATAGCGCGGGAAGCCACGTCCCGAGGTACCGTATTGCCAAATGCCGGATACCATTCTTCCAGAAAGTAGAATCTATCTTCTTCCGGTATCTGCATAGGGTCACGGGAGTCTTTGGGATCTTTCGGAACCCAGACTCGACCGCCTTCACCACGGGCTGCTTCGGTCATCAACCGGTTCTTGTCGTCTCCCGGCATGCCGGTGGGATGAAACTGGATGAATTCGCCATTCATAAATTCCGCGCCCTGCTGGTAAACCCTGCTGGCCGCTGCGCCGGTTGAATTAGTGGAGTTGGTGGAACGGCCATAGATCAGCCCGAGGCCCCCGGTTGCCAGAACAACTGCGTCCGCTTTGAAGCTGTCCACTTTCATGGTCCTAAGATCCATAGCTGTGATGCCCCTGCAACTGCCTTCGTCATTCTTGACCACACTCAGGAACTCCCACCATTCATATTTCTTGACCACGCCCATATCTTCGTATCGGCGGACCTGTTCATCCACTCCATACAAGAGCTGTTGACCGGTTGATGCGCCAGCAAAGCAGGTCCGCTTGTTTTTGACGCCGCCGAAAAGACGGAGATCCATGATTCCTTCCGCAGTCCGGGAAAAGGTCACACCCATCCGCTCGAAGGTCCGGATCAGGCCGGGGGCTTCTTCACACATGGTTTTAATGGGAGGCTGGTTGGCCAGGTAGCCACCACCCTTGATGGTGTCCACAACATGCTGCCAGGCCGTGTCCCGGGCTCCTTTGGTGTCCATGCAGGCGTTGATGCCGCCCTGGGCGCAGGCCGAATGGGACCGTTTCACTTCGAACAGGGAGAACAGATCAACAGGAATACCCGCTTCTGCAATTCGCAATGTAGCCCACAGACCGCCCAGACCGCCTCCGACTACAATAATTCGTTTATCACTCACTCTTTACCTCCTTATCAGAACGCCAGCAGGGCTCTTACGCCGACAATGGCCAGAATAACAAATAGCCCCATGGTAAAGTATCCCATCCGCTTCTGGGCTTTCGGGCCGATGGTAATGCCCCATACAATGCTGAAGCTCCAGATACCATTGGCAAAGTGGAAGGCGACCAGTACGACACCTATGAGCATCCACCAGAATACCAGCGGGGAAGCGAGCATTTTGTGCATCATGTCAAATGAAACCTCTTTCCCGTAGAACAGTGCGGAAAGCCTTGTGGTCCAGATATGCCAGCCAATATAGAATAGAAGAACCACACCGGTCACCCGCTGGATCAGGTACATCCAGTTGCGATAGTAATTCTGCTGCAGCTGATTGGCCTGTCCCGTATAAACGATGTAGAGGCCATAAATCCCGTGAATCAGCAACGGGATGAAAATGAACACGATTTCGATCACAATCAGGTATGGCAGGGTAGCGAAGAATTCAATTTTGTCATTGAAAACTGTGGCACCCTGCATTGCGAACGAGTTGGTAAAAAAATGCTCCAGAATAAACAGGCCCAGCGGGATAATCCCGAGGAGCGAGTGGAGCCGTCTGTAAAAGAAGCTGTTGTCTTTTACGGTTTCCATTATTCCCCCTTTGAATACTTAGTCCATCGTTTCCAGTTCGCCAATCAATTTCTTGACGTGGTCCACTGAAGCGGTAAACATTTCCTTTTCTTTATCGTTGAGATCCAGCTCAATCACTTTTTCAATACCGCCGCCACCGATGACTACCGGAACGCCAATGAAAAATCCGTTAACCCCATATTCTCCTTCCAGGTAAGCGGCACAAGGCAGTAGCCGCTTCTGGTCGTGGAGAATCGCTGTGGCCATCTGAATCGCTGCTTCTGCCGGCGCGTAGAATGCGGAACCGGTTTTCAGAAGACCGACAATTTCGCCACCGCCCTTACGGGTGCGGGTGACAATCTCTTCAATTCTGTCTTCGTCAATGAATTTGGAAATCGGGATGCCGTTTATATTTGCATAGCGAGGCATGGGTACCATTGTGTCGCCATGACCGCCCAGGACCATCGCATTGATTTCCTGTACGGAAAACCCTGTTTCCATAGAGATAAAAGCGCGAAAACGGCCCGTATCCAGAATGCCGGCCATACCCATTACCCGATTCTTGGGAAACCCGGTAATCTTTTTCATCAGGTGAACCATGATATCCAAGGGATTGGCGACCACAATTACAAATGCATTGGGTGCGTACTTCTTGACGTTCGGTGCTACTGCTTCCATGATCTTCTTGTTGATGCCAAGCAGATCATCCCGACTCATTCCCGGTTTCCTGGGAACGCCAGCCGTTACGATAACTACATCGGCCCCTTCCATATCTTTGTAGTCGTTGGTACCAGTCAATTTACAATCTGATTTCATAATAGGAGTGGCTTCGGCAATGTCCAGGGCCTTTCCCTGGGGCATTCCCTCAACAATGTCCACCAGGACTACATCACCCAGCTCGCGGCTGGCGATGAGATGAGCCATTGTACCGCCGATCTGGCCGGCGCCCACCAGTGCAATTTTCTTTCTACCCATGTTAGTTCTCCTTTCCGGAAAAAGATGTCCGGATACATTGGCGAAAAAAGGGAAGTTCGAGCTTTCCTTTTTCCTAATCTGCGTTACATATTGGCAATAATCTTGTCTCCGAATTCGGAGCACTTCACCAGCGTCGCACCGTCCATCAAGCGATGGAAATCATAGGTAACCGTTTTATTGAGAATGGATTTTTCAACCCCCTTCACAATCATGTCAGCTGCTTCCGTCCAACCCATGTGTTCCAGCATCATCACTCCGGACAAAATTTCGGAACTGGGATTGACCTTGTCCAGGTTTGTGTATTTGGGTGCAGTGCCATGGGTGGCTTCAAACACCGCTATTCCTGTAATGTAGTTGATATTGGCGCCCGCTGCTATACCAATTCCGCCCACCTGGGCCGCCAGTGCGTCAGACTGATAATCTCCGTTGAGATTCATGGTGGCCACGACATCAAAATCCTCTGGCCGTGTCAGGAACTGCTGGAGCGAAATGTCCGCGATATTGTCTTTGATCAGAACCATGTTCTTCCATTTTCCGTTTCCGTGACTTTCCCAGAGTTGCAGGGAGGCCTCCACTTCGGAAAGAATTTTATTCTGTTTTGCTTCATCCAGCTGGTCGTACCAGGGTTCAATCATTTTGGCGTTTGCTTCCACTGTCAGATCAGGATTCTTTTCCTTATTTTCCAGTGTCCAGGCTTCGCGCAATGTTACGACCTTTTCCCGATATTTCGGCTCCGCCGCCACTTGGTACCCCCAGTCGCGGAAGCCGCCTTCGGTGAACTTCATGATGTTACCCTTGTGAATAATGGTGACGCTCTTGCGGCCATGTTTTAATGCGTAATCAATGGCAGAACGTACCAGCCGTTTGGAGCCCTCTTCGGAAACCGGCTTTACGCCGATGGAAGAACATTCTGGAAAGCGGATATTCTTGACGCCCATTTCGTTGATAAAAAAATCAATCACTTTCTTTGCTTCAGGCGTGTATGCCATCCACTCAATGCCAGCGTAAATGTCTTCCGTATTTTCACGGAAAATGACGACATCCACATCTTCAGGATGTTTCACCGGGGAGGGGACTCCCTCGAAATATCGAACCGGCCGCACACAGGCAAACAGATCCAGATTCTGGCGGATTGTCACGTTCAGGGAACGAAATCCACCTCCCACCGGAGTTGTCAATGGCCCCTTGATGGAAACTTTGAACTCTTTCAGAGCGTCCAGACTTTCCTGAGGCAGCCACTCGCCCAGCTTATTAAATGCTTTTTCGCCGACAAATACTTCCATCCACTGGATCTTCCGTTTGCCGCCGTATGCCTTCTCTACAGCACTGTCCAGCACCCGTTTGGTCGCGCGCCAGATATCAGGGCCAGTGCCGTCCCCTTCAATGAAAGGGATAATGGGATTGTCCGGAACGTTCAGTACTCCGTTCGTAGTCGTAATCTTCTCTCCGTTCTCGGGTACGGACAGGTTTTTATACATGAGGATCCTCCTATCAGAATTCAAACAATTCTATCACCAGTAATGGGCAACGTCAATGAAAGACAGGGATTGAAGAAGGACAGATTTGAGTCTGCGTCCACGTGGGACAAAAGAGGGCAAATTACCCATTTCAGGCCTTTACTCAAACTCAGACTTGAACTTGCTTCCCAGCGTAGGCGTAATGGGTGGGTTACAGAGGGGAAGGGAATCGAGTATTCATGCCTTTTGTCACTTATCACCCTCCACTCATCACTGCCCGAAGGGCATTCTGGCCTTTTCTTGACCCGGATCAAGTTCTGAACTCAGGGACGGGATATACTTCTTATCTGAAGGAGGCCTCGCATGATTACATTTCCAATTCTGGCGTTTTTGCTTCTGGCAGCTCATTTTTCCCGGGCAAACCTGGCCGGGTTGGCAATCGCGTGTCTACTGCTTCCATTCCTATTTTCTTACAGAAAGCGCTGGGTGCCCCTCGCGGCGGGAATTCTGCTGCTCATGGGTACAGTTGTCTGGATTTTCACAGGGTATCAACTGACAATGATGAGGATTCGTTTTGGACTGCCGCACGTTCGCCTTGTGGCCATTATGAGTGGTGTTGCGCTGTTCACCATATTTTCCGCGTGGGTACTCCTTCGGAAAAAATCCCGGGATCGCTATCCGGGCGATCTGCCCTCCGCCAGGATCTCCGCCTGGGTGTTCTTCCTGACTGCCGGAACCCTCTCCATGATTCAATTGAAAGTTCCCTTGAACATGCTCCTCTTGAACCGGTTTGTGCCCGGCTTCGGCTGGCTGGAAATCGTTGCACTTGCCGGGTACGGCGCTGTTGTCGCGGCGCGTATTTATGACCACAAAACCCAGGCAAAATGGCGAATCCGGGTCTGGCACCTCTTCACCATCGTTTTTTTCGGCCAGTTGATTCTGGGACTACTTGGGTTTGATTCGTTTCTGATGACCGGAAAGCTGCATCTCCCTGTACCGGCACTGATAGCGGCGGGTCCCATCTATAGGGGTCATGAATTTTTTATGGTATTCCTGTTTCTGGGAACCATTGCCCTGGTGGGCCCGGCATGGTGTTCCCATCTCTGCTACATCGGAGCATGGGATGACGCCTCTTCCCGGTCAAAAAAGGTGCCCGGATACTATCGGAATGATCCGATTCGAATTACCATTACCGTCCTGGTAATTGGCATGGCAATCCTACTTCGAGTTTTCGGTGTTGGCTGGATCCCCGCAACGATTCTGGCCGCCATCTTCGGTCTGGCCGGTGTCGGCGTCATGCTGGTATTTTCCAGAAAGAAGGGGACGATGGTCCACTGTACCGCTTACTGTCCCATTGGTTTGTTTTCAAATACACTCGGTAAATTGAACCCCTTTCGAATCCGCATTGATCTGGGTGGCTGCACATCCTGCATGGCCTGTGCCCGCGTCTGCCGCTACAGTGCGTTAACTCTGAAAGATATCCAGGCAGGCAGGCCTTCCCTTACCTGCACGCTGTGCGGGGACTGCATCACCGATTGTCCCCACAACACTATCCATTACCATTTCCCGGGGTTGAGCGCGGAAACAGCGAGGAAGCTGTTCATTGTCCTGGTGGTAACCCTCCACGCGGTGTTCCTGGGCGTGGCACGGATCTGACTGAGCCGGCGTAGCCGACTCAGTGACCTGTGAAATCAGGGAGCAAAACGGGAAAATGTTTTGCTTCCATTAGGTTATTTCATTGTGCAAAGTTTTGAAGGAGGTAATAGCGGATATGGAATATCGGAGTTTTTTTGATGAGATTGAGAGTATTGTATTGAGAGATGAATTAAGTAAATTTCTTGGAGTCAATAACACTGGAATGATTGAAATTACATATTTGGATATCGTAAAAATGGCAGGACACAGCTGTGCAACGGTAGCTGGTGCCTACTTGATGGCGTTAAAAGGCCTTAAAACATTGTACGTTGAGGAAATCCCCCAAAGGGGTGAAATAAAGGTCGAAATAAAAAACTCGCCCACCGAAAATAATGCAGGTGTTGTGGGATCCATACTTTCCAATATTACAGGAGCAACAACGGATTATGGCTTTGGAGGAATTCCGGGGGGCACATTTAATAGAAGGGGCCTCTTGTTTTACAATGTTCCAATTGATACGGAAGTTCGGTTCACGCGTCTGGATACCAAAAAACAAATCGGCATAAATTATCATCCGGGGAAAGTGGTAAATCCTGGGAAAATATTGATGAGCGCAATTGATCCTGATGCTACACCTGAAGACAAAAGGACATTTCCAACACGCTTTCAAGAAATGGTTAAGACTGTATTTGAAAACAGGAACACAGTAATAGACGTGATTGAACAATAATATCTATTGATTACTATGAGAGCTTCCCAGTTCTCAAACAAAGAAGATAAAAAATGTAAGGCAGTTTCCAAATTTGGAGCAATTGAAAATTTCAAGTGAAGAAGCGTCTTTTCTTGTTTCCCTATCTCATCCCCCATTCAAGACTTAACATTCGGGGCAGTGGCAGGGAGCCTTTTCTTGACAAGTTGGAGATGAGGTATAAGTTTTAATAAGACTTGAGAGTTCATGTGCAACAACGGGAGATTGTCCGGAAAACACTAAGTTGAGCACAAGGAGATGTTTATCGTGTCACAGGTAAAGAAGTGGAAAATTCCGGGGCTTTTCGGTTGGCTCATTGTGACCTTTGCCGCTGCCGCTCTTGGAGGTGGAGCGACGGTACATGCCAAAGCTTTCTATGGTCAGCTTGTACAGCCGAGTTGGGCACCACCCGCCTTTCTTTTTGGGCCGGTCTGGACAATTCTATACATTTTGATGGGCATTGCCGCGTGGCTTATCTGGCGTTCCGGTGGATTTGGACCCAATCAAACGGCACTGACGTTATATCTGGTCCAGCTGGTCCTGAATGCCCTCTGGAGTTGGATATTCTTTGCCTGGCAAAGCGGCTTCTGGGCATTTGCCAATATCCTGGTGCTCTGGGTTCTTATCATTGCCACTCTCGTTTCTTTCTGGCGTGTGCGTCCGCTGGCGGGGGGACTGCTGTGTCCCTACCTGCTGTGGGTAACTTTTGCATCTGTCCTGAACTATTCAGTTTGGCAGCTCAATTTGCAGGTCCTTGGTTGATGGCGTTGTTGTTTTACAAATCATTCAAGTCGGCATCGCTTCCCGGTGCTGCTTGATTCAAACGTGACAAGTGTCTATTCAAATGAGAATCTGGGACATTAATCCGGGCTATTTAAACCGACAAAGTCTGCTTGGTGAGCATCGTGAGTTGCACGGTATCGCCTCGATCATTCTAAACAACAAGAAAGGTTATTCTCAACATCCTGAAACCCTACGCTGGGTCGGGTACGGTTGGGCACTGGAAATGCGGCATAAACAATTGGCATGTGAAATGGCCCTGAGAGGGTTCACCGACAGGTCTCCGGTTAACATGCAATCCAGCAGGGGCGTCTGGCCGCCACAGTATGTGGATGAGCCAGGCAGGCAATATCAGATACTAAAGGAGAAATACAAAGACAAAGAGCAAGGTCGGATACCGTTACCGCTGAACCCGCAGCAACTATGGAGCCAGCACAAGTACTCTGTTCTGGCCCGGGACCAGAAGCTCTACAGAGAAATTGGTCGAGATGCTGCAGTTGGGAATTGTGGTTTTTCTGAGCTGGCTTCACTTTTGACAGAAACCTTAAGAATTCAGCCAAATGAAGGTGGTATCCGGAATGCACTCCAACACATGTGGGGGCATGTCTCACATGACAGTCATCAGAAAGGAGCAGCCGTTGGCGACTGGTCGTTGAAGGAGCTGTTAACTGAAATTCAAAAGAGGACAAAGAAGAATAGTGAACCATACCTGACTGCGTCAACCGCATTGAGTGATTTTATGGTTTGGTTGCTGACTTCATAGTGGGGTAGATTCGCTAACTGATTGACATTCAGTAAAATGAGGTATAGAGTCAAAGAAAAAGTTACTGTTTTTTCTCCCGAGAAAAGATGTGGGAGAGTATTAAATTTGCTGAAATAGAGGGCCCTGCTTATGGAAATCTCGGATAAAATCTTAAATCTTCTTTTTACCTTTCTGCCTCCATTGATTATTCTTATTGCGTCTGTTGCAATCCTGTGGGGTTGTTATTGGTTCCTTATCGGGAGACGTCCGGAAATCGGTAATGAGCGCAAATTCCCCCTTCAGATATTGATGCTGGTTCTGACAATTGTGGGCATTCTGGCATTTGTCATTGCATTACCCATAAGCGAGAGTTCTCGAAACCAGATAATTGGGCTGATTGGAATTCTCATTTCAGGAATAATTGCGTTCTCATCAACAACTGTTATCGGGAACTTAATGGCCGGAGTTGTGCTTCGAATAACGAAACCCTTCCGAACCGGTGATTTTATTCGCGTGGGTGACTTTTTTGGTCGTGTTTCTGAACGGGGATTATTCGATACTGAAATACAATCTGAAAGCCGGGAACTTATAGCTCTCCCCAATACATACTTAATCAGCCACCCGGTGTCCACGATACGAAGCTCAGGCGCTATCGTTTCAGCTACCCTGTCTTTAGGATATGACATCCATCATTTGAAGATTGAACCTTTACTCATTAAGGCTGCGGAAGAAACTGGACTGAAGGACCCCTTCGTCCATATCCTTGAACTGGGGAATTTTTCCATAACTTACAGGATCTCCGGTCTACTCGCGGACGTTAAAGGGCTCCTCACGGCTCGTTCAAATTTATTCCGGACTGTACTGAATACTTTACATGGCAATGACATTGAAATCATGTCACCGGCTTTTATGAACCAACGCCGGATAGCTGAGGAACAGAAGATTATTCCAACTTTCGTTCAGGTAAAACCAGAAAAAGAGGCTGTAGGTGCGGAGGAAATCGTTTTTGATAAAGCGGAGCAGGCAGAACAATTAGAAGCCGAAAAAAAGGAACTGATTGAGGATATTGGTAATCTGGAAACCGCTCTGAAGGAAACGGAAGACAAACAAAAAGAAGAGATTAAAGAGAAGATTCAGATGAAGCGTGAACGTCTGAAGACAGTTGAGCAGGCACAGGTCGAAGCAAGCATAGAACCGGAAAAAACTGAGCCAATCATTTCAACCAACTCGAAAAAACCACGACGTTGAACCTGGCGCTTTC